>NZ_JAFLQX010000003.1:0-558594 GCF_017579965.1 Salegentibacter sp. BDJ18
GGTCAATGCCAATTAGGAACTGGGGCATTATTTTAAATCAGTTCCTTACGATCTATGAAAAAAGGGTCAGACTTTAAAAAGTCCAACCCCTGTTATTTTAACTTTACACACTTTGCGGGATAGTGTCCCGCTTCAGTTGAAGCGGGTTTTCTTTTATAAAATTTTCCGAAGAAATATTTTCAATATTAATCTCTTCCCATATAAATACTAAGAAAGTAAAGCAAAGTTGCTAAAGAACCAACCGCGGCAACCACATAAGTTCTTGCTGCCCATTTTAGGGAATCTTCGGCAGCTTCATGTTCCGGTCCAGAAACCATATTTTCGGTTTCTAACCAGGCTAAAGCGCGCTTACTCGCATCATATTCTACGGGTAAAGTTATAAAACTGAATAAGGTTCCCATTCCAAACATGATAATTCCAATAAGTAAAACGGTGCTTCCTATAGCCGTAGTGGCCATTAAGATTAATCCTCCAAAAATCACCCATTGGGAAAATCTTGAGGCTATACTTACCACCGGCACCAACTGGCTTCTCATGGTTAACCAGCTATAAGCATTAGCATGCTGAATAGCATGACCGGTTTCGTGTGTTGCCACGGCAGCGGCAGCAGCATTTCTTTGGCTATAAACCCCTTCAGAAAGGTTAATTGTTTTTTTCTGCGGATTGTAATGATCGGTCAACATTCCCGGTGTAGAAATTACTTTTACATCGGTAATATTGTTGTCTCTTAACATTTTTTCGGCGAGCTCTTTTCCACTCATTCCGTTTTGTAAATGAACTTTAGAGTACTTTTTAAATTTACTCTTCAGTTTATTACTCACATACATACTCACTATAAAAATGAGCCCTGCAATAATATAATATCCTAACATTTTCTTTTCTGTTTAATTAACCCAAAGATAGCAAAAACCTCGCCATTTGTATTTTCAATTAAGACTTGACATTTTAAAATAAACTCAAAGAATTTTAACTGAAATGAAACTTAGACTCCAATAAAAAAATTGGTAATTAGCGGAAGATTGATTGTGAATATGTTATTTTACAATTTAAGATATTACCTATATTTGCACCAATCACTACAAAAAGGCTATGCATTACAAAAGAATACTTTTAAAATTATCGGGAGAAGCATTAATGGGACAACGCCAATATGGCATAGATCCCGATCGCCTGGCAGAATATGCCGAGGAGATTAAAGAAGTGACCGATAAAGGAATAGAAGTAGCCATTGTTATAGGCGGCGGAAATATTTTTAGAGGAGTTGCCGGTGCAAGTAAAGGAATGGACCGGGTGCAGGGAGACCATATGGGGATGCTTGCCACCGTAATTAACGGTTTAGCTTTACAAAGTGCGCTGGAAGATGCCGGAGTTCAAACCAGGTTACAATCAGCTATAAAGATCAATGAAGTTGCTGAACCTTTTATTAGAAGAAAAGCTATGCGCCATTTAGAAAAAGGCCGCGTGGTAATTTTTGGAGGCGGAACTGGAAATCCTTATTTCACCACAGATTCTGCTGCAGTTTTACGCGCTATTGAAATTCACGCCGATGTTATTTTAAAAGGAACCCGTGTAGACGGAATTTACAATGCCGACCCTGAAAAGGATAAAAAAGCTACAAAATTCGATTTTATTTCTTTTGACGATGTAATTAGAAAAGGTCTGAAAGTGATGGATACCACCGCGTTCACCTTAAGCCAGGAAAATGAACTCCCAATAATTGTTTTTGATATGAATACCCCCGGAAATCTTTTAAAAGTAGTGACCGGAGAAAGAATAGGTACAAAAGTTAATTTATAAAGATTTACGCTCAACTAATATTTTTTAAAAATGGAAGACGAAATTGAATTTATTATAGACACCGCCAAGGAAAATATGGACAAGGCAATTGAACATTTAAAGAAACAATTGCAAAACATTCGGGCAGGTAAAGCCAACCCGGCAATGCTTGGAAGTGTAATGGTAGAATATTATGGAGCTCAAACCCCGCTTCAACAGGTTGCCAATGTGAATACACCAGATGCCCGAACTATATCTATTCAGCCTTTTGAAAAAAGCCTGATTAAAGATATTGAAAAAGGAATTATGCTGGCAAACCTTGGTTTTAATCCAATGAACAACGGTGAGAGTGTAATTATAAATGTACCACCTTTAACTGAAGAGCGCCGTAAGCAACTTACAAAACAGGCAAAAGCTGAAGCGGAAGATGCCAAAATTGGAGTAAGAAACGACCGAAAATCAGCCAACAACGAATTGAAGAAACTTGATATTTCTGAAGATTTACTTAGGGATGCTGAAAATGAGGTTCAGGAATTGACTGATGCCCACATTTCCCGTATAGATTCTATTTTGGAAAACAAGGAAAAAGAAATTATGACTATATAATAGAAAGTCATTTTCTCTTGTTATTTTAGAGGCTGTTTGAAGAATTTTAAAATCGTCATCCTGAACTGGTTTCAGTATCTAAACTGGAAGCTGAATACTCCCGAAGTGTAGGGAAAGTAAAGCTTGACGACAATAAGTTTCTCAAACAGTCTTTTTTATTTTAGTGATTAATCAATTTGTTCATAATTCAGAAAAACCTATGCGTTCTCTGTTATTGCTTATTTTTCTGTTTTTTTCCTTTAATGTTTTTGCTCAGCAAGAACTAAGAGGAAGAATTGTAAACGAACAAACCGGCGATCCCCTCGCCTACGCTAAAATAACCTATGGTGACAAAGAAGATTTAAGCAAAATAGACGGCAGTTTTTCAATTACGCTTACAAAAAATGAAACCCAGTTTAGTATATCTTATGTGGGTTTTGAAACGCAAAACTTCAAAGTTTCAAAAGATGTAGAATTTGTAAGAATAAAATTGACTCCTAAAATTGAAAGTCTTGATGCTGTAACTATTTCATCAGGAAAAAATAAAGCGAATGCAATAATTGAAAAAGCAATCGCCCGAAAGCCCGAAAACGATCCTGAAGAAAAACTGCAAAAATTCAATTTTAAAAACTATAATAAATTTATTGTAGACAATGAAACCGCCACATTGGAAATGGCGAGCGATAGCACCAATCTCGAAATTGGTGCCATAATAAATTCGGCTGCAAGTTATTTTTCAGAAAAAGTTTCAAGATTTTATTTTTCCAAGGCAGAAGGTTTAAAAGAAGAAGTCCAAGCTTTACAAACCGCCGGATTTGAAGACCCTGTTTATGAGATTTTATCGCTTTCGGTAAATCCATTTTCACTCTACGATAAAGATTTTAGAATTTTTGAAACCGATTATGCCGCGCCCTTGCAAAATTCTGCTTTCAGAAATTATTCGTTTAAAATTTTAGATACCACTACAACTTCCCGCCCCGCTTATGTAATTTATTTTAAACCTAAAAGGCAACGTGCCGTAGCGGGCTTAGAAGGGGTGCTTTATTTAGATACCAAGACATACGCCATACAGCAGGCAAAAGCCCAGCTTTTGGGCGCTATAAAACTAGAAATAGATCAGGAATACGAATATTTCCCAGACGAAAATTTATGGTTTCCAAAAACTCAAAAAATCACCATTAGACCAGGAAATGGGGACCAGGCGATTTCGGTTTTTGGCGGAGTTATTGCTGCAGGGACGCTTCAGAAGAAGGAATCTATTCTAAATAATATTCTTGCCCCGGGAAGAGGTGATCCCAACCTGTTTTTAAATGTAACCAGCACTAATTTTGATATTCAGCTGAATTCTGAAGAGAGCTTAGAAACCCCAGCTGAAATTTTGGTTAATGCTGATGCGAATTCCCGAGAAGATAATTTTTGGAAAGAAAACAGAACCGAAATTTTAAGCCCACAAAACAAGCTAAGTCGCCAACGAGCAGAAAGACTTATTAAGGAAAAAGAAGTTGAAGAAAAAATAAGCTTTCAAAAATCTATTGCTACAGGTTATTATCCGGTAGGATTTTGGGATTTTGATCTTGGTAAATTCTTTAAATTCAATAACTACGAAGGCATTCGCCTGGGATTTGGCGGGAAGACTAATGAACAATTATCAAAAAAATTTAGTTTAAACGGCTACCTGGTATATGGCACCAAAGATGAAGTATTTAAGTATAACCTCGGGACCTCAATTCATTTAAATAAAGCTACCGAAACCGATCTTAAATTCAACTACACCCGCGATATTGTTGAAACCGGAAGTTTTAATTATCTACAGGGCAAAAACGATTTTTCTATTATAGAACCACGCTTTGTAAATATTAATTTTTTCTACGAACATCGCACGTTAAGCAGTGGTTTAACCCATAGATTCGGGTCTGATTTTAAAACTGAACTTCGGTTGTCTAAAAGCGATATTTATCAAATTCGAGATTACAGCTTTTTGCTAAACGGCCAGGAATTTTCTGAATACACGCTTTCTGAAGCTACATTTTCATTTTTATGGAGGCCATTTGCTAAATTTTTAAAAACGCCAAATGCTACCAAATTAATAGAAAAAGGTTACCCCAAGTTTACGGGCCAAATCACTAAAGGAATTTCTGGAATTGGCGGAAGCGATTTTGATTATACCAAATTTGGGCTTTTGGTAGAACACGAAATAAAAAGACTTAACCAATCCCGAACCGAAATTATCCTGGAAGGCAATTATGCCACAGGCGAAGTTCCGCTTACGCATTTGTTTCATTCCCTACCAAACAGTCCCAGGCGCAATGGCATCCTTAGGCGGTTTTCAGTAGCAGGTAGACGCAGTTTTGAAACCATGTTTTATAACGAGTTTTTTAGCGATAAGCAGGCTATGTTACATATAAAACATCAATTAAGACCCATAAATATTCACAGGTTAATTCAGCCAGAGCTTGTATTTATTTCCCGCCACGCCATTGGAGATATTAGCCATCCCGAAAGGCATAGTATTCCGTTTAAAAGTTTAGAACAGGGTTATCATGAATTTGGAATAGAACTACAAAAAATACTTGTAGGTTTTGGCCTGGGAGCAGCCTACCGCTATGGCCCCTATAGTTTGCCTACTTTTGATGAAAATTTCGCATTTAAATTCACTTTTCATTTAGATATTTAATCCTGAGCTACTTTAGGAGTTTAAACAGCATTAAATAGGCTTCCTTTTTATACCTTTGCGCTCGCTTAAAAACTTCCCATGGCCAAGATTTTTAGTTTCGGATTCTGGAACTCAATTGCGCGATTAATTTTGCGGAACAGGATTATTATACTTTTACTTATTATCGCCACTACGGTATTTCTTTCCACACAGTGGAAAAATATGCGTTTTTCTTATACCGAAGCCAACCTTTTACCAGACGATCACGAAGACAATATTGCCTATAATGAGTTTCTGGATAAATTTGGAGAAGAAGGGAATCTGGTTTTGCTTGGCGTAAAAGATTCAACACTCTTTAAACCAGAAAATTTTGAAGCGTGGAAAGAGCTTACCAAAACTTTAGAAGCCTACCCTGCGGTAGATTATGCAATTTCAGTTAGTAATCTTCAGCAATTAAAAAAGTTCGAAGATCCCAGCCGATTTGAGATGGTGCCTTTTATTACCGAAGATAATCCTACCGAGGAAGAACTTCAGCAATATCAGGATCAACTTTACAATGAGTTACCATTTTATGAAAACCTGGTCTATAGTTCACATTCCAACACTTTACAATCGGCTATTTATTTAAATAAAGAGATCGTTAATTCTAAAGAACGGAAAACCTTTGTTATAGATGAGCTGCAACCCCTTATTGCTAATTTTGAAGAAAAAACAGGCATAGACGTAAAAGTCTCTGGAATGCCTTACATAAGAACCCTGAATTCCCAGAATATAATTGATGAAATAGGGCTATTTATTCTCGCAGCACTTGGGGTAACTTCGCTTATATTTTTCTTCTTTTTCAGGTCAATTCGAGCCACGATTATTTCTATGATTACGGTTTGCATTGGGGTAATGTGGGCCTTTGGGGTAATAGGCTTGTTTAATTATGAAATCACGGTACTTACTGCGCTTATCCCGCCA
The DNA here is from genome assembly GCF_017579965.1 of Salegentibacter sp. BDJ18. Classification (NCBI taxonomy): domain Bacteria; kingdom Pseudomonadati; phylum Bacteroidota; class Flavobacteriia; order Flavobacteriales; family Flavobacteriaceae; genus Salegentibacter; species Salegentibacter sp. BDJ18. Next base: position 5,978 of record NZ_JAFLQX010000003.1, read on the forward strand.
TTAATTATTGTTATAGGAATTCCCAACTGTATTTTCCTGATCAACAAATATCAACAGGAAATAAAAAAACACGGGAACCAGGCAAAATCGCTCCAAAGAGTAATTACCAAAGTGGGAAATGCCACTTTAATGACCAATATTACCACCGCATCTGGTTTTGCCACTTTCATTTTAACCGATAGCACGCTGCTAAAGGAATTTGGTATTGTAGCTTCAATTAATATCGTCGCCATATTTATTCTAAGCTTGTTGATAATTCCTATTATTTACAGTTATATGAATTTGCCCAGGCGCAAGCATCTAAAACACCTTAACAAGCGCTGGATTGGTGGTTTTGTAAACTGGATGGAGCAAATGGTGAGACACCGCCGCATCAGCATCTATATTACCTCTATTATTCTTTTAGTAGCGAGTATTATAGGAATTTACACTATAAAAATTTCAGGCAGTTTATTAGAAGATATGCCCGAAGAAGCTGAATTCTTCCAGGATATTAAATTCTTTGAAGAAGAATTTGACGGGGTGATGCCTTTAGAAATTCTTGTAGATACTAAACGAAAAAATGGTGTTTTAAAACCTGCTACCCTTAAACGCATGGAAGAACTGGAAAATCATCTGGCTGAAATTCCTGAACTTTCTCAGCCAATTTCCATAACCCGGCTGGTAAAATATTCTAAACAGGCGTTTTATAACGGCGATGCCCAATATTATCAATTACCAAGTTCGCAGGAACAAAACTTTATTATGCCGTACACCAAAGGATTTTCTTCAAATGAAAATTTACTCACTTCTTATATAGACAGTACGGGAAGGTATGCGAGAATTACCACTTATATGAAAGATGTGGGAACCGATAAAATGGAAGAACTGGAAGAAGACCTCTGGCCCCAAATCAATAAAATTTTCCCCCAGGAACGTTACGAAATTTCCATGACGGGTAAAGCTTTTATCTTCCAAAAAGGAACCAATTACCTGGTAAAAAATCTTATTATTTCGCTTTCCCTGGCCATTTTATTAATTGCAATATTTATGGCCTGGATGTTTAGATCGTTTAGAATGATTATTGTTTCCCTGGTTCCTAACCTCCTACCTTTGCTGGTAACTGCAGGAATGATGGGCTTTTTAGGTGTTCCTATAAAACCTTCTACAATCCTGGTATTTAGTATAGCTTTCGGGATTTCGGTAGATGATACTATTCACTTTTTAGCAAAATACAGGCAGGAACTAAAAGCTAATAATTGGAAAATTAAACGTTCGGTTTACGCGGCGCTACGGGAAACAGGAGTTAGTATGTTTTATACTTCTATTGTGCTGTTTTTCGGGTTTTCGGTATTCATGATTAGTAGTTTTGGGGGAACTGTAGCTCTTGGTGGTCTCGTTTCAGCAACCTTACTTTTCGCAATGCTGGCTAATTTATTATTACTTCCTTCTTTATTGTTTTCCTTAGAGAAAAATATTGCCAACAAAGAAGTTATGAAAGAACCCGCAATGAAGATTATTGAAACCGAAGAAGACGAAGCTGAAATTGAAAAAGAGGAATCTAAAAATTCAGAAAGATAATCAACAAAGCGCTTGGGGAATTAACCTCCTTGAGTGATTAATAAAAACCGGCTTGCTTTGCAGGCTGAGACGGATAAATTATATTTGTTTTTTCTAAATCTAACATAAATGATACAAGCAAAAATTGCTGAAATATTAGACAGCAATCAATTTCTACAGGAATTTGAGGTGAACGGCTGGGTTCGTTCTTTTAGGAGCAATCGCTTTATTGCCTTAAACGATGGTTCTACCATTAACAACCTGCAATGTGTAATAGATTTTGAGAATTTTGACCAGGACGAGCTTAAAAGAATCACCGTTGGTGCTGCCGTTTCTGTAAAAGGAACTTTGGTTGAAAGCCAGGGAAATCAGCAACGAGTTGAGATTGAGGTAAAAGAGTTTAAAATTCTTGGCGATGCAAATCCCGAAGAAGTAAAACTTACCATTCTTTCACCAAAGCGACACAGCCTGGAAAAACTAAGAGAGCAGGCACATTTACGTGTGCGCACAAATACTTTTGGCGCCATTATGCGTGTGCGATCTAAACTGTCTTTTGCCGTGCATAGTTATTTTCAGCAAAATAACTTTCATTATGTAAACACTCCAATTATTACGGGAAGTGATGCCGAAGGTGCCGGCGAAATGTTTAGAGTTAGCGCTTTAGATATGGAAAACCCGCCAAAGAATGAAGATGGCAGTATAGATTTTCGTGAAGATTTCTTCGGAAAAGAGACTAATTTAACGGTTTCAGGACAACTGGAAGGTGAAGCCTACGCGATGGGACTTGGGCAGATCTATACTTTTGGTCCAACATTTAGAGCTGAAAATTCTAATACTTCCCGCCATTTAGCCGAATTCTGGATGATAGAGCCTGAAGTTGCTTTTTGTGATCTGGACGGCAATATGGATTTAGCTGAAGATTTTATAAAATATGTACTTAAATATATTTTAGATCATTGCCAGGACGACCTTGAGTTTTTAGACAAACGTTTTAAAGCTGAAGAAGAAGCCAAACCAAAAGCAGACCGCAGCGGATTGGGATTATTGGAGAAACTTCATTTTGTAATAGATAACAACTTTAAGAGAGTTAGTTATACTGAAGCTATCGAAATTCTTAAAAATTCAAAGCCCAATAAAAAGAAGAAGTTCAACTATATTATTGAAGAATGGGGCGCCGATCTGCAAAGTGAACACGAACGTTTTTTAGTTGAAAAACATTTTAAATGCCCGGTAATTTTATTCGATTATCCCGCAAATATTAAAGCTTTTTATATGCGTCTTAACGAAGACGGTAAAACCGTAAGAGCAATGGACATACTTTTCCCAGGAATTGGAGAAATTGTTGGCGGTTCACAAAGGGAAGAGCGTTTAGACGTGCTTCAAAATAAAATGAAGGAATTAAATATAGACGAAAAAGAATTGTGGTGGTACCTTGATACTCGTAAGTTTGGAACCTGTGTTCACAGTGGCTTCGGACTTGGGTTTGAGAGACTGGTACAATTCGTAACCGGAATGGGAAATATCAGGGATGTAATTCCATTCCCAAGATTCCCCGGTAACGCTGAGTTTTAAGATATTTTAAAAACCTCACAGGCTTTCAAAACTTGTGAGGTTTTTTTATTCTTGTCTATGTCCCGTCCTGAATTTATTTCAGGATCTAATTTGATTAAAAATTTGCATCATGTTAGAAGCTGAAACCAGTTCAGCTTGACGAAAGCTTTTAGTTTATAATAACCACCTGACCATTGAAAATTAGAGAAACGCATATTGTTCCCGTAATAACTGAAAAAATCAGGTTACAAGAATATGCGGTTTCTATCTTTGCTTCCCTTCCCACCAAAAGCTCGCTTAAGAAGGCTTTAAAAAAAGAACTTATCCTTTTAGACAGGCAACCCGCAAAAACTTCAGACTGGATTAAAGAAGGTCAAAAACTGGAATTGCTTGAATCCGAAAATCCAGTAAGAAAAGTATTCACTTTAAAACTGGAAGTGATTTTTGAAGATGATTACCTGGCGGTTATTCATAAACCAGCCGGAATTCCCACCAGCGGAAATTACTTTAAAACTATTGAGAATGCTTTAGGTTTTAATTTAAATGAATCTAAAGCCAAAGATGCACTACCGGCTCCCCTACCCGTTCACCGTTTAGACAATCCAACTTCGGGTTTATTGCTTATTGCTAAAAACAAAGCGGTGCAGGTAGATTTAAACAGGTTATTTGAAGAAAAAAAGATTCAAAAAAGTTATGTTGCGCTTGTCTTTGGAAGTCTTTCTGCTTCAGTTATTTTAAACGATAAAATTGAAGAAAAAGATGCGGAAACCCACATTGAGGTTCTAGAACATTTTCAGCTTAAAAACGAAGATTTTAGCCTGGTTAAAGCTTTTCCTAAAACCGGTAGAACCCACCAAATAAGAATTCATCTTGCAAAACATAGAAATCCAATTGTGGGCGATAAACTTTATGGTAAACCTTCAAAAATCATAAAAAAAGGTGGCTTATTTCTAGCAGCCACCGGGCTTGGATTTATACATCCTGTGAATAAAAATAATTTGAATTTAGAACTTCCGCTTCCGAAGAAATTCAGAGAAATTAAGAGTTTCTCTAAGAATACTTAACAAAATTTTACCACAATCATTTACTATGCCAAAGGCTGTGTCGCATTGTTTTGCTTATTTTTGTAGTAAACAACAATTGTTTTGACCTTGCGTTAAAATAGAATAAATCTCACCCGCAGGTGAGTAAAGGAAAATAATATATGCTTAAACAGCAATTAAATCTCAAATTATCCCAAAAGCTTTCCCCCCAGCAAATCCAGCTGATGAAGCTTATACAACTTCCTACGCAGGCTTTTGAGCAGCGTATAAAACAGGAGCTGGAAGAAAATCCGGCTTTGGAAGATGGTAAGGTGGAAACCAAGGATGAATATGAGGAATATGAAGACGATTATAGTGATAGAGAGCGAGAAGATGAAGGAACCGAATCTATAGAAGCTGAAATTGATGTTGATGAGTATTTAAGCGACGATGAAGTCCCTAATTACAAGTTACAGGCAAATAATTACAGCGCAGACGATGATGAGAAAAGTGTGCCATACGCTTCGGGAACTTCGTTTACACAATATTTAACCACGCAATTAAGTACGCTTAGGTTTGATGAAACCGAAGAACAAATTGCCGCTTTTTTAGTAGGTAGTGTAGATGAAAGTGGTTATTTGAGAAGAGAACTACAGGACGTGGTAGACGACCTGGCTTTTACCCAGAATATATATACAGATGAAGCTGCGGTAGAGAAAGTGCTGAAAAAGGTGCAGGAACTTGATCCAGCCGGCGTAGGTGCCAGATCGCTTCAGGAATGTCTACTTATTCAATTAAGACGCAAAGAGCCTACAAAAGGCGTAGAAATGGCTGAAGACATACTGGAAAGATCTTTTGATCAATTCAGCAAAAAACATTACACCAAAATTCTTTCTAGACACGATATTTCTGAAGATGAATTACGGGAAGCCATAGATGTTATTGAACATTTAAATCCAAAACCCGGCGGTTCTTATTCAGGAAACACCCGAATGGTAGAACACGTAATTCCAGATTTTACCATTAAAATTGTAGATGGCGATTTAGAACTTAGCTTAAATGGAAGAAATGCACCACAAATGCACGTTTCTCGTGATTATAGCGATATGCTGAAGGGTTACAAGGAATCTAAGGAAAAAACAAAAGCGCAGAAAGATGCGGTGATGTTTATAAAACAGAAACTGGATGCTGCAAAGTGGTTTATTGAAGCTATAAAACAAAGACAGCAAACCTTAATGGTTACGATGAGTTCTATTATGAACTATCAAAAAGAATATTTTCTTACCGGCGACGAGCGAAATTTACGCCCAATGATTTTAAAAGATATCGCCGATGAGATTGAAATGGATGTCTCTACCGTTTCCCGTGTAGCCAACAGTAAATATGTTGATACTCCTTACGGAACAAAACTTATAAAAGAATTCTTCTCTGAATCTATGAAAAACGACCAGGGAGAAGATGTTTCTACCCGGGAGATTAAAAAAATCCTGGAGATGTCTATTGAAGAAGAAGACAAGCGAAAACCGCTTACCGATGAGAAGCTCGCTAAGGTTTTAAAAGATAAAGGTTATCCAATTGCCAGACGTACCGTAGCAAAATACAGGGAGCAATTAGATATTTCGGTTGCAAGATTGCGAAAAGAAATTTAATGAAATTCCTTTTAAAAAGCGCCTCCTTTATATTTCATCCGCTTTGGATACCGCTAGCAGGGAGTTTACTTTATTTTTTATTTACACCGAGATTTTTTCCGCCGGGCGTAATGCAGGCAAAACTTCTCGCCATTGCAATTTTAACCGTATTTATTCCCGTTGTATTTTACTTTTTGCTTAAAAACCTGGGGAAGGCTCAATCAATCTTTTTAGAAGATGTACGCGAGCGTAGATGGCCTTTGCTTTTCTTTGCCATTTTAATCACCATGGTGCTCAACCAGATTTTGAATGCCTATAATTATGCCGCATTATATTATTTTTTTGTAGGTATTCTTTTTTCCACTTTACTGGCCTTTACTCTAGTATTATTCCGGTTAAAAGCAAGTTTACATATAATGGCGCTTAGCGGGCTTATAATATTCTTAATAGGTGTAAGCCTCAACTTTCAATTAAACTTAACTTACACCATTAGTTTTTTAATTCTCATGCTGGGTATTACTGCTTCTTCAAGGCTATATTACAAAGCACACACCTATAATGAACTTTTGCTTGGTTTATTCTGTGGGGTAATTCCGCAGTCTTTGGTTTTGTATTTCTGGTTATAGAATATAGAACATAAGTCCAACCCTAAAGACCGAAATATCTATAGTCTCTTCATTTAAACGAGCTTCAGGAAAAAAGGAATTAAGGCTGTAATAAACATGAAAATTGAAAGTATTATAACCAAAAGTAAAGGTTGCTCCCAGCCGGAAACGATCTAACTCGGGCACATCAGTTTGAACCACCTGATTATCTGGTTGTACAAAATTACTCCTAAAATGATAGATATAACCGAATTTTAATCCGGTATAAATTCTCCAAAATTTATAAGTTTCTGGAGTGGAAGTACGCCAACGAAACTCCAGGGGAACTTCAATTAATTGTGCAGTAAAGCGGTTTGTACTATAATCAACGTCTCGTGTTAAGCTTCTAAAGGTGGTTTCTCCGTTATCATCTTCCCCTATAAATAAATTATGACTATAACTATTCAAAGACCAACCTAAACCAGCTGCAATAGCGATATTTCGACGTTTATTTATGGGGAAATCTCTTGTAAATCCGGCGTGAATACCACCGGAAAATCCAGATTGGGATATAGCTTCAGGCTTGTTGCTTATTAAATTAAAGGTGAGCCCTACGTAAAACTGATCTTCCCGATACAAACTATCTATTACCACCGGAACGGAGTCTGGGATGCTTTTTAAACTAATTTCTTCTTCGGTTTGGGCCAATAGCGGCGTAGAAAAAAATATAAAGAAGAAAACAAGGTAGTATATTCTATTCATTTTAAACCACGGCTATATTGAGTTTAAAGATAAAAAAACATCCTGCCAAATATTTAAATTTTGACAGGATGTTTATACAGTTTTGAAAAAATACCTATTGGTAATTATTGCATATTTTGCAGTGCGTCACCTTCTTTAGTGGTATAGTTAATTTTAAGAGCTTCAGCTTTTCTCAATTCTTGTTTGATATCTGAAACTAATCCCATATTCGTTTCTTCATCTACCTTCAAGGCAGTTGTAAGATATGGTATTAACTCTTCACGCTTAGTTTCCCTTTCAGCAAAAATGAATTGTTGTACTTCGCCAACACTGGCAAACTTATCATTTAACTGAATCCTTGCCTCACTACCAAATCTTTCCTGGTAGCGTGGGCTGGGTTTACCGGCGTAAATGTACATTACAAGATCCTTCTTATCCAGTTTTTCAACCTGATCAGCGAATGGAAGTTTATTTTCAACCATTAAAGTATTCTGACGCATCACGGTAACAACCATAAAGAAGAACAGTAACATAAATACAATATCTGGTAAGGATGCTGTACTAATGGCTGGTTGCCCTTCGCTCTTTTTCTTTTTGAATTTAGACATAATTAAGTCTTAAATTTAAGTTTTATATTAAGGTTATTAACTCGTAGGCTCGGCTTCAGAAAGCTTTTGAGGGATCATATCTTTAATAAGTTCAATTCTCTCCTTCAAAGTTTCTTTATCACCTTCGCTTGTACGTGAGTCGTTATACCTGGCTTCCATTGCTGTAAAGCTAGTACCAAATAAACGTTCGGCTTCCCTATCTCTAAGTTGGTTATAAGCCGCTACAAGTTCGTTTTGTACCGCGATATAAGTCCCATACTCGGTTCCCCTGTTATTTACCAAAGAAATTATAGCTTTCGTTGGGTTAACAGAAGAAGCTGGGTCTCCGGCTCCCTGGCAGAAGTCACAAGCCTCTTCGCCTGTTCCTCCTCCATTGTCAAGAAATTCTACAGCTGCCTGTCTTAATTCCTCAATCTCCATCTCCTCATCTTCTACAAGTAATTGGTTATTTGCATTAACCAGTACCTGGAAGATGTTTCGTTCTTTAATTACCGGCGGATCCTGTTCTTCAGGCTGCCATTCAGGCAACTTCCTGCTAATCCCGCTATCTGTCTCAATGGTTGTTGTTACCAGAAAGAAGATTAGTAGCAAGAAAGCAATATCGGCCATAGAACCGGCATTAACCTCTGGTGCTTCTCTTCTTGCCATATTCTTATTTAGTTAATTTTTTAACTCCTGAAATAACCATTGCTAAAATTGCAATTCCAGCAAGGATATAGAATGTTACTAAACCTGCACTTATCCAATGTGCCGCGTTAGCCGAGAGTATATCTCCATCTTTAAGCGTCATTTGAGTTCCATCGGTTACAAGGTATGCAATTACAATAACTGCAATAAATGCACCAACAGCGATAAGTGTGTTTTTAATATTTCCTTTAAACAGACCTTTTATCACAAAGATTGCAACCAATACAAGAACAACCAGTAACACGAAATAAGACAAATACATTATTGGTGTAAGCAGACTATTCTGTAAATCGGCCGAGGCCTCTATAGCATCACCGTCTTCGGCAAGGATCCTTCCCAAAAGGATAAGACCTACAACGCCTAAAACGATAGATACATATTTTAATATTTTATGTAAAGTCATAATTTAATCTGGTCTTAGATTCTTTTTTTGTTTTTGTAAGATACCAACATATCGATAAGAGTGATAGATGCATCTTCCATATCGTTTACAATACTATCTATTTTAGCGATAATATAGTTATAAAATATTTGAAGAATAATAGCCACGATCAAACCAAATACGGTTGTAAGAAGTGCCACTTTAATACCTCCGGCAACAAGAGATGGTTGCATATCACCAGCAGCTTCAATTCTATCGAAGGCGGTAATCATACCAATTACAGTACCCATGAAACCAAGCATAGGAGCAATAGCGATAAATAAAGACAACCAGGAAACGTTTTTCTCTAATTGTCCCATTTGTACTCCACCGTAAGCTACCACAGCTTTTTCTGCCGCGTCAATACTTTCATCTGCACGGTCAAGACCCTGGTAGTAGATAGATGCTACAGGTCCTTTTGTATTTCTACAAACTTCTTTAGCAGACTCTACACCACCACTATTTAAAGCGTCTTCTACATCTCTAGCCAATTTTTTGGTGTTAGTTGTAGAAAGGTTTAAAAAGATAATTCTCTCTATGGCAACAGCCAAACCAAGAATTAAACATAAAAGAACAATCCCCATAAATGCAGGACCACCTTCTATAAATCGTTTTTTAAGTTCCTGATGAAAACCAAGAGTTTCTTCCTCTGCCTCATCTGCGGCAGCTGCAGCCTCTTCATCTTGTACAAAGTTTACAATTGTACCAGGTAATGTGTTAACATTATTGGCCGCATTAAGGTTTCCGGCTCCAAGTACCATCACCGCGGCGATTACCAAAATAGAAAATAATCTTTTCATTACTGTTTGTCTTAATTTAATTAGTTAAAGGGTTAAAGATATAAAAATAAATTTTTAATAAAAATATAATAATTATTGCAGAGAGGAAGGGATTCGAACCCTCGATACGCTTGTGGCGTATACACACTTTCCAGGCGTGCGCCTTCGACCACTCGGCCACCTCTCTTTCTTAAAGTTTTCTAAACGGTGCGCCAAATAACGAAAAAAAATATACTTCGTCAAGCATCTGCCGTTAATTTTATGACATTTCCCCTCTAAGAGAAGTTTCAAAGATAGTTTTAAACACTTTAGGAGACAATTCTTTTCCTAAAAGATACATTAATTTTGCAACCGCAGCTTCAGTACTAATATCTTTGCCAGATACCACCCCTATTTTTTTAAGCTGAACACTGGTTTCGTACTGACCCATAACTACGCTTCCTCCAATACATTGGGTAACATTTACTACGAATAATCCTTCAGAAATTTTTCTTTTTAGAATATCCAGAAACCAATCGTCACTGGGCGCATTTCCGCTTCCATAAGTTTCCAAAACCACTCCTTTTAGACCGGGTTTTGACAACATATATTCTACGGTTTTTGCATTTATCCCCGGAAAAATCTTTAAAATAAGCACTTCATTATTAAATCCTGTGTGCAATTTTGTTTTTTGCCGGCGATTTGGACGCCATAAAGCATTGTAATTAACAGAAAGATATACACCAGATTCAGCTAATGGATGATGATTTAACGAAGCAAAAGCCTGAAAATGTTCGGCATTAATCTTTGTGGTTCTATTGGCGCGATATAATTTATATTCAAAATAAAGCCCAACTTCAGAAATAACCGGCTTTCCATTCTTCTGTAAACCGGCAATTTGAATACTGGTAATAAGGTTTTCTTTAGCGTCTGTTCTTAAATCTCCAATGGGCAATTGTGACCCGGTAAAAATAATGGGTTTGGTTAAATTCTCAAACATAAAACTAAGCGCCGATGCTGTGTAAGACATAGTATCGCTGCCATGCAATACCACAAAACCATCGTAGGTTTCAAAGTTTTCATTAATTGTATTAGCAACTTTCACCCAGCATTCCACATTCATATTAGAGGAATCTATAGGATCGTCAAAACTTAGGGTGTCTATCTCGTGCTCCAGAATTTTAAGCTCTGGAATATTTTGTAGTAATTCATCAAAATTAAAGGCTTTAAGGGCTCCAGAATCATAATCCTTAATCATACCAATGGTCCCGCCGGTATAAATAAGTAAGATTTTAGCTCTTTTCTTCATATAGCGCTTCTTTATTTATTACAGGATTTGCATACATTAATAAATAACTGTTTAGTTCCAGGGAATTTTTCACATCTACCCTTCGGCTAAGTCGGCGCTCAAACTGCCTCTTTTCTTTATCTGAATATTTTTCGGCATAAGTTTCTGAATTCTTCAACAAATCGAAAGCAATATAATTTGCCGGCCACAATTTGTAATTTTTATAGATATGCTCATCTATTTTAGATGCCACGGCTTTAAGCTGTGCATTTACAGAAGCGTGTTCATTTTCAATCTTTTCAAAAACTTCTTTACCAAGCACTTTTCCAGCACTTATATGAATACGCCCTTTATTGCCAAGAGCTCCTTGCATAATAGAATTAAAATCTTCGTTAGCCGATTTTACATATTCTTCTTTCATTCTTTTGGCAAGAAGTTCGGGCATTTTTAAAATATCTGTAGGATCAAATTCATAAGAAATCGCTACCGGAACAATTTTTAGTTCGGCAAAATACTCGGCCAGGCTTTTTTTGCCTTTAGCCATAGCAAGCATTTTTAACACTCCTTGTTGAGTGTAATCACTACCATCTTTGGTTCTACCCTCTCGCTGCGCCATCCAAACCGATCTATCTTCTTCCAGGAGCAACTGTTTTATATATTCTGAAAGTACCATGGAACTTTTAAGCATTTCCCTGGGGCTAAGTCCGCGTTTTACCAGGAAATTCCTGTTTAAGCGGGAGAGGGCCATGAGAAAAGGCTTTTGTACCAAATTATCTCCAATAGCTGAAGCCGTCATAATAAGATCCTGCTCATACAAAGAAGTATTCAGCAAGGAAGTATCCAGAATAATGTCGCGATGATTGGATATATAAAAATAAGGTTGATCGTTATCTAATTTTTCAAAACCATTGTAAGTAAGTCCTTCGGTACTTTTTTCAATAACTTTTAATACCGAATTATAAATTACTTTAGTTTGAAAATCCCTTATGGAATGGCATTCTCCCAAAACAGCCACAATTTCTTCTGATGTTTTATCAGGAAATGTAAACTGTAAAAGTGCTTTAACCATTGGGTGCCTCATGAACTCCTGCAAGGCAGGCTGCACCTCTTCATCCTTATAAAACCTTATGTCTTCGAATTCTTTCACGCAAAATTGTGTTAGCTAGGCAAATGAACAAATTTTAATTATAACCGCCTTTATATCCCAAAAATATCTTTTGAATTCTGAGTAGTTATTTCAGCAATTTCGGCTAGTGGTTTTTCATATATTTCAGCAAGTTTTTCTGCTACTTTTATAAGATATTCAGGTTCGTTACGCTTTCCACGGAAAGGGGTTGGGGACAAATACGGCCCATCGGTCTCCAAAACGATTTCTTTAAGTGGAATTTCATTCAGAAATTTATCTATTTTTCCATTTTTAAAGGTAACCACCCCGCCAATTCCGAGTTTCAGGTTATAAGAAAGTGCTCTTTTGGCTTGCTCCAGGTTTCCGGTAAAACAATGAAAAATCCCAAAAAGATCGTCGCTTTTTTCTTCTTCTAAAATATCAAAAATCTCATCAAAAGCCTTCCTACAGTGAATTACTATGGGAAGCTTGTATTTTTTAGCGAGTTTTATTTGTCTTCTAAAAGCTTCCTGCTGAATTGCCAGTGTACTTTTATCCCAATGCAAATCTATCCCTATCTCGCCTACGGCATAAAACCTTCTTCTTTCAAACTGCTCTTCTACATGTATTAATTCCTCTTCATAATTCTCCTGCACGTGGGTTGGATGCAAGCCCATCATTAAAAAAACATTTTCGGGATACCTGGCTTCCAACTCGTACATAGCCTCGGTAGTTTCAGAATCTATGGCCGGAAGAAAAAACCGTTCAATATTTTGCTGAAAGGCGTTTTCTATAATTTCGTCACGGTCTTTTTCGTAATCTTCGCTATAAAGATGTATGTGCGTATCGGTTAAAATCATAAAAGCAAAAATAATTTATTTTGAAGACCTATCTTTGCGAAAAACATAAAGAATGTCATCTTTAAAAAAATTCCTAAAAGAAAAAGGTTTTAAACGCATAAAACTGAAATACACCAAAACCCAACACCTGGAATTGGTAGCCAAAATTAATAATATTGAAGGAAACTTTATCCTTGATACAGGAGCTTCCAGCACTTGTGTGGGCCTGGAAGCGGTAGAACATTTTAAACTTCTTGCCGAAGATAGTGATATTAAAGCTGCCGGTGCAGGCGCCACCAATATGCTCACACAAATTGCCCAAAAAAACCGAATTGAAATAAAAGGTTGGAAAAAGAAAAAAGTAGACCTGGTACTATTTGATTTAAGGCATGTTAACGAAGCTCTTATTAATCACGAAGCCGAAAAAGTTCACGGTATTATTGGTGCCGATATTTTAAAGAAAGGGAAGGCTGTAATAGACTACAAAACTCCTGCTCTTTATTTAAAATAGAATTTTATAAAGGGGAATTATCCCCTTGATTCACGAACGCCTGTTAGCTAAGTTTGATTAAATTAATGTTAGCAATGCCTGTAGTGTCTAAAAATAAACTTCGCGACCAACTCCTTTATATTATATTAAGCATCTTCGTGGTATGCGTTTTATTTTTAAACATCTTAAATTTATTTTTGTTTTAATTTATTATTTAAAAATTGAAAAGGCAGCCGTGTGGCTGCCTTTTTTGTTTTATAAATTTTCGAATGATTAAAGCTCCAGGGCTCTTTTTACATCGTTATCCATCAATAATTCTTCAGGATTTTCTATAGCTTCTTTAATTGCTACAAGGAAACCTACAGATTCTTTCCCGTCAATTATTCTATGGTCGTAAGAAAGCGCTACATACATAATAGGACGAATTTCTACGTGACCATCTATAGCCACGGGACGTTCTACAATGTTGTGCATTCCTAAAATTGCACTTTGAGGAGGATTAATAATTGGAGTAGAAAGCATAGATCCAAATACACCACCATTGGTAATAGTAAAAGTACCACCAGTCATTTCGTCTACAGTAATTTTCCCATCACGGGCTTTAGTAGCCAAACGTTTTACCTCATCTTCTACACCTCTAAAACTAAGATTTTCAGCATTTCTTATTACCGGCACCATTAAACCTTTTGGACCAGAAACCGCTATACTAATATCTTTATAATCAAAACTTACCTGGTGATCGCCATCTATCATAGAATTCACACCTGGATATTGATCCAATGCACGTACCACGGCCAATGTAAAGAAAGACATAAAGCCAAGACTTACGCCGTGCTTATCTTTAAATTCCTCTTTATATTTCTTTCTTAAGCTGAAGATAGGCTGCATATCTACTTCGTTAAAAGTAGTAAGCATCGCGGTATCATTTTTAACTGAAACCAATCGAGAAGCTACTTTTCTACGCAACATAGACATTTTCTTCTTAGACTCCCCGCGTTTTCCTTTACCCGGGCTCCCCATAGAAGCTTTTGCCTGTACAGCATCTTCTTTAGTTATTCGGCCATCTTTTCCACTTCCTTCAACATCCTTAGCATCAACGCCTTTTTCGTCAAGGATTTTTTTAGCGGCAGGAGACGGACTCCCTTTTGCATGCGAATCCTGTTTTTGAGAAGGTGTTGAAGATTTAGAAGTTTCCTGGGTTTTAGCCTCGGCCTTATCCTTATCTTCTTTTTCCTTTTTATCTGAAGAATCATCTTTAGACTCTTCTTTATCTTCTTTAGATTCCTTTTTATCATCACCTCCACCGGGCTTTTCAGCTTCGGTATCGATTAGACAAACCACTTCTCCTACAGCCACAGCATCACCTTCCTCGGCTTTGAGCGTGATAATACCGCTGGCTTCAGCCGGAAGTTCCAGTGTAGCTTTATCGCTATCTACTTCTGCAATTGGCTGATCTTTTTCTACGTAGTCGCCGTCTTCAACTAACCATTCGGCTATTTCAACTTCGGTTATAGATTCTCCCGGAGAAGGAACTTTCATTTCTAAGGCCATGATCTTTGTTTTTATTTTTTATTGTTATTTCCGCGAAAGCGAAAACCTTTAATTCTATATTAATTTATTCTTCTAAATTCTTGTCAAAAACACTTGCAATCACTTTATCGTGACGCTTTTTAAATCTCACAGAACTTCCGGCAGCCGGAGAGCCATAAAATTTTCTACTACAAACCCTAAAGTTCTTAGCTTCATCAAAATGCAATAACATATGCCCGTAAGCCCCCATATTTCTTGGTTCTTCCTGAGCCCATACTACATCATCTGCATTTTTGTATTTCTTGATTGCTTCTTTCATTTTTTCAATAGGCAGCGGGAATAATTGCTCCACACGTACTAAAGCCACATCGTCACGATCGTTTTCTTCTTTATATTCCAATAAATCGTAATAAAATTTACCGGTACAGAAAACTAAAGATTTTACGTCTTTAACTTTCGCTTTTGGATCGTCTAATACAGGCTGAAAACTTCCCTCTGCAAAATCTTCTTTAGTTGAAATTACTTTAGAATGTCTTAGCAAACTTTTTGGAGTAAAAATCACCAATGGTTTTCTAAAACCGGCTTTCATTTGCCTACGTAAGATATGGAACATATTGGCCGGTGTAGTAACATCTGCCACATACATATTATCTTTTGCACAAAGTTGCAGAAAACGTTCCATTCTGGCTGAAGAGTGTTCTGCACCCTGGCCCTCATACCCATGAGGTAAGAAAAGCACAAGCCCGTTTTGCAATTTCCACTTGTCTTCTGCTGCAGAAATATATTGATCTATCATTATTTGCGCACCATTTACGAAATCTCCAAACTGGGCTTCCCAAATAACCAGGGTTTTAGGACTTGCCATAGCATAGCCATAATCAAACCCCATTACGCCGTATTCTGAAAGCGGAGAGTTATACACAAAGAAATCGCCATCTCTGCCCTCTATATTATTATGAAGAATAATCTCTTCTTCACTATCTTCTACTTTTACAATAGCGTGACGGTGAGAGAAAGTACCTCTTTCACTATCCTGCCCGCTAATTCTAATATTATATCCTTCTTTCATTAAAGAACCATAAGCCAGATGCTCGGCCATAGCCCAATCCAACTTATTATCCTCAAAATAAAACTGATGACGCAAGTCTATAATTTTTTTAACCTTACGCATAAACTTCTTGTCTTCGGGTAATTTAGAAATAGCTTCAGCCACTTTATCAAGATCCTTTATCTTATAGGTGGTATCAAACTCCTTCATCATTTCTTCTTCCCGAACATTATCAAAACCTTCCCACTCATCGTACATAAACGGTGTGATCCTGGTAGTTTCTTCTTTTCTGGAATCTTCTAGATTCTCTTCCAAATCTGCCTTATACTCTTCTTCCAGTTTTTTAAGGTAATCGTCGTCTATAATATTTGCCGACTTAAGCTTTTCGGCATAAATATACATTGCATTTTTATGCTTAGCGATGGCTTTATATAGTTTAGGCTGTGTAAACTTAGGTTCGTCACCTTCATTATGCCCGTATTTTCTATAACCTAATAGGTCTATAAAAACATCACGCTTAAACTTCATTCTAAAATCTAAGGCAAATAAAATTGCGTGAACTACGGCTTCAGCATCATCGGCATTTACGTGCAATACCGGAGAAAGAGTTACTTTTCCAACATCGGTACAATATGTTGAGGATCGTGCATCTAAATAGTTGGTAGTAAATCCAATTTGGTTATTTATCACCACATGAATGGTCCCGCCGGTTTGATAGCCTTCAAGCTTAGCCATTTGTACTAATTCGTAAACCACTCCCTGACCTGCAATAGCGGCATCACCATGCACAAGTATAGGAAGCACTTTCATTTTATCACCATTATAATGCCTGTCTTGTTTGGCTCTTGCGATACCCTCTACCACAGGACCTACCGCTTCAAGGTGCGAAGGGTTTGGTGCTATATTTATATTTATTCCTTTTCCGTTATCTGTAAGTCGGCAGGATGTCCAACCCAGGTGATATTTTACATCACCGTCAAAAATATCCTGCTCGTAATCCTTTCCGTCAAATTCACTAAAAATATCTTTAGCGCTTTTTCCAAATATATTGGTAAGCGTATTTAAACGACCCCGGTGGGCCATACCCATCACAAAATCTTTCACCCCATAATCTGCTGCTTTTTCAATAAGCGCATCCAGGGCCGGAATTAAACTTTCTCCCCCTTCCAACGAGAAACGTTTTTGTCCTACATATTTTCTATGTAAAAATGATTCAAAAGAAACGGCCTGATTTAACTTCTTCAGGATTTTCTTTTTTTCCTCATCACTAAAGTTAGGATGATTCTCATTCTTATTCAGCTTATCCTGAATCCATTGAATTTCTTCAGGTTTCCGAATAAACATATATTCTATCCCGATAGATTCACAATAAACTTTTTCAAGATGTTTTATTATATCCCGAAGCGTGCTGGGCCCAATGCCAAGCATCTCCCCGGCATTAAATGTAGTATCCAAATCGCTTTCTTCCAGGCCAAAATTCTCAATACCTAAGGTTGGGCGATATTTACGGCGCTCTCTTACCGGGTTTGTTTTGGTAAACAAATGGCCGCGGGTTCGGTAACCATCTATAAGTCTAATTACCTTAAATTCTTTTGTAACGTGTTCGGGAATTTCTCCATCCTGGAAATCTACCGGAGCTTCTTCCATAGTTTCCGCAGAAACTCCGTTTTGTTGCATTCCAAAGTCAAAACCTTGAAAAAAAGCCCTCCAACTGGGCTCTACACTATCGGGGTACTGAAGATATTGATCGTAAAGTTCGGCGAAATATGCCGTATGTGCAGCATTTAAAAATGAAAATCTATCCATAATTTGAAACTAATGTTTCTTTTGAGTGTAAAACACAGCAAAAATACAATTTTTAGCAAAAACAGGGGGTAGCAAACTATATATTTATCTTATGAATTATAAGAAGTTTAACATAGTAGAAACTTCAGGATGTCCCAAAAATTGTTTATTGTTTGCAAATATATTAGGTGTAACCGCCTAAAAATTAAGAATCTCTCAATTGGGATTTTGCCGTAAATTAGACCTTACGATTCATAAGCATTTCCCCAAATTGTCTTAACGGAATTTTTTTCTCTTCAGCAATTTCAATTTTATCTAAAACATCAAAAGCTTTATTGGTATATTTTTCTATTTCCTGCCGTGTTAATTCTGCAGCGCCACTACTTTCAAAAAGATTTTTTACCGCTTCTATTTTTCCTGAAGTTTCTGCCGGATTAATCGTGTATAAATGCTCAAGCTGCTGGACTTCACTTGCTCCTGAAGTTTCCAAAGCTTTTAAATAAAGAAAGGTTTTTTTGTTTTCAATAATATCGCCACCAGGTTGTTTTCCAAATGTCACTGGATCTCCAAAAGCATCTAAATAATCGTCCTGAAGCTGAAATGCAATTCCCAACAAGCGTCCAAATTCGTAAACCGCTTCTTTACATTGCGTAGAAGTGCCGGCCACTATGGCTCCCATTTGCAAGGAAGCCCCAACCAGAACCGCGGTTTTAAATTCTATCATTCTTATATAATCTTCTATTGCAACATCATCCCGGGTTTCAAAATCTATGTCATATTGCTGACCTTCACAAACCCGAATAGCTGTTTTGGTAAATAAACGCGCTAATTCTTTAAAAGTTTCTCCTTCATAATTTTCAAAAAGCTGATATGCATTTATAAGCATGGCATCACCAGAAAGAATCCCGGTATTTATATCCCAGCGTTCGTGAACAGTTTCCCGGCCCCGTCTTAAAGGCGCATCGTCCATAATATCATCATGAACCAAAGAGAAATTATGAAAAACCTCTATGGCA
This sequence comes from Salegentibacter sp. BDJ18, assembly GCF_017579965.1. NCBI lineage: Bacteria > Pseudomonadati > Bacteroidota > Flavobacteriia > Flavobacteriales > Flavobacteriaceae > Salegentibacter > Salegentibacter sp. BDJ18. Next base: position 24,618 of record NZ_JAFLQX010000003.1, read on the forward strand.
AGTGCAGCATCTAAAGCCTTTCTATAGTCTGCATCAAAAATATCGGTGGCCATTAGTACCAAAACAGGCCTTAAGCGTTTACCCCCCAAACCCAGAATATACTTCATAGGTTCGTAAAGATTTTCAGGCTTTCTTACCTGCATTTTAAGATCTAAATACTCCTGGAAAGCTTCTCTATATTCAGCAACAGACTTCATACCAAAAAATTTTCCGGCTAAAATACATAATTGAGCGTACTTCAAATTCTATAAGAGAAGTTAAATTACTAAAAACTAAGGAAACTTTTGTTGTTTTTTAAGTTTCCTTGCTTTAGTTTTGCACGAAATTACAGAAAAAGTGAAAGAAGATATTTTAAAAAATGCCGCAGACCTCTTTCTAAGACTCGGTTTTAAAAGTGTAACGATGGATGACATTGCGCAACAAATGGCTATCTCAAAGAAAACCATTTACGCACATTTTAGCACAAAAACCAAGTTAGTGAAGGCTACAGTAGAGTATTTAATTAAAGAAATTGAGCAGGGAATTAGCATTCTTAGCGCTAAAAAATTAAATCCTATTGTAGAATCTTACGAGATGAAAAAGTATGCCATGCAAATGCTGAAAAATGAAAAGAGTTCCCCTCAATTTCAGCTAAAAAAGTATTATCCCGAGGTCTATTACCCACTTAGGGACAAACAATTTGAAATTGTACAGCGTATTGTAATAGACAACCTGGAACGAGGCATTACTACCGGTCATTATAAAGGAGACATTCCTATATCTTTTGTAAGCAGAATTTACTTTGTAGGAATGCTGGGTATAAAAGATAAAAACCTCTTTCCAGAAGACGAATACAGCAATGCAAAATTGATGGACTATTTTTTAAGATATCACCTCAACTCCATTTGTACCCAAAAAGGTTTAAATACCCTTGAAGGATTAATTAAAACTAACAAGCAAAAAAATGAAATTTAGATACCTGCTAATTTTACTGATTTCGCTAAGCAGTATAGCTCAGGAAACTCCGGAAGATTACAGTTTTTCACTGGAAGAAGCTATACAGTTTGGCCTGGAGAATAATTATTCTTCAATAAACGCGCAAAAAGATGTTGAAATTGCCCTGAAGCAAAAATGGGAAATTATTGCCCAGGGATTACCCCAGGTAAGTGCCACCGGCGATTACCAAAACAATTTAAACCTCCCCGTGCAATTACTTCCCGCCGAAATTGTAGGAGGAGAACGAGGCGAATTTATCCCCGTTACTTTTGGCACAAAGCACAACGTAAATGCCACTGCCACCTGGAACCAGTTAATTTTTGACGGCTCTTATATTGTAGGAATTCAATCGGCTAAAACTTTGCTTCAAATTTCTGAAAATGCCAAAACAAAAACCGATCTCGAAATAAAGAAAGCCGTAATTAATGCCTACGGAAATGTTTTACTGGCGGAAGAAAACGTAGCTATTCTTCAAAAAAACGTTGAAAACGTTCAGAAGAATTACGATGAAACCAACGAGATCTATCAAAATGGGCTCGCCGAACAGGAAGATGTAGAACAGCTGGAAATCACTTTGATTAATCTAAAAAATAACTTAAGCAGAAGTAAACGAATGCGAGATATCGCTTACGAAATGTTTAATCTAACACTCGGGATTCCGGTAGAAATACCGGTGAATCTAACCGAAGAATTAGACACTTTAGCAATGCAATATTTTGATTTGGAACTTTTACAGGAAGAAATTCCGGTAGAAGAAAATATAGATTATCGTATTGCCGCCAATACTGCCGATTCCCGGGAAATAGAAGTGAAATTGGAAAAATCTAAAGCGCTGCCTTCTTTAAGCGGATTTCTAAATTATGGTGTTCAGGGCTTTAGCCAGGAGTTTACCTTTTTTGATGAGGACCAGGAATACTTTGGCCAATCTATTTTAGGGGTGAGCCTAAATATCCCAATTTTCAGCAGCGGTATGCGAAACTCCAGAACTCAGCAAAAACAAATTGCCTACGAACAGGCAATGATAGAACTGGAACAAACTGAAAATGAAGTAAAACGCCAAATAAATTCAGCTAAAAGTGATTACGAATTTAGCCTTGAAAACTACCAGGCCCAGAAGAAAAACCTTGAACTGGCCGAAAGGATAGAAAATAAAAATCAAATTAAATTTTTTGAAGGAATTGCCAGCAGTTTTGAGCTTAGCGAAGCACAACGCCAACTTTACCAGGCGCAGCAAGACTTTTTGCAATCTATGCTGGATGTAATAACTGCCAAGGTAGAATTAGAAAACCTATTGGATACCAGAAAATATAACAATGAAGATTAAATATACCCATCAAATATTAAGAATGAAAAAGTTAGCTGTTTTATTAAGTATTCCACTTTTATTGCTTTCCTGCGGAAGTAATGAGGAGGGAAAATCTGTAGAAGAAATTATAGAAAATGAAGATCTTGCCGAAATTAGAGCTAAGAAATCTGAATTAAGTCAGCAACAAAGTGATCTTACCCAGAAGTTAGACAAACTGGATCAGGCCATAGACCGTTTAGACAAAACCCGGCGTTTAGACCTGGTAGAAATTCAACAAATTAACGACACCCTATTTAAACATTATGCCGAAGTACAGGGCGATGTAGCTACCGATGAAAACATTGTAATTTATTCTGAATTTTCAGGAATTCTACAAGATCTTCGGGTAGAAGAAGGCCAACAGGTAAATAAGGGACAGGTACTTGCTAAAATTGATGACGGCGGACTTTCAAGCGAATTGGCTCAATTGGAAACCCAGGCTACTTTAGCCAAAACCACTTTTGAACGCCAGAAGCGTTTATGGGAACAAAATATTGGATCTGAAATGCAGTATTTAGAAGCTAAAACCAATTACGAATCTATGCAGAATTCAGTAAAAAGATTACAGTCACAACTGGATAAAACTATTGTAAGAGCACCTTTTAGCGGTATTATAGACGAAGTACTTACCGAGCAGGGCGAAGTGGTAAGCCCGGGGCAAAGTCAATTATTCCGTTTAGTAAGCTTAAAGAATATGTATGTAGAAGCTGCTGTACCAGAAAATTATCTAAATACTGTGGGAAAAGGTACCGAAGTAATTGTAGAAATCAGTTCCCTGGATCGTGAATTTGAAGGTGAAATTAGAAGAGTAGGGAATACTATTAATCCTAATAACCGTTCGTTTAACATTCAGGTTGCAGTTCCCAATGAAAACGGAATGATAAAACCCAACCAAATCGCTACTATTAGGTTGAACGACTACACTGCAGAAAATGCAATTATAATCCCCGAGAATGCGCTGCTTAAAAATTCAAAAGGAGAAAGTGTAGTATTCACGCTTCAGGAAAAAGAAGGAGAAAAAAATATTGGTACTGCAAAAAGAAAGATTGTAGAAATAGGATATTCCTATAATAATAAAGTAGAAATAACCAACGGATTAGAAACAGGTGAAACCCTGATTATTGAAGGTGCAAAAAACCTTAGAGATGGTCAGGAAGTTAAAATAAGAAACTAAGCTGCAATGAATTTAGATAAAGAATTTAAGCTTTCGTCCTGGGCCATCAATAATAAAATGACGATATATGTAATTATCGCCATTATTATGATTGGCGGGCTCATGTCGTACTACAATATGCCGAGGGAAACCTTTCCCGAGGTTGTAGAAACCAAAATTTATGTTAGCTCAATTAACCCCGGGAACTCTGCCGAAGACGTAGAGAAATTCATCACCGAACCGCTCGAAGAAGAGTTTAATGATGTTGCGGGAGTGAAAGAGATTTCTTCTTCTACTTTCCAGGATTACTCCCTGGTAATTGTAGAATTTGAAGAAGATGTTGAAGTAGAAAGTGCCAAAACCAAGGTAAAAGACAAGGTAGATATGGTTAAAGCTGAAACTACCTGGCCCACTTTAGATAATGGCGCAAAGGTAGAACCCAATGTGTTCGACCTTAATATTTCAGAAGAACAACCTATTCTAAACATCAACCTAACCGGAGATTATACCGTTCAGCAATTAAAAGAATATGCCGAATATCTTCAGGAACGCATCGAGTTGCTTCCGCAGATAAAAGAAGCGAGTATTCGTGGGGCTGAAGAAATGGAAGTTGAAATCGCCGTAGATATCTATAAAATGACGGCTTCCAAAGTTAGTTTTTCAGATATCGTAAATGCCGTGAGTGGCGAGAACCGTACAATTTCGGGTGGAAATGTAATTACCAGCGGAGTACAAAAAAACATAAGAATTGTTGGGGAAATTGAAGATCCCAGCGAGCTCGAAAATGTTGTGGTAAAAACCGATGGCGGTAATATTTTCCTTCAGGATATTGCTAATATTAATTTTAGAGAAAAAGATGCAACCACTTTTGCCCGGGAATATGGGGACCCGGTGGTGATGCTGGACGTTAAAAAACGTGCCGGTAAAAATATGATCGAAGCCGTAGACCAGATCAAAGAAATTGTAAAAAAAGAGCAGGAAGAATATCTTCCGGAGAGTCTACACATAAGCCTTACTAACGACCTTTCTACCAACACAAGAAGCCAGGTAGACGACCTGGTGAACAACATTATTTTTGGGGTAATCCTGGTGGTTTTAGTCTTAATGTTCTTTTTAGGGTTTAGAAACGCATTGTTTGTAGGGATTGCGATTCCTTTATCTATGTTCCTCTCCTATATTATTCTTTCCAGTATGGGATATACATTAAATACCATGGTACTTTTTGCCCTGGTCATGGGACTTGGAATGCTAGTGGATAATGGAATTGTGGTGGTAGAAAACGTCTATACATTAATGGACGAAGGTATGCCGCGAAAACAAGCTGCAAAACAAGGTTTAGGTGAAATTGCCTGGCCAATTATTGCTTCAACCGCTACAACTTTAGCTGCTTTTTTCCCACTGGGACTCTGGCCGGGAATTATAGGAAGTTTTATGGTAATTTTCCCAATTACCCTGTCTATAGTTTTAGGTTCTTCTCTATTTGTCGCGCTAATCATCAACTCGATGCTTACCTCCCAATTTATGAGAACCGAAGAGGAAGAATTCACAAAAAAGAGACTTATAAAAATAAGTTCTATTCTCGCAATATTTGGAGCATTACTCTTAATAGTAGGTTTTGTAGTAGATGCAGGGGCACTTCGAGCTTTTGGAAATATACTAATCTTAGCTGCTATTTTACTTTGGGTATATAAATATTTTATTTCTAAAGGGGTGGAGTATTTTCAATACACCGCACTCAAAAAAATGGAAAATGCTTATGAGAAGACCCTAAAATTTGCGCTACGCGGAAAAAAAGCTTACCTCACCTTTTTTGGTACGCTACTGTTGCTTTTCTTATCGTTCGTATTAATTGGCCTGGTACAACCCAAAGTATTATTTTTCCCCGAAAATGAACCTAACCAGGTTATCACTTATATTGAATATCCACAGGGAACCGATATTCATAAAACCAATGCGCTTACCAAACAAGTGGAACAACGAATTTTTGACGCTATTAAGCAGTACGAAGATGAAGATGGTTACAACTTTATGGTAGAGTCAGCCATTTCGCAGGTTGGTGAAGGTGCAGGAAACCCTCAAACCGATGGTGGCCAGCAAAATGAAATGCCGCACAAAGCCAAAGTCACACTTTCTATGCGCGAGTTCACTGAAAGACGCGGCGTGAGCAGTAGCGAAGTTTTATCTGAAGTTAGGGAAGCCGTTCAGGGATTCCCCGGCGCTTCTATTGTGGTAGAAAAAGATGCTGCAGGCCCACCAACCGGCTATCCAATAAACATGGAACTTAAAGGTGAAGATTACGAGCAAATGCTACAAGAAGCCGAAAAGCTGCGCTCCTATGTTAACGATCTTAGTATTGCCGGGATCGAAGAACTCAAAATAGATGTTAACAAATCTAAACCTGAATTAAGTGTAAAAGTAGATCGAAGAAAAGCAGGACAGCTAGGAGTAACAACTTCCCAGGTAGGCCAGACTTTAAGAAGGGCTATTTATGGTGAGGAAGTTTCTACCTATAAAGAAGGAGATGATGATTATGAAATAAATTTAAGGTTTGCAGATGAATATCGCTATGATGAAAATGTGTTATTCAACCAACCAATTACTTTTAAAGATCAGAACACGGGGGAGATAATTCAGGTGCCAATTTCATCTTTAGTCACTACAGAATCTGCCTCTTCTTTTAGTTCTATTAAAAGAAAAGATCTGAAAAGGGTAATTACTCTCTATTCTAACGTGCTTCAGGGTTACAATGGAAATGAGATTGTTGGCCAGTTAAAAACGGCACTTAGAAGCTATGATCTTCCTAAAGACATTACCTTAGAATTTACAGGTGAACAGGAAGAGCAGGAAGAAAATATGGCTTTTTTACTAAAAGCCCTGCTAATTGCTATGGGTGGTATTTTGCTTATTCTCGTGGCGCAATTTAACTCATTGTCGAAACCAATTATCATTGTTATGGCAGTGGTATTGAGTTTGGTGGGTGTTTTCCTTGGACTTATTATTTTCCAGATGGATTTCATTATTATTATGACGATGATGGGAATTATCTCCCTCGCGGGAATTGTGGTAAATAATGCTATTGTACTTATTGATTATACACAAATTCTTATTGATAGAAAAAAACGGGATCTCAATTTAGATGATGACGATTTACTAACTCGCGAGCAGTATTATGACTGTATTGTGAGAGGTGGAAAATCGAGGTTGAGACCCGTATTACTTACCGCAATTACTACCGTACTTGGTTTAATCCCGCTGGCAGTAGGTTTAAATATAGACTTCTTTAGTTTATTTACAGATTACGATCCAAAAGTATTTATTGGTGGTGATAACGTGATCTTCTGGGGGCCACTGGCCTGGACGGTGATCTTTGGGTTGGTGTTTGCCACCTTCCTTACACTGGTTGTAGTTCCTGTAATGTTTTACCTGGTAAACAGAGCCAAGGTTAAAACCGCCGATAAACGCCAGGAGCGAAAACAACGAAAACTGGAAGCAAAAGCCTAAAAACTGAAAACCCCGAAGCAGAAACTTCGGGGTTTTTACATATTTACAGGATTGCCCTTATTTCTGGTGTATTGTTTAAAAATTATCTTAAAAGGTAAATGCACTCTTCTATTATTTTTAGAAGCGTTTTAATCAATAAAAACAGGAAATCATGAAAATCAATAATCAGAATTACCAGTTAAAGAGTTTCGCCATTTTGATAATGTTCTTTCTTTCTTCCGGAGTTTTTGCCCAGGAAATTGCTGAAAATTCCGTTGCCATTTCAAAAGGTGATTCAAATTTGGAGTGGGGTGCCTGCCCAGATTTTATGCCCGATGGTTGTAATATTGCAGTGCTACATGGAAATCCCGCGGAAAGAAATGCAGATATCTTTTTTAAAGTTCCTGCCAATGCCAATATCCCAATGCACACCCATACGTCTCCCGAAAGGATGATTCTTGTCTCGGGCGAAATGGAAGTAACATATGAAGGAGAGCAACCGCAAACTTTAAAAGAAGGTTCGTATGCTTACGGGCCGGCCAATAAGCCTCATTCAGCAAAATGTGGCGATGCGCCGTGCGTGCTTTTTATCGCTTTTGAAGATCCTATAGATGCAATGCAGGTAGAGAAAGATTAAAAATAAGTTTAGTCAAACAAAAAAGACCGTCTAAAAAGACGGCCTTTTCATTTAGGTATAAAATTTTGACTAGTTATCAGCTAGAGTACCATCGCTCTTCCACGTGTTAACATTCGCTATTTGGTTATTATCATAATCCACCTCGGTTAATTTATCTGCAGTCCAAAAAAACCATTTTCCGGTTTTATTTCCTTCAGTATAGGTAGCCATACTTTGCTTTTTACCATTAGCATCATATGCCACCCACTTTCCGTGAAGTTTTCCCTCTTTGTAAGTTCCTTCTTGTTTTACAGAACCGTCTTCATAAAAGAAAGTTCCCTTAATAAGATTTCCTTCTTTTTCAAATTTGGGTTCCGGACTTTCCTGCGCCATAGCAGCTGCTCCAAAGGTAAGAATGGTAGCCAATAATATATTTTTTATCTTTTTCATAGTCGTTTCCTTAAAACTTTACTTCTCAAATATAACTAAAAGTTTACTTTAAATCAACAATCACATAACCTTAAGTTAACATTAGGCGGATGAATATCTCCCCAAGCACTACTTAAAAGATATTCTTAAAGTAAAAACCGGCATGTACCCAGGCAGGTAACAAAAATATAAATCCTGTAAAAACTGTTTTACAAGTTATTAAAACCGATTGAATACCGATTATTATCCTGTATTTTCTCAACCTATTCTATCGGCAAACTCACTATATCTTCTTACTTTTGCGCTACTTAAAATTTCAGGAATATTATGTATAGAAGTCATACTTGCGGGGAATTAAATGCAGCTTCAATTGGCCAGGAAGTAAAACTTTCGGGCTGGGTTCAAAAAATAAGAGATAAAGGATTTATGGTTTGGGTAGATTTGCGCGATCGTTACGGCATCACCCAGCTTATTTTTGATGAAGAGCGCTCTTCAACAGAACTTATGGAGAAAGCTCAAAAACTTGGGCGCGAATTTGTTATTCAGGTTAGCGGAAAAGTAATTGAGCGGGAATCTAAAAATACAAATATTCCAACCGGTGAGATTGAGGTTTTGGTGACCGAAGTTACTATTCTCAACACCTCGCTTACGCCTCCTTTTACTATTGAAGATGAAACCGATGGTGGCGAAGATTTGCGAATGAAATTCCGCTACCTTGATATTAGACGAAATCCGGTAAAAAACAAGCTAAAATTTCGCCATAAAGTAGGAATGGAAGTAAGAAATTATCTTTCTAACCAGGATTTTATTGAAGTGGAAACTCCATACTTAATAAAATCTACACCTGAAGGTGCCCGAGATTTTGTAGTACCAAGTAGAATGAACGAAGGTCAGTTTTACGCCCTACCCCAATCGCCACAAACGTTTAAACAATTGCTAATGGTTGGCGGAATGGATAAATATTTCCAGATCGTAAAATGTTTTAGGGATGAAGACCTTAGGGCCGACAGGCAGCCAGAATTCACACAAATTGACTGCGAAATGGCTTTTGTTGAGCAAGAGGATATTCTGAATATTTTTGAAGGTTTAACCCGCCATTTACTAAAGGAGATCAACGGTGTGGAAGTTGAAAAATTCCCAAGAATGACCTATGCCGAAGCGATGAAAAAATACGGAAACGACAAGCCAGACATTAGATTTGGGATGGAGTTTGCCGAATTAAACGACCTGGCCAAAAACAAAGGTTTCAACGTTTTCGATCAGCAGGAATTAGTGGTGGGAATTGCGGTTCCGGGAGCGGCTTCTTTCACCAGAAAAGAAATAGACAAATTAATATCCTGGGTTAAAAGACCACAGGTTGGTGCCAACGGACTCGTTTGGGCAAAATATAATGAAGATGGAACTTTAAAATCTTCAGTAGATAAATTTTATTCCGAAGAAGATCTAAAAAACTGGGCTGAAGCTACCTCAGCGAAACCCGGAGATCTAATTTTGGTTATGGCCGGTGATGCTGATAAAACCAGAACACAATTAAGCGCATTGAGAATGCATTTAGGTAATGAACTTGGTCTTAGAAAAGCCGATGAATTCGCTCCACTTTGGGTGGTAGATTTCCCATTATTAGAATGGGATGAAGAGACCCAACGTTACCACGCGATGCATCACCCGTTTACTTCCCCAAAGAAAGAAGATTTTGCGCTTCTTGAAACAAAGCCGGGAGAAGTTCGTGCCAATGCCTACGATTTGGTGTTGAACGGAAATGAAATTGGCGGTGGTTCTATAAGAATTCACGACAAGGAAACCCAGGCAAAAATGTTCGATTATCTTGGTTTCACTCCAGAAGAAGCCAAAGCACAATTCGGCTTTTTAATGGATGCCTTTCAATATGGAGCACCACCACACGGTGGGATCGCTTTTGGTTTTGATAGGTTGGTAGCCATTTTAGGCGGACAGGAAAGCATTAGAGATTTTATAGCATTTCCTAAAAATAACAACGGTAGGGATGTAATGATAGACGCACCTGCAAAACTTGACGAAGCTCAACTTAAAGAGCTTCATCTTCAGGTAAAATAATTCTTTTCTAGAAAAGCCTTGGAGACTCTAAGTTACCCATTATCGAGTAAAATTATAATTGATTAAAAAATCCCGGAATCAAATCGGGATTTTTTATCTTCACTTAAAATTTTTGAGTGAGTAGTAAAGTTACAGCACTTCTAACCCAATTTTCTGATTGGAGCACAAGGAACCTTAGTCACCAGCAATTTCTAATGGTTCTAAGTTCTATCATTGGTTTTTTGGCAGGTCTTGTAGCCGTTGGTATCAAAAATTTTACGCACTATATTCAACGTTTACTGGAAGACGAATTTATTGTGAATTATCACAATGCATTCTATTTTATTTTTCCGGTTATAGGTATTGCTATTACCGTTTTCCTCATAAAATATATTATTAAGAAAGATATTGGAAACGGCATTCCCACCGTGTTATATGCTATTTCCAAAAGACAGGGAATTATGCGTAAGTTTCAATCTTACGCCTCTCTAATTACCGCACCATTAACTGTTGGGTTTGGAGGATCTGTAGGTTTAGAGGCGCCAACAGTGGCTACGGGAGCATCTATAAGTTCTAATTTATCGCGATTGTTCAAAATGAACCAGGCCACACGCACGCTTTTAATAGGTTGTGCTGCTGCAGGTGCCATGTCTTCTTTATTCAAAGCGCCAATTGCCGCAATAATTTTCGCTATTGAAATATTTAGCCTGGATCTTACGCTGGTTTCTATGATTCCTTTGTTAATTGCTTCGGTTTCTGCCATCCTTACCTCCTATTTCTTTTTTGGTAACGATATTATTTTACACTATCAATTAAGCGATCAATTTGATATTTCTGAAGTTCCATTTTATGTGGTGTTAGGCGTGTTGGCCGCACTTTGCTCAATTTACTTTGGAAAAGTTTACTTTAAATTCGCTGAATTATTTCGGAAAATAAAGTCTGGATTTTTCAGGCTAATTGCTGGCGGACTTGGTCTGGGAATTCTAATATTTTTCATTCCTCCGCTCTATGGTGAAGGTTATGATGTGATTAATAATTTGCTCCAGGAAAATTATATGTTTGCCCTGCAAACAAATCTTTTTGACGCTTATCTGGATAATATTTGGGTTGTGATTCTCCTCCTGGCAGGACTGGTAGTTTTTAAAGTAATTGCAACTTCATTAACCCTGGGTGCAGGCGGACTTGGAGGTATTTTTGCTCCCGTTTTATTTATGGGAAGCGCCATGGGGCATTGTTTCGCGCTTATTGTCAATAATTTAGGAATTCTAAATAATCCTATCTCGGTGAGTAATTTCACTTTGGTGGGAATGGCCGGGGTTATGGCGGGAATAATGCACGCACCACTTACCGCAATCTTCCTTATCGCCGAACTTACCGGGGGCTACGAGCTTTTTGTTCCTTTAATGATTACCGCTGCAATATCCTTTGTGGTAACCAGTAGGTTTCAGCCACATTCTGTTTATACCATGGAACTTGCTCAACGCGGGGAGTTGCTTACTCATAATAAAGATCAGGCGGTTTTAACGTTGCTGAATATTCAGCAGATAATTGAAAAAAACTTTGTAAGCCTTAATATTGATATGAATCTTGGTGATGTGATTCACGAAGGCGTGATAAAATCTTCCCGGAATCTTTTTCCTGTTATAGACGAAAACCGTAAATTCCTGGGAATAATATTGTTAGATGATATACGGCCTATCATGTTTGATCAGAAAATGTATAACGAAGTAAAGGTGAGCGATATTATGCAGCGGGCGCCTGAAATAATAGATCTAAGAAAAGACCGGCCAAGAGAAATAATGACCAAGTTTCAGGAAACAAATGCCTGGAACCTTCCTGTGGTAGAGGACGAAAAGTATGTAGGCTTTATTTCAAAATCAAAAATGCTCACTGCCTATCGCCAAAAACTAATAGAAGTAACCGTTTAATCTTATGAATACAGTTATAAAAATTCTCGCAATATTAATTCTTATCGCTATTGGAGTCGGTTTTTATTACCGAACTTTTGAAGATGTTTTGCTTGGAGACCAAATAATTGGCATTGCAGTGCTTGCCAGTGCTTTTATTTTAATGCCTATTTTCCTCTACGTGAGATGGAAGGGAAAACGTCTTAAAGACTACACTCTCACTAAAGAGAACATGGATAAAATGCGTGATAAAGGAATAGATTAAGTTACTGTTTTAGAATACTTTCAAAAGAAAATTAATATTATTGCATTGTCTTCAATAATATTGTACTAACTTTGCCCTTTATTAATTATTTATTTTATTATTACAATGGAAGGTACAGTTAAATTTTTCAATGAGTCTAAAGGATACGGATTCATTACCAACGACGAAACAGGAAGAGACATCTTCGTACACATTACTGGTTTAGATGGCGAGAGCTTGAATGAAGGTGATAAAGTTGAGTACGTTGAAGTAGAAGGTAGAAAAGGAGTTAACGCTGCTGAAGTACGCGTTATAGAATAATATATATTATCCTATTTCAAGAACTTGAAAAGCCGCTAATTTAGCGGCTTTTTTTATGCACTAATTTTACTCGATAATCGAGATTAAATCCTCCGAGGCTTGCCTCGATATGGAATTATATTTTCCAATCATAATGCTTCGTGGCTTGCCCGGAAGTAGTTTACTGGTTTAAACCCTGTTTTGGAGTATAACCATAGTATTTCTTAAAGGTATTTATAAAATGGGGAACACTTTTATATCCTAATATACCGGCCATTTCACTCACGGTATGTTTTCCCAATAAGCTTTTAGCTTTTTTCATTCGCAAATCTATAATAAAGCTTCTAATAGTTCTACCATACATCTTTTTAAAATCTCTTTTTAGCTGAAGCTCATTTAATAGCACTTTCCTGGCCAGTATTTTTATTGTTGGAGGATTTTTAAAATTTTCAATTAAATATGCGTGAGCTACTCTTATTTTTTCGAGGTTTTCTTCTTTAATTCCTTTTACCACTCCGTTGCACAGTTTCTGCTGGCAAAAATGTAGAGAAAGCAATAGTTCTTTAAGCCTTAATTCAAGATAATATTTCTTATAATCTTCTTGCCACTCTCCCCTTGTAATCTCATTTAAAATATGGTACAAACTATAATCTATAGGAAATTTACAGGCTCCCCATTCTAAAAATTCTCCCTCAACTATATTTTTATAAAAAGAATTATTAGCCGCCCAGGCTTCGCTCTTCATTAGTTGTAAATAATATGCTTTTGAAAGAAAAACTGCCTGGTAATGTGTAGGGCTATTGGAAGGCATTTCTATTGTATTAACGGTGTCGCGATTGTAACAGCAGTTTATTCTGCCCAATCCAACAGGTTTTTTTTCCTTCGTTGAAACCAATTGCGAATCTCCTTTTCCCAAATATGAAATTTGAATATACTCATCGCCAATACTTATAAGCTCGGTAAGCTTCTTTTTATTTTCAAAGAAGGTTTCCAATATAAATAAACCTTTTGAATACTGAATTTTACATTTCGCTTTTAACCAGGAATACGATTGAATATTGATTTCATTTTTAAGAATATTTAGACCTTCTTCTTCTGATAGATCCTGTGAAAATAAGGTTTCATTCACCTCTATTAATTTAGACTCAATATACATAATACGTTTTCCGTAATTTTTATTTCCAAAACCGAAACAGGCTTACCACTTCAAAATATAAATTTGCCGCAAGTTATTTAAAATTAGTTTAAATAAGAATAATAATTAATAATTGTGGTTGCAAAATTTAGGATAAGCTTTGTTTTACTGTTGCTCTCGGCAATCGTGTCTACTTTAAGCGCACAGCAAAAGGAGACTAAAAGCTTCAATATTTCTGGAATAATTGAAGATGAAAATGGCGATGCTATAAATGAGGCAAGTATTACAGCCTCCAATCTCAACCAAAGCGAAAGCACTACATCAGATTCCGAAGGAAATTACCAATTAAAGAATTTAGAACCGGGAGTTTTTCTACTCGAAATTCGTATAGGTGATTTTCTAGCCCACCATCAAATAGCGGTAAATCCAAAAAATCTAGAACATAATATTAGAATAAATACCTCAGGGAACGAATTAGATGAGGTACACTTAAGAGCAGAATCTTTCAAAACCAAAATGGAGAAAAAAGGTTTTGCACTTAATGTTGTTGAAACAGAAGAAGCCAGTATTAGAAACATTCAGACCAATGAATTACTAAATACTACGGTTGGAGTAAAAATTCGGCAAAATGGTGGTTTAGGCTCTCGTGCAGAATATAGTTTGAATGGATTATCGGGAAGTGCGGTACGTATTTTTATAGATGGAATTCCCATTTCCACCTTTGGTTCGTCCTATAACTTAAACAGTATTCCGCCTTCCATGATCGAGCGAATTGAAGTCTACAAAGGCGTTGTTCCAGGCCATTTAGCCGACGATGCGCTTGGCGGTGCCATCAATATCGTACTTAATAAACAGTCGAGTGAAAATATTAACGCTTCCGTTTCATACGGCTCATTCAATACTTTTCAAACCAATGTAAATGGATTGTACAGGTTTGATAATTCCGGTTTAACCGTAAAAGCTTCTGCCTTTCATAACTATTCTGATAATGATTATGAAGTTTCAGGCCGAAGTATTGTAGTAACCGGTTTAGGTGGCCAACAAACCCCAATTACCGCGAGACGTTTTAACGACGCCTATAGGTCTACCGGAGGGACGGTTCAGGTAGGATATACAGATGTAAAATGGGCCGACCAGTTTTTTGTAGGTTTTACAGGTTCTGATGATTACAAAGAAGTGCAACACGGCGCATTTATGACCATTATGCCATACGAAGGAAGATTTCTTGAATCTGACGCAGCCCTTGCCAATTTAACTTATCAACAAGAAGATTTATTTACACCAGGTTTGAATGTAAATGTAACCGGATATTATGGAAAGCGAAATCGCCAGGTGAATGATACGGTACCCTGGGCTTATAGCTGGAACGGCGAAAGAGCAATAGATTTTAGAGGAAACGAATACAAATATACCTGGGGCTCGCAGCAAGAAGGCGGTCCAACGCTTGCAAAAATTAACCGTAACGTAGCCTCCATTAGAACTGGTTTGGCCTACGCTATTAGCGACAATCACACAATTTTAGCAAACCACGTTTACAACGGAATTGATAGAGAAGATAGCGATGAGCTGCAATCTGTATTAGAAAATACCTTTTTAGGAACAAGAGATTTACACAAGAATATACTTTCGCTCACCTATGAATTAAATGCTTTTAATGACAGGTTAAAAACCAATGTATTCGGGAAATATTATCAACAAAAAAGCATAAGTGTAGATCCTGAAATTCAAATAAATCCAGACGGAAGCAGGCAAATTGTAGACGATGTTATAAGCAGTAACAAAAAATATGAAGGCTATGGTTTTGCAGCATCTTACGAGCTTAACCCCACTATTACCTTATTGGCTTCGGCCGAAAAAGCAGTACGACTTCCAAACGAAACCGAAATTTTTGGTAACGATGGGGATAATGTTGTAGCCAACGCCAGTATTAATCCCGAGCAAAGTAACAATTATAATTTAGGAATTAAACTAGGCACATTTAACTTTAAGAAGCATCAATTTAATGCTTCCACAAATCTTTTTACCAGAAATATTAAAGATAGAATTGGTTTACCTATAGAGACTTCTTTAAATGTAGATGAAGAATTAATTGTGTATGTAAATCAGGGCAGCGGTACTTCAAAAGGTATAGACGCACAGTTGGGATATACTTATAATAATAATTTCGGACTTAATTTCAACGTATCCCGATTCGATTTAAAAATTGAAAATCGGGGCGCAGAAATAGATGTCCCCAACACTCCATTTTTTACCATGAATGGAAACTTGCGCTATTCAATTAAAGATTTAATTCAGAAAAACTCCCGGCTAAATCTATTTTACACGATGTACTTTACCGATGAATTTTCATATCTGGTTCCACAGGGATCCAACACGGTAGGAGACGACTTCTTTAAAGTACCTCAGCAATTAGCGCAAGATATTGGGCTTAGTTACACCTTCCCAAGTCAAAATTTTGTAATGAGTTTTGATGTAAAAAACATCTTTGACAAACCTGTTTACGACAATTTATCGGTACAAAAACCGGGAAGGGCTTTTTACTTAAAATTAAATTATTCAATCAATAAATTTTAACCAATAATTAAAGATAATAATATGAAACGTAATTTTTTCAGCATTAAAACTTTTGCAACATTAGCAATGGCAACAGGCTTACTGGCTTCTTGTAGTAGCGATGATTCTCCTATAGACCCAGGCCAGGAACCAGTTGAAAATGAAGACGGGAGATGGATTACCGTTGCCGCAGCCAGAATGGGAGAAAACCCCGGCGATGGTAATGGTGGCACCCTAATTTATTCCGTAAGTAGTGAAGACGCCAAAGATCCATCGGTTTCTATAGAACCTTTTGATAACGGATTTATAGTGCCTTCTAACAGAACGGCAAGGTTACAATCTTCTGAAGACGGCAGCACTATATTCAATATTAGCTATGCCGGCGACACCGGTGGTAATTATACGAAATACAACGTGAATGGCGGGCAGGATTTTGAACAAACCGGAAGCGAAATTAGCATTGCTCCTTATGTAGGTTCTGCACCACGATGGATTAAATTATTTGATGGAGACCAAACAGGCGCTGCGGTATATGTAGATACCGAAAACCAGTTTGATGATGAGGATAATTATCTTCGTACCCAAGCTACTATGGGGATTGTTACCTTAGATTTACAGAATTCGGTAATAAAAGAGTTTAAAGAATCAAGTCTTCAACTCAGTGAAGAACTGGAAGCTCAGGGATATTACATTGGCAGGATTGATATGCCAACCTTAAATGCTACCGGAGATAAATTATACATTGGCGCCCGTATAAGTAAGGTAGACCCGGAAACCGGAGAAACAGATAGAAATGGTGAAGTTTTAGGTTCTAAAACCATTGTTTTAGACTACCCTTCTTTAGAAAACCCAACTATTATTACTTCTGAAGTTGGAAAGGGAAATACCAACGGTTACCGAAGCATTAATGCATTTTTGGTGAACGGAAGTGTTTACCAGGCAAACCAGGGAGATCCAAACGGTTCCCATATCTTAAAAATTGGTGCTAATAACCAGTATGATGATTCGTACGTGTTTAATTTAGACGAAGCATTAGGTGTTGAAGACGCTTATATTCTTGCCTGGAGACCTACCGCAAGCGGAAAAGCCGTTGTAGCTTATCGTCACGCAGGTTCTGCTGAAGGTGTAGCTGGAGCCCAGGGATATTTCGCCCTGGTAGATTTAGAATCAAAAACTGCACAAAAAATAAACGAAATTCCATATAGCGAAGATTTCTACCTATTCCAATACCAGGGATTTGTGGTAGATGGAGATGAAGTTTATGTAACCGAAGCTCCCGTAGGAGAAAACGGAAATATTTATGTAATAGATACGCAAACCGGTGAGGTAGCTAAAGGAGCCGAGCTGGTAAATGTAGAAGGAAGCCACTTTATAGGAGTTTTTTAAGCACCTAAAAAATATTTGAATTTGCCAAAAAGGGCTGACCGGAAATTCTTTTTCCGGTCAGTCTTATTTTAAGTTTTATACCAGAATCTATGACAAAGAAGAAGCAAAAAAAGAAAAAATATACGTTTAGAAAATTACTGAACGATCTGCATTTATGGTTAGGGCTTGGTAGCGGGATTATCCTGTTCTTAGTTTGCCTAAGCGGAACTATCTTAACCTTCCAAACCGAAATAAAATCGCTTTTTGCTGAAGAATTAAAAGTAGACCCGCAACAAGGTAAACTAATTGATATTGAAAATTTGCAGCAAAACCTTGAAAAAGAAGGAGCGGTTACCGGGCTTACGTTACCTAAAAACCCCAATAAAGCTTATGAATTCAAGGTGAAAACTTCGCCGGAAGATAGACGCGGCACTACTTTTTATGTAAATCAATACACCGGCGATTATCAGCAACTAGGTGAAAATCCTGCAGATGAATTCTTCTTCACAATGTTTAGAATGCATCGCTGGTTGTTATTCGATTCTGCAATTGGAAGACCTATTGTAGGAATCGCAACTCTTATCTTTCTCTTTCTATCTATAAGCGGAGTTGTACTTTGGTTTCCGAAGAAAAAAATAAAGTGGAAAACCTTAAAACCGGGCTTTAAAATTAAATGGTCTGCAAACTGGAAAAGGATTAATCACGATTTGCACAACACCCTTGGTTTCTATTCCTGCCTATTATTAATCGTAATGACGCTAACCGGACTATTCTGGTCTTTTGATTGGTATAAAGACCTCGGTAGTCAGGTTCTGGGAACCCAGGTTTTTGGTGGCCGCGGCGGACCAAAAATTGCATCAGAAACTAATGCCGATTCTAGAACCCTGGAACTTGCAGAAATCATTAATATTTCT
Organism: Salegentibacter sp. BDJ18; assembly: GCF_017579965.1. NCBI lineage: Bacteria > Pseudomonadati > Bacteroidota > Flavobacteriia > Flavobacteriales > Flavobacteriaceae > Salegentibacter > Salegentibacter sp. BDJ18. The sequence continues at coordinate 43,086 of NZ_JAFLQX010000003.1, forward strand.
AATCAAAACCTGGATTATCCCGGGGAGACTTCAATTTCATTTCCAGAGGACGAAAATGGTATTTTTTCTATTAGAAAATATGAAGCTGGCAACTGGTCGCCCAACACTTATGATATGTTGGTGATAGATAGAGACGGGAAAATTCTCAAAAAGGAACTTTTTTCAGAAAAACCAGCAAATGTTCAGGTGGCTTCTTTAATTAAACCAATTCACACAGGCGAAATTTTCGGGACTTTTTCAAAAATTCTTTATTTCCTGGCCTGCTTAATCGCAACCAGTTTACCAATTACCGGAACCATAATCTGGTTAAATAAAATGAAGAAAAAATAAATTCGATTATCGCGTACCTATTTCGCGGTTTTCAGTTGTTCAGAAACTCCGGCAAGCATTTCCTTAACCAGGCTTTGCATGTCAAAATCGTGTTTCCATTGCCAGTCTTTTCTGGCTTCAGAATCATCTATGCTAGATGGCCAGGAATCGGCTATTTTTTGTCTAAAATCTGGTTCGTAAGAGATCTTGAAGTCCGGAATTTCTTCCTGAATAGCCTCGGCAAGAACCTTTGGTGTAAAACTCAAAGCCGAAAGATTATAAGAAGACCGCACCTTTATTTTTTCCGAAGGAGCCTCCATAATATCTACGGTAGCTTTAATCGCATCGTCCATATACATCATTGGCAAACCGGTATTTTCAGCTAAAAATGAAGTGTAGGCTTTATTCTTAAGCGCTTCGTGAAAAATTTCTATCGCATAATCTGTAGTTCCGCCGCCGGGAAGGGTTTTATAACTTATAATCCCGGGATAACGCAAGCTTCTTACATCTACCCCATATTTATCGTGAAAATATTCACACCATCTTTCCCCGGTTTGCTTACTAATCCCGTAAACCGTAGATGGTTCCATTATAGTAGTTTGTGGGGTATCATTTTTAGGAGTTGTAGGGCCAAAAACTGCAATACTGGAAGGCCAAAAGACTTTCTCAATCTTTTTATCTTTTGCAAAATTTAAAATATGAAAAAGCGAATCCATATTAAGATTCCAGGCTTTCATTGGCGCCTTTTCGGCAGTTGCACTAAGCATCGCGGCCATAAGATAAACTTCAGAAATTCCGTATTTATCAATAATGGATTCAATTACTGGAGCATCAGTAGCATCGGTAATTTCAAACGGCCCGGAATTCATTAATTCCTCATTTCCTTCCCTAATATCACTAGCCACTACCCGATCGTTTCCGTAGAGATCACGTAATTTCAGCGTTAACTCGGTTCCAATTTGCCCGCAAGCACCAATAATTAAAATTTTCCCGGCCATTGTATTGATTTTTCCGCAAATATATTTATTTAGATAGAGGTTTTCGCAATGAAACAGCCGAAACCTTTACTTTTTTTAGAAATCTTTTATTGAAGGAAGGATTTCGATAATTGTTCAATTAACAAAGTGAAATTAAATAAAATTTCAAAGCTGAACAGAGGCATAAATACTTCCTTTTGTAATTATTTAAATTGGAAATTTTTAGGTTAACTTTGTTAGGTATGAAAAAACTGGTTTTAATATTATCTATTTTACTCTGCTTTGCCTGCAATGAAAAATCTCAAACCGATGATAGTAATGGCAGTCAATTAGATTCAATTACCTTAAACCAACCTATAGAAACTACTAAGGAAGAAGTAATATTACTTCCTGAAGCACGAAAACATGCCATAAATTGGTTGGCGTATATAGCTGCCCAAAATGAAGTTGACCAATTAAGAAATTATAATCTACAGCAAACTATAGAAAGCTCAAAACCAATCTCCCAGGTTATGGAATCCCTAAACACAAGCATTCCCGATTCTTTGAGCTCCAACGCGGTTAGGGCCCGCGCCAACGTTTTAACCACTAAAGCAAAAGTCCTGGAACAATTATCGCACCGCCGGCAATTAGATGCCGATGCTATTACAGAAGTTGCCCGGGAAATCCCTGAGGAATTCAATAATTTTAAGATTCAGCTCAATGAGCTTTTCCTAAAAACCCTGGAAGATTTTGAAGACGAGCTGGACGAATTTAAAGCCGAAAGAGATACCATTTCTATAGATTCCCTTCCCCAGGCCAAATTGTAGTAATCATTTTTCTAATCTTGAGTGCAGAAAAATTGATATCTTCAATAAAAATTCTTCGCAATGAAAAAAATTATCGCACTGCTTTTTTTGCTTTTCAGTTTAAATATTGCAGCCCAGGAAAAATCTAACATAGATAAGGTTTTAACCCAATGGCACCAGGCAGCCGCTGAAGCTAACTTTGATAAATACTTCAGCTTAATGACTAAAGATGGGGTTTTTATAGGCACCGATGCCACCGAGAACTGGCAGAATGATGATTTTCGTGAATTTTCAAAACCGTATTTTGATCGGGGTCAGGCCTGGAATTTCACCACTTTAGAACGAAATATTTATACCGACGAAAACAGTAAAACCGCCTGGTTTGATGAACTTCTTGACACGCAAATGGGAATTTGTCGTGGCTCTGGCGTGCTTCAAAAAACTGAAGATGGCTGGAAAATTACTCATTATGTACTTTCTGTTACTGTACCCAACGAAAATGTGGAAGAAGTAACCCAATTAAAAAAGGAATTTGATCAAAATTTGATAAATCAAATTGATTAAACCTTCAGTTAAATCCAGCTTTTCCAGGATCCAGTTTTGCGAAAAATTCAATCAATTTTCTACTTTGAATAATCCTCAGTTAAATATGCTACTTTTTAGTACTTTAGCGCGAGAATTCATAATAATTTAAACCACATATGAAAAAAATAAGTAATGTGCTCTTTTTATCGATTTTGGGAGCTGCAACCCTAACAAGTTGCCAAAACGACGATAAAGAAAGTAAAGAAAAAGAAGAGGTTCGCGGTATTAACCTTGCCTATATGGACACCACCGTAAGCGCTCAGGAAGATTTCTTTAGATACGTAAACGGAAAATGGGTAGATTCTACCGAGATCCCTTCAGACCAGACTACCTGGGGAAGTTTTATGGAATTGCGTGAGCGTACCGATGAGGATGCGATGGCTATTTTAGAAGGCGCTTCTGCTAACGATAGTTTAGACCCGTCTAGTGACCAGGCTAAAGCCGTTTATCTTTACAAAACTATTATGGACACCGTGGCCCGAAATGAAAAAGGAGTGGAACCGGTAAAACCATATTTGGCAAAAGTAGATGCTGTTGAAAATAAAGAAGACCTCCAGGAGTTTCTTACCGAAATGCAACAATACGGTGGCGCCGGATTTTTCTCTTTCGGAGTTCGTGCCGATGCTAAAAACAGTAATATGAATGCTGCTTACCTTTATCCTGCAGGATTGGGTTTACCAGATCGTGATTACTACGTGGCAGACGATTCAGATTCCAAAGAAAAAAGGGAAAAATATAAAGAGCATATAACCAGAATGCTTCAGTATATAGACTATTCTGAAGAAGAAGCTGCAGATGCTGCAGAGCGAATTCTTGCTTTTGAAACCGGCCTTGCAGAACCTCAACTTGACAAAGTAGAGCGCCGTGATGCCCGTAACACTTATAACCCTAAAACTGTAGCCGAACTTAAAAATATGGTTTCAGCGATAGACTGGGATGCGTATTTTGAAAAAATTGGTGCTACAGATCTTGATACCATAATCGTTTCTCAACCAAACTATATGGAATCCCTTCAGGATGTTTTTGCTGGAAATTCTATTAAAGACTGGAAAGATTATCTAAAATGGAGCATTTTTAATGATGCGGCCAGTACACTTTCTACAGATATTGAAACTGCAAATTGGGAGTTTTACAGCAAAACCTTACAAGGTGCACAAGAACAGCGCCCAAGAAAAGAACGTGCTTTACAAACTGTAAACGGTACTCTGGGAGAAGCGCTTGGTAAATTATATGTAGACGAACATTTCCCTGCTGAAGCTAAAGAAAAAGCTCAGGAAATGATTTCAAATCTTATTAAAGCTTACGAAACCAGGATAGACAACCTTAGCTGGATGGGCGAAGAAACCAAGAAAAAAGCCAAGGAGAAACTAGGAACCACAACTATTAAAGTTGGTTATCCAGACGAATGGAAAGACTACAGCGATCTAGAAATAGTAAATGTTGAAGACGGTGGGTCTTATTTTCAGAATATGATGAATACCAGCAAATGGAGAGTTGCAGATAATATGGCGGACCTTGGGCAACCGGTAGACAAAACCGAATGGTTTATGCCACCACAAACCGTTAACGCATATTACAACCCAAGCTATAACGAAATTGTATTCCCTGCAGCTATTCTTCAGCCACCTTTTTATGATTATAAGGCCGATGCTGCTGTAAATTATGGTGGAATTGGCGCTGTAATTGGTCACGAAATCTCTCACGGCTTTGATGATAGCGGTTCTCGTTTTGATGCCGAAGGAAACCTTAATAACTGGTGGACAGACGAAGATCTTAAACAGTTTGAAGCCCTTGGAAAAGATCTTGCAGATCAATACAGCAATATTGAAGTTTTAGACAGTGTTTTCATCAACGGTCAATTTACTTTAGGTGAAAATATTGGTGATCTTGGTGGCGTTAACGCTGCTTATGATGGATTACAAATTCATTTAGAAGAACACGGAGATCCCGGAAAAATAGATGGATTTACTCCAGAAGAACGTTTCTTTATGTCCTGGGCTACTGTTTGGAGAACAAAAATGCGTGATGAAGCCTTGAAAAACAGAATCAAGACCGATCCTCATTCTCCTGGAATGTACAGAGCTTATGTACCGCTTCAGAACATTGATGCATTTTATACCACTTTTGATATTAAAGAAGGTGATAAAATGTATGTTGCCCCAGAAGATCGAGTGAAGATCTGGTAATAAATTTCTACGGAAGTTTTTTAATAAAAGTATAGACCTCACAGTCCCGATAAGCATTGGGACTGTGAGGTTTTTCTTTACCAAAAAGTAGACCACAGGTTTTGTAAAGTTGTGAGGTCTTTTTGTTTTTTGAAAAAATCCGTCAAGTTGAACTTGTTTCAGCTTCTAACATGATTTGAATATCACTATCTTAGATTCTGAAATGATTCTGAATCTTCGGGACAGAATGACGAATTCAAAAACCTTTCACACAGTTTTTTGTAACTATTTTGAATTGAAACAATCCGGTTGGAAGAGAGTTTGGCTTCAAATTCACTCAAAATGCAAAAAAGCATCTTCAAGATGTTCTACCTGTATTCCGGCTTTATTTTTTATAATCGCAATTATATCAAAACGGGTTTCCAGGTTTAATTGATTGTCATTCAAAAAAAAATCGGCAGCCTTTACAAGCTGCCGAATTTGTTTAGGCTTTACAAAACTTTGTGGGTCCCCAAAATCGGGTGTGCTTCTTGTTTTAACTTCTACTACTACCAAAGTGCTATGCTTCCGGGCTAAAATGTCTATTTCCGCTTTGTTATAAACATAATTTTGAGCCAGAATTTCATAACCTTGTTTTAAAAGGTACTCTAAAGCGAGGCGTTCACCCAATTCCCCCAAAGCGTTATGCTGAGCCATAAAGTGAATTTAGGATTTATTCCAGGTTTCTATACCTGGGGATTTCCCGTAAAAAATAACTAATTCACCAGCATTATACTGGCAACTTTTAAATCTAAACTTTCAATTTCTTCTTTACTGGCTTCAATTATGCGATCACCATAAAACTTATTGGCTACTTCTCCTTTGGGTGCCAGGAACACTCTTAAATTAGAATTTTCCAATTTCCCGTTATTCCACATAACCGCACCGCCGTAATCCCATCCAAATCCGTAGAAAGAGATCTCCTTTTTATTAAGCTTATTCAAAGCTTCATACATGGTTCCTATTTCAATGCCCTCTGTAGATTTCCATTTTCCATTTTCAGAAAACCGAATATCAAAAATTTCTTTACGATCTTCAGTTTTCCAGGTAATATGCAATTCATCGGGCGTATCGGGATACATTACGGTATAGGCCCGCTCTACAGTTCCTTCTTCAAACATACCGGTATCTTCAAGAAAATCTGCTTCAGGATAATTTGCCTTCAATTCCTCAGCATTATAATTTGTAAGGTTTTCAACCACAAATTTATCTTTAGACATTTTGCTATTAGAACTTCCGCAGGCTGCAAGACTAAGTACAATAATTATTAAGCTTAATTTTTTCATTGGTTAATTTTTATCGATTTAAAACTTTTGGTATTCGAATTAAATTTAAAGGCTAAATTGAGGAACATTTCCTATAGACGCCTTCTGTTTTACAAGAATTTAACGCGTATTTTTATGGAGTTGCTTACCTTTGCGCCCTCAATAAATTTTAAGATAAATGAATAATACTCCACAGCGATACACTATTACCGCAGCATTACCATACACCAACGGCCCCATACATATTGGCCATCTTGCAGGTGTTTATGTTCCAGCCGATATTTATGCCCGTTATTTACGAATGCAGGGCAATGATGTGGCTTTTGTTTGCGGAAGTGATGAGCACGGAGTTCCTATTACCATAAAAGCAAAGAAAGAAGGCGTTACGCCGCAGGATATCGTTGACAAGTACGATGGAATTATCAGGAAATCTTTCGAAGATTTTGGCGTTTCTTTTAATAATTACTCAAGAACTTCAGCTAAAGTACATCACGATACCGCTTCGGCATTTTTCAAAAAGATGTATGAAGATGGGAAGTTTATTGAAGAAACTACCCAACAGCTTTACGATGAAAAAGCAGGACAATTCCTGGCCGATAGGTTTGTAACCGGTACCTGCCCAAAATGCGGAAACGAAGAAGCCTATGGCGACCAGTGTGAAAGCTGCGGGACTTCGCTAAACGCCACAGATCTTATTAATCCAAAATCGGCTATTACCGGTGAAGTACCCACTTTAAAAGAAACCCGGCACTGGTTTTTACCTTTAGATCAATACCAGGAATGGTTAGATGAGTGGATCGTAAAAGGGCACGCTCACGATTGGAAAAGCAATGTTCACGGGCAGGTGAAATCCTGGTTAAACGATGGTTTGCGCGCAAGAGCCGTAACTCGTGATCTGGATTGGGGAATTCCTGTACCTGTTGAAGGTGGTGACGGTAAAGTACTTTATGTTTGGTTTGATGCGCCTATTGGCTATATATCTTCTACTAAAGAATGGGCCGAGCGCGAAGGCAAAGACTGGGAACCGTATTGGAAGGATGAGAATACCAAGCTGGTCCATTTTATAGGAAAAGACAATATTGTATTTCACTGTATTATTTTCCCGGTAATGCTAAAAGCGCACGGCGAATATATTTTACCTGAAAATGTTCCTGCAAACGAATTTCTTAATTTGGAAGGAAAAAAATTATCTACCTCCAAAAACTGGGCGGTTTGGTTGCACGAATACCTGGAAGATTTTCCAAACCAGCAGGATGTTTTACGCTATGTTTTAACTGCAAATGCTCCTGAAGCCAAAGACAACGATTTTACCTGGAAAGATTTCCAGGCCAGGAATAATAATGAGTTGGTCGCTATTTTCGGGAATTTTATTAATCGCGTAGTTGTACTTACTAATAAATATTACTCCGGAATTGTTCCAAAACCTAATGATTATTCTGAAGTGGACGAGCAAACCATTGCCGAGCTAAAAGTCTATCCGGCGGTTATTGCAAGTTCTATTGAAAAATACCGTTTCCGCGAAGCGCAAGGTGAATTAATGAATTTAGCCAGATTAGGAAACAAATATTTAGCCGATGAGGAACCCTGGAAACTCATTAAAACCGATGAAGAACGTGTAAAAACAGTGATGTATGTGGCATTACAAATCGCATCAGCGCTAGCTACTTTAAGCGAACCATTTTTACCATTTTCTTCGGCGAAACTTCAAAAAATGCTGAATTTCACTGATGCTGAAAGTCAGCTTTCCGGGAAGGAATATTCACAATGGGATAAGATCGCTACGCGTGATTCTTTACTCCCCGCGGGGCACCAAATTGGAAAAGCAGAATTGCTTTTCAGCAAAATAGAAGATGCTCAAATGCAGCAACAATTAGACAAACTGGAAGCCACAAAAACTGCTAATGCAGCCGAAAACAGTAAGGTAGAACCTCAAAAAGAAACTGCTACTTTTGAAGATTTCACCAAAATGGATTTGCGTGTGGGAACTATTATTGAAGCCCATAAAATGCCAAAAACCAAGAAATTAATGGTGATAAAAGTAGACACAGGCTTAGACCAAAGAACGGTAGTTTCAGGAATTGCTGAACATTATAAAGCAGAAGAGATCATTGGAAAAAAAGTAACCGTTCTAGCCAATTTAGCGCCAAGAAAACTTCGCGGTGTAGAAAGCGAGGGAATGATCTTAATGACCGAGGATTCAGCCGGAAAACTGGTTTTTGTAAATCCAGATGAAGATGGTGTAGAACCGGGGACAACTATTAATTAAGTTTATTAAAAATGCATCTGAAAAATTGCAAATAAGCGTCATTGCGAGGAACGAAGCAATCTAAAATTGCCGACTCTCAACGGGCAGATTACTTCACTGCGTTCGTAATGACGTTTATAATTTGCTTATTGAATAGCCAATTACCTTGCAAATGCTCAAAATCGCTTACCATCCTATCTATAAACATCCTTTACCCGAAGGTCACCGTTTCCCGATGGAGAAATATGAATTGCTGCCAAGGCAATTACTTCACGAAGGAACCTGTAGCGAGGAAAATTTTTTTGAGCCGGAATTCCCAACCGACAAATATATTCTAAAAGCTCACGATGCTGATTATTTTGAACGCTTACGTGATTTAAAACTAAGCCCCAGGGAAATTAGAAAAAGTGGCTTTCCACTTTCTGAGGCTTTAGTGAAACGGGAAATGATCATCGCCGATGGTACGATGAAAGCCGTGCATTATTCCCTGGAACATGGAATTGCTTTTAATATTGCCGGAGGTACTCATCACGCTTATTCTAACCGGGCCGAAGCATTTTGCTTACTTAACGACCAGGCAATTGCTGCAAGATATCTTCAGCATAAAAATTTAGCTGAAAAAATTCTTATTGTAGACCTGGATGTTCACCAGGGAAATGGAACAGCAGAGATCTTTGAGAATGATCCTTCGGTTTTTACTTTTTCTATGCACGGAAAAGGTAATTATCCGTTCAAAAAAGAAAAGTCAGATCTCGATATTGAAGTCCCCGACGGCAGCGGCGATATTGAATATCTAAAACTACTAAAAGAGACATTACCTGATTTAATAGCGAGAGAAAAGCCCGATTTTATCTTTTACTTAAGCGGTGTTGATATTTTAGAGACTGATAAACTCGGCCGAATCTCCTGCACGGTAAATGGCTGCAAAGAAAGAGACAGGTTTGTTTTGCAAACCTGCTACGCTTTAGACATTCCGGTTCAATGCAGCATGGGTGGCGGCTATTCTAAAGAAATTAGGGTAATTATTGAAGCCCATGCTAATACTTACCGACTGGCTAAAGAAATTTATTTCTGATCTATTCCCATTTAGCATTTAATCTCTTCTATCGAGTGAAAATTTTGCCTTTTAAAAAGTTTCAGTTTCAGCTACTTGATCATTCAGAAATTTTCGCCATTTTCACAAAAAACCAAAACAGGTGAGGGAAAAATGCTTTAGGAACGTTAACTTTAGGGTTGGACATTTCAGTTTATCACACTATTCAGCAGTAAAAATATAATTATGAAAGCTTCAACTACATTCCTGATTCCAATTTTATGTTTTCTTCTGAATATTTCAGCATTTGCACAATTAAATCAAGAAAGTTCAGGTACAGATAAAATCAGGATCAATCAGGTTGGATTCTATCCTACAGGCCAAAAAATAGCGATTGTTGTAACTTCAGAAGCTACCAATTTTTCAATTCTTACAGCAGATGAAAAGAATAAAGTATTTTCCGGAAAACTTAGCGATGCTAAAGAATGGCCGCATAGTAAAGAAACCGTAAAACAAGCGGATTTTTCTTCCGTAGAAATCTCAGGAGAATATGTATTACAAGTTCCGGGAATTGGTAACAGCCATCCTTTTTATATAGACGAAAATGTACATTTTGAGCCAGCAAAGGCAAGTATAAAGGCTTTTTATTTTCAGCGAGCTTCCACAAGTTTACCCGAAGAATATGCCGGAAAATGGGCGAGAGAAGCCGGCCATCCAGACGATATGGTAAAAGTTCATAATTCGGCCGCTTCAGAGAATAGACCGGCTGGATCTACTATTTCAAGCCCCGGAGGATGGTATGACGCAGGAGATTATGGAAAGTATATTGTAAACAGCGGAATTACCATGGGGACTTTGTTTTCGCTCTATGAAGATTTCCCGGAATACCTGGACACACTTAATTTAAATATTCCAGAAAGCGAGAACAATATTCCCGATTTTCTTGATGAAACATTGTACAATCTAAGATGGATGATGACAATGCAGGATAAAGACGGAGGTGTTTATCACAAGCTTACCAGCGCAAATTTTCACGGCGCAGTTGCGCCAAAAGATGCTACACTTCAGCGTTGGGTAGTACAAAAAAGTACAGCAGCTACTTTAGATTTTGCAGCAGTAACTGCACAGGCAACAAGAATTTTCGAAGATTATAAAGATGAATTACCGGGATTAGCAGATTCGCTTTTGGTGATGAGCGAAAAAGCTTATCGCTGGGCAAAAGAAAACCCCGATGTAATTTACCACCAGGAAAAATTAAAAGATCCTGAAATAAATACCGGAGCCTATGGAGATCGCAATTTTAAAGATGAATTTCAATGGGCTGCCACAGAACTTTTTATAACCACAGGAAAGAAAGATTATTACCAGGAAGCTGACCTGGAAAACCCTTTAGAATATAACTTTGGAATTCCCGCCTGGCCAAATGTGAATACGCCTGCCCTCTACTCTCTTGCCAGGCACAGGAAAAATTATAAGGATAGTGAGCTTGTAAATATTAATACCATAATTGAGCAGCTTACCCAAATGGCCGATAATCTGGTAGCTTCATCAAAAAGTTCTGCTTATGCGATTCCAATGGGAATAAATGAATCAGATTTTGTTTGGGGAAGTAACTCCACCGCAGCAAACCAGGGAATACTACTTTTAAATGTATACGAAATAACAGACGACAGGAAATATCTTGATGCTGCAAATAGCAATTTGGATTACCTGCTGGGAAGAAATGCCACGGGCTTTTCCTTTTTAACCGGTTTTGGCGAGAAACCTACAAAAGATCCGCACCACAGACCTTCTGAAGCTGACAATAATGAAGATCCGGTACCCGGACTTTTAGCCGGGGGGCCAAACCCAGGGCAACAAGACAAAAATGAATGCGCAGAGAAATACACAGCTGCGCATAACCACCCTGCAACTTCATATATTGATAACCGCTGTAGTTATGCCAGTAATGAAATAGCAATTAACTGGAATGCTCCTTTTGTATATCTTGCCAATGCTATAGAGGCAATACAAAAGACAAAATAAAAGTGGTTATTATCTTTTAAAGAAATAACCACCTTTACTTCCACCCTAGCATTTGTTATCTTTTATAATTCCCAAATCAGATTACTTCCCCATTAAAAGCAATTCATTACAAACTACTTCGGTTATATAGCGCTTGTTCCCGTCTTTATCATCCCAGCTTCGGTTGGTGAGTTTTCCCTCTACTCCTACTTCCTTGCCTTTATTTACATATTTTTCAACCAGCTCTGCGGTTTTCCCCCAGGCTACAATGTTGTGCCATTGCGTATCGGTTATGCGTTCGCCATTTCCGTTTTTGTAACTTTCATTGGTAGCTACCGAGAATTTAGCCAGTTTCTTTCCAGATTCCAGGTTTACGATTTCAGGCTCTCTCCCAACATTCCCGATCAATTGTACTTTGTTTCTAATAGTGCTCATAACGTATTAATTTAAAAAGCTGAAAATCGTTAGTTCATTTCAACAGGACAAACATAACACCGTCTTTTAGTAGTAATCGTCTGGGAATTATTTGTTTACGTTTAAAGACGTTTGTAAACGTTTGGAAATGAATCAAGCAATCAGAAATTTTTTGTAATATTAAATTTCCTAATTAAGACTTACCATGACCGAAAAAGAAAAAATGCTTTCAGGCCAATTATACCTGGGATCAGATAAAGAAATTGCAAAAGACAGGTATAATGCAAGACTTATATTTCAAAAAGCAAATAAGTTAGGGGAAGAAAAAGCAGATGAAAGAATCAAGCTCTTCTATTCCTTATTTGGAAAAGCTGGTAAAGATCTTTGGATAGAGCCTCCATTTTATTGTGATTACGGCTATAACATAAAAATGGGCGACCAGGTTTTTATGAATTTTAATTGCTGCATTTTGGATGTTGTGGAAGTAAATATTGGAAACAACGTATTTTTAGCGCCCAACGTACACATTTATACCGCAACGCATCCCTTAGATGCCAAAACTCGAGATTCGCTTTTAGAATATGGCAAACCGGTTACTATTGGCAATAGCGTGTGGATAGGCGGCGGTGCAATTATTTGTCCGGGAGTTAATATTGGCGATGGAAGTGTAATTGCCGCCGGAGCGGTGGTAGTAAAAGATGTTCCACCAAACGTACTCGTAGGCGGAAATCCGGCCAAAATCATTAAAACATTAGATAATAATCAATAGAATTCTGAAGTTCTAAGCTAAATAACAATTTAGCCCTTCAATTAGAACCTACTTTATTTTGGACTGATCCTGTTGGCTCATTAAGAGAAAATGATAAATGGCAAATTGCCGGGGAAGATCTAAGCATTTTAATGCAAATAGGAATTAATATAAAATTCTTTAGCATACTACGCTCAATTCATTAGGAAAAAATTCCTTTTAAGGCGAAGTTGCTATTCTCTATAAGAAAGCTTTTCTTGTAGAAAAAAGATGCCACAAGAAGAACCCAAAGTTTGGTATGCCTGTTATGGCTCCAATTTATTAAAAGAACGCTTTAACTGTTATATTGGTGGTGGTCGCCCTGCCAATGCCAAACGCGTTTATCCCGGTTGTACCAATAAAACCCTGCCTGAAAAATCTAAAGGAATTACTATTAACGGCGAACTTTATTTCGCTAAATCTTCGAAAACCTGGAGTGGTGGTGGCGCCGGATTTATAAAATCTGACTTCGATAAAAATATCAAAACCCTGGGTAGAATGTACCTCATCACCCAGCAACAATTTGTAGATTTAGTACAACAGGAAATAAAATTTGAAGGCGATTTTGATATAGATCTCCAACACGTAATTAAAAATCGTAGCCTGGATATGAAAAATAATTCCTGGTACGGGAAAATCATTTACCTGGGTGAAGATGAAGACAGCCCTATTTTCACTTTTACCAATGAAGATTACTTAAAAGATGAAATAAATTCTCCCCACGAATTTTATCTGAAAATAATTATTGACGGCCTTAAAGAAACCTACCAAATGAGTGAGGCTGAAATCGAATCTTACCTAAAAACTAAAGAAGGAATTAAAGGTTTCCCCATTGAAGCTAAGTTACCGCAGCTTATTAAAAATTGAACCTAATTTTTTTATTTTTAATTAGTTAATTCTAAACTTATGAAGCCTGAAAAAGTAAATTTAAAAGATAAATTCGAGTTGTTTAATGAGCACTGGACGCCTAAAATTATAGGCGAACTCAATGGGCAACAAGTAAAACTAGCGAAATTGAAAGGGGAGTTTGTTTGGCACGATCATAAAGAGGAAGATGAAATGTTCCTGGTTATTAAAGGAAGTCTGAAAATTGAATTTCGGGATAAAACTATTCGTTTAAATGAGGGCGAAATGTATATCGTCCCAAGAGGTGTGGAGCATAACCCTGTGGCTGAAGAGGAAGCCTGGATTTTACTTTTTGAGCCTGCAAGTACCAAACATACCGGCGAAGTAAAAGATAAACTAAGCGTGGAAAATCAGGAATGGATTTGAAATCCTGCCCTTTTCCAACAAGTTTTCTAAAGCAATAATGTTTTATAGCGCTTTAATTATAGGGAAAGTTATCTTTGTAAGCTTCAGAAACTTTTGATTTCTAATTTAGAAATTAAATAAAAAGCTTTAAAATAAACCTTATGTCCTTTAAAAAACTGAATATTCCGCTTAAAGAAGCTTTAGAAAGACTGGAAATTGAAAATCCGCTTCCATTTCAAAAACAAATTTTACCCAAAATTAAAAGCGGAAGAGATCTTTTCATCGTTGCTCCTGAAGGTTCAGGAAAAACTACCGCACTTGTAATTAGTACAATTCAGAAATTAGAAAGCGCAGCCTTTGAAGATGCCCCCAGAGCTTTGATTTTCGTTCAGGACAAAGAAGCTGCCCTGGCGCTGGAAGAAGAATTCAACAAATTCACAAAATACATGGACTTACGCGTTTATAGCGCCCATGACGCTCCCGATATCAGCAAACAAAAAGATGATATTTATGATGGTGTGGACATTGTGATCGCTACACCAAAAAAGTTATTTCAGCTTTTCAAAATTACCGGTATCAATGTAAGTCAGTTAAAAATTCTTGCGGTTGAAGACGCCGAATTCTTAACCAAAAACAGCGATTATAACGATCTTATTAGAATTCCGCAGCATATTACAAAATGCCAATACCTTGTTTTTGCCTCTACGATGAATCCTAAAATTGAACGCCTAAAAGATTCTTTTATGGCGCGTGCCGAAATGCTTAGACTAAAGATATAGTAGATTTTTCGTATTTTAGAATATGCTAAAATCTATAAGTTGTTTTATCTTAATTTTCTCTTTTGCTATGAATTTCAACACACAAGACCTTTCCAAACACCAATGGAAAGACCGACTAATTTTGATTGTAGCTGATGGGGAAAACGAAAAATTCCAGCAACAACTTATCGAACTGCAAAAACACCAACAAGCCTTAAACGAGCGAAAACTGGTAATCTACCAAATTTTACCTGAAAAATATACGACCGGATTTGAAGGAGAAAACTGGAAAATTTCTTCTGATCTTTATAGTACATATAAAGCCCTTAAAAGCGATTTTCGGGTTATTCTAATCGGATTGGATGGCGGCGAAAAACTGAAACAAACCGAAGTACTTTCCGCAGAAAAACTTTTTAATACTATAGATAGTATGCCGATACGCCAAGCGGAAATACGGAAAAACAAGTAAGTATAACTCTACAAAAACCTAAATTTCAGTATTTTTTAAGCTTTTTATTTATATTTATTGTGAAAACAAAATTTAATTTCGAGTAAAGCCTTGAAATATTTAATCCTCGATTATCGCTTAGTATGCAAAAATCCTGTTTGGAATGTGGCGAAAAAATTGTGGGTCGCGTAGATAAGAAATTCTGCAGCGATTATTGTCGCAATGCACATCACAACAACCTCAACAAAGACAGAAAAAACCTGGTTAGAAACGTCAATAACCTGCTTCGCAAAAATTACCGAATTTTAGAAGAATTCAACCCAAACGAAAAAACCACGATTAGTAAAAATAAATTACTGGCCCGTGGTTTCAATTTTGAATATTTTACCAGCATCTATACAACCAAAACCGGTAAGGTCTATTATTTTGTGTACGACCAGGGATATCTTCCTTTAGAAAATGGAATTTACGCTCTGGTTAAACGCAGTTAACCGCACACTAAAACATCGTGCATTTCCCCATAGGGGTTTCAAAATTAATATTAAATGAAATTTATAAAATCGGTATTTACGATTCTATCTTTAATTTTTTTAACCTACTCCTGTGGTTCTCAAAATAAGATGAAAAATACTCCGCAAACAGATGAAATGCTTATTAGGATTTCTGAAATTAAAATAGAAGAGCAGTATCTGGAAGAGTATATAAAAATTTTAAAATATGAAGCCGAAGCTTCTGTTAGGTTAGAGCCAGGCGTTATTTCTATTTACCCCATGTTTAAAATGGAAGACCCTACCGAAATAAGAATATTAGAAATATATGCAGATAATGAAGCCTATAAAGCTCATCTGGAAACACCACATTTCAAAGAATATAAATCTTCAACACTTAATATGGTTGAATCCTTAAAGCTTATAGATATGGAAGCAATCGACGGGGAATCCATGTCAAAGATTTTTAAAAAGCTTGAATAATTAATTTAAGCAAGTGTCCTAATCTCCCCAATTATTACTTTTTAAACGTACCGCTGCCCTAAGCACATCACTTTGGCTAATTTGCCCAATAAGTTTGCCGTGTTCTACAATTGGAAAACGCCTAAACCGTTTTTCAATAAAGAGTTTTGCGGCATCCATCACATTCATATTTCCGTCTATGGTTTCCACATTACAGGTCATTCGCTTACCAATGGTAGTATCTTCTAAGGGCATATTGTAATACTGGCTGTCTGAAATTTGTTTCATACAATCCCCTTCAGAAATAAGTCCTACTAATTTATTATTGTCATCTACCACACACCCACCAGATATTTTATGTTTGGTCAGTTTTTCGGCAACATCTAAAATATTCTCGTGCTCTTTAAAAGTAACCAGTGAGGTACTCATATAATCTCTAACCAACATGGGTGCGCTCTTCGGCTTCTCCGGTTCCGCCCTTTTTCCCTGAAAACTTTTAATACCCATAACTTAAATTTTTGATTACTAATAACTTAAATATAGGTAAAATTTAATTATTCTGAAAGCCTGCTTTCCTGTATTACTATTCCTTAAAATCTTAAGTATCTTTAAATCCTGTAAACCTTTTGTTTTTTTCTGAATTATGCTGAAGAATATACCTCGCTTTTTCTCTTTCATTTTTATTGCCATTGCAATTTGGTTTAGCTTTTACAGCAGCCAACCAAAAAATATTGAAGCTGAAGATGCGCCTGAAACTACTTTTTCTACCCAACGCGCCTTTAAACACGTGGAAGCAATTGCGCAGAAACCTCATTATGTGGGAACTGAAGCCCATAGCCGCGTAAGAAATTATATTGTAAGCCAGTTACAGGAAATGGGCTTACAGCCACAAACTCACGAGGATTATACGCTTACCAAAAGCGGTACGCTAGTGCGTCCTCAAAATATTTTAGCGCGTTTGGAAGGCAACGGAAAAGGTGAAGCTGTGGTGATTATGACGCATTACGACAGTAATCCGCATTCTTCTCCCGGTGCAAGTGATGCCGGCAGCGGCGTGGGAACAATTTTAGAAGGAATTCGCACATTTTTAGCTAAAAATAAGAAACACCAAAATGATATTATCATACTGTTTACCGATGCTGAAGAACTCGGATTAAACGGCGCCGAACTTTTTATAAAAGATCATCCCTGGGCTAAAGATGCCAAACTCGCCCTTAATTTTGAAGCCCGCGGCAGCGACGGCGATTCTTTTATGTTTTTGGAAACAAATTCTGGAAACGCAGGGCTTATTAATTCCTTTAAAAAAGCAAATCCAGAATTTCCCGTGACAAATTCACTGGTTTATAGCGTGTATAAAATGTTGCCTAACGACACCGATCTTACGGTTTTAAAGGAACAGGGAAATATCCCGGGTTATAATTTTGCGTTTATAGACAATCATTTTGATTATCACACCGCGACTGACACCCCCGAAAACTTAGATAAAGAAACCTTAGCACATCAGGGCAGTTATTTAATGCCCCTACTCGATTATTTTAAAGATGCAGATTTAGGCAAAGTAAATGCGGAAGAAGAAGTATTGTTTTTCAATATTCCGGGCGGGGAAATAATTAGTTATCCGTTTTCCTGGATCTTCCCAATGCTTATTCTCGCATTTATTCTGTTTTTTGTCATTCTGGGCTACGGATTTTCTAAGGACCGTTTTCAGCTAAAAGAAATTTTAAAGAGTATTATTCCTTTTATAGTGAGCCTGGCCTTTTCTGGCTTATTGGTTTTTCTACTTTGGAAATTTCTACTTTACAGCTACCCTGAATATTCAGAAATGGAACAGGGTTTTACCTATAACGGCTATTATTATATCGCTGCTTTTGTTTCATTAAGCTTACTCATTTCGTTTTTCACCTACTTCCGATTTAGACATATAGAAAACAAGGCTAATCTATTTGTTGTTCCACTGTTCTTTTGGTTATTGCTTTGCGCATTGCTCGCCTTCTTTTTAAAAGGCGCCGCCTATTTTATCATACCAGGATTTTTCGGCTTATTACAGCTATTTATTATGATGCGCCAGGAATCGCTAAATTCCTTATTAATGGCGTTCTTAAGCCTTCCGGCACTCTTTATTTTGTTGCCGTTTATAAAGATGTTTCCGGTAGCCTTAGGTCTGAAAATATTGTTTGTCTCAGCTTTACTGACCGTTTTATTATTTCAACTGCTGTTACCTGTTTTTGCTTATTTTAAAAGCAATAAAAAAATTGCGGTATTCTTCTTTCTAATTTTCAATATTCTTCTAATTACCGCCCATTTTAAAGCCGATTTCACCGAAGAACACCCTAAACCGAATTCACTTGTTTATCTTTTTGATGCCGATAAAAATACTACCAATTGGTATTCTTACGATAAAATGCCCGATGAATGGACCAAAAAATATTTTGGCGAAGAACCACTCATTGCTCTCCTAGAAGGCAATACGCTTAGCAGCAAATATGGCTCACACTTCACCTGGAAAACAAATGCGCCTGAAATAGATCTAAAACGACCTTCGATTATCTGGGAAAAAACCGATTCTACAGCTACTTCTAATTCCTATTTACTAAAAATAGCTCCTAACCGGAATATAAATCGAATAGAACTTTTTGCCGATCGAAGCACCGATTTTGAAACTTTTAAAGTCAATAATAAAACTGCCGATAGCGTTTACCTTGGCCAGAACAAATTCCATATACATACTCGCCGCTGGCATGATAGATTACTTACCTATCACGCTTCGAGCCGTGACACATTAAGATTGGAATTCAGTTTCAAAAAGGATAAAAAACCGGAATTTACGCTTTACGAGTCCAGTTATGATTTGCTTGAAAATCAAGATTTAAATGTAAAGCCAAGACCAAAAGCTATGATTCCGAGACCTTTTGTGCTAAACGATGCTGTAATTTTTAAGAAAACCATAAGTCCCGAGTAGGCTTTGCTTTTGTAGCTTTGAGGTTATTACTCGTCATCCTGAATTTATTTCATTATCTAACTTGATAAGAAATGCTCTCATATTAGAAGCTGAAACAAGTTCAGCTTGACGAATACACAAATATTTTATTTAAAACTTAAAAAACACCTCCCCTTTGGGGAGGCCGGGAGGGGCTTTATGAACATATCTATATTAGGAACCGGCTGGCTGGGATTGCCACTCGCAAAAAAGCTGAAACAAGAGCACGTAGTAAAAGGCTCGGTAACCAGCCAGGAAAAAATGCAACCATTGCGTGAGGCCGGCATTACGCCTTATCAGATTAAAATTTTTACAGAAGGCGTTCAGGGCGATCTTACTTCTTTCCTGGCGCATTCTGAATTACTAATTATAGATATCCCGCCAGGATTACGCGGCGATCCCGAAGCCGATTTCGTTGGTAAAATAGGCAGGATTATAGATTATATAGAAAAATCTCCGGTAGAAAAAGTGATTTTTGTAAGTTCTACTTCCGTTTACAAAGACGAAGAAAACTTCCCCGAATATACCGAAGAAAATGAAGCTAACGGCACTTCAGAAGCCGCTAAACAACTTATTTCTTCAGAAAAAATGCTATTGAAGAATGAACATTTTCAAACCACAGTTATTAGGTTTGGTGGATTAATTGGTCCGGGGAGACATCCGGTAAATTACCTTGCTAACAAAACCGGAATTAAAGACCCAAAAGCGCCGGTAAATCTTATTCAGCAGGAATTTTGTATTGAAATTCTTAACCAGATTATCAAGAAAGAAGCCTGGGGAAAGACATTTAATGCTGCCTATCCTGATCATCCAACCAAAGAAGATTACTACACCAAAACCGCAAAAGCAAAAAACTTAAATGTTCCCGGTTTTGACCAAAATGGGGTTTCAAAAGGCAAGAAAATAAGTTCGATTAATTTAAAAGAGATTTTAGATTATCAATTTGAAAAGGAAATCTAGAAACCCTCGGAATCAAGCTCATGATGGCGTAAATAAAAAACCTCACAGATTTCAAAAACCTGTGAGGTCTATAATTTTAGCAAACTTGAGGAGTTGTTAGAACTTATAACCTACTCCTACCATCAAAGTATTTACTCCACTTTTAACATCTGTATCGTATTGTTCAGCAAACTCTATAGATTCGTCACTATATCTATTGGTTAGTTCAATACCGTAGCGTGCTTCAATAAAGAAATCCTTGGTGATATGATACCCTACACCAAATGCCGCATCTAAACCGAATTCGTTGGTGGTGGGAACATCTTCCAAAACAATAGTTGCCTGAGGACCCGCTTGTAAGTAAAAGTCTGAATTTTCTATATCATACTGCACAAGAACAGGAATAGATAAGAAATCGGTTTCTTCTACATTAGAATAATTTACGGAAGGTTGAAGGTGCCAATTTTCGGTGAATTGAAAATCGGCTAAAAATCCTACATAAAAACCGGATCCGTCTTCAGAAACCTGGGTACCACCCTCGGCATTAGCTTCTACTTCAACATTGGTATATCCAGCCTGTATCCCGAAATCTACATTTTGAGCAAAGGAATTCAATCCTAAAAAAAGGAAGAAAGCTAAAAATAAATTTTTAATCATTTTGTTAGATAGTTTATGTTATAACTACAAACATAGTTTTTATTTGCTAAAACATTGGAAAAACCATAATATTTAGACCTTAAATTGAATTTTTTCGAAATTATTGAAGAAAACTATTTAACAGCTTAGATTCTGAAACGAGTTCAGAATGACGTAAAAGCTCCTTCGCTTTTTAAAGGAAGGTGACATTCCGAGGGAATGACGGAAGGGTTCAACCACCCCGGCCTATCGGCCACCCCTCCTTAAAAAGGAGGGTAACATTTAAACAGTCTTTTGTACCTCTTCTTCCTTCACCCTAAAATCCAGGGGCTTCAATACCTTTAAAGCGCTTTCTATCGAATTGATCTTTTCAAAAGTTAAGAGCAAACGCAAGCCATTCCTGGTTTTCTTCTCTTTCATGATGCATTTATGCTTATGCGTTTGCACATATTGCAGCACCTTGGTAAACGTATTGGTTTGGTAAAACCTGGATTGTTGATCGGAAATAAAATAACCTATTAGTTTTCCTTGCTTCAAAATGATCTTTTCCAGGCCTATACTTGCCGCTATCCATTTTATACGAACACTATTCAGTAAATCTACCGCCTGTGTAGGTAATTCTCCAAAACGATCTACAAGCTCGGCTTCAAACTTTTGCAATTCTTCTTCCGAAGTAATTTTATTTAACTGCGTATATAAATTCAGTCTTTCAGTTATGTTATTGATATAATCATCGGGGAAAAGAATTTCAAAATCGGTATCGATCTGCGCATCTTTTACAAAGGTTTTCTCTTCTATATTTTCAGATTCGTTATAAAGCTCCTGGAATTCATTCTCTTTTAGTTCCTCAATGGCTTCATTCAGGATCTTTTGATAAGTATCAAAGCCAATTTCATTAATAAATCCGCTTTGCTCACCACCCAGTAAATCTCCGGCTCCACGAATTTCCAAATCTTTCATCGCGATATTTATCCCACTTCCCAATTCAGAAAATTGCTCTAAAGCGCTAATTCGTTTACGCGCATCTTCGGTCATTACCGAATACGGCGGCGTAATAAAGTAACAAAAAGCTTTCTTGTTGCTTCGGCCTACTCTACCTCGCATTTGGTGAAGATCTGAAACCCCAAAATTGTTCGCATTATTGATGAAAATCGTATTGGCATTGGTCACATCAAGTCCGCTTTCCACGATTGTAGTAGAAACCAAGACATCAAATTCACCATTTATAAAACTGAGCATCAGTTTTTCCAATTTCTTACCTTCCATCTGCCCGTGGCCTACACCAATTTTAGCATCTGGCACCACACGCTGAATCATTCCCGCGACTTCTTTAATATTTTCAATCCGGTTATGAATAAAGAAGACCTGCCCGCCACGCTGAATTTCATAAGAAACCGCATCCCGAATAGTTTCTTCGGAAAAACGAATTACGTTTGTTTCAATAGGATATCTATTTGGCGGCGGTGTGGTGATGGTAGATAAATCTCGCGCGGCCATTAAACTAAACTGAAGTGTTCTCGGAATTGGCGTTGCCGTAAGCGTAAGTGTATCTACATTCTCTTTTATAGTCTTAAGCTTATCTTTTACCGAAACTCCAAATTTTTGCTCTTCATCTACAATTAATAATCCAAGATCTTTGAATTTCACCGCTTTATTTACCAATTGATGCGTGCCAATCACGATATCTACTTTTCCATTTTCCAGATCGGCTAAAGTTTCACGGCGTTCTTTAGCGGTTCTAAACCTATTTAAGTAATCTACAGTTACCGGGAAATCTTTTAAACGTTCAGTGAAAGTTTCGTGATGTTGAAATGCCAAAATAGTGGTTGGCACTAGAATAGCGACCTGCTTGCCGTTATCTACCGCTTTAAAAGCTGCCCGAATAGCAACCTCTGTTTTTCCAAAACCAACATCACCACATACCAAACGATCCATAGGGCGCTCGTTTTCCATATCTTCTTTTACCGCCTGGGTAGCGGTACTTTGATCTGGAGTATCTTCGTACATAAAAGAGGCTTCCAGCTCGTGTTGTAAGTAAGAATCTGGACCAAAGGCAAAGCCTTTCTGTAATCTTCGCTTTGCGTAAAGTTCAATTAAATTATAGGCAATATGCTTAACACGCGCTTTAGTTTTCTGCTTTAATTTCTTCCAGGCATTACTTCCCAATTTAAAGATCTTGGGCTCTTTGCCATCCTTCCCGTTATATTTTGAAATTTTATGCAGCGAATGTATGCTCACATATAAAATATCGCGCTCGCCGTAGAAAAGCTTGATGGCTTCCTGCTTTTTACCTTCTACATCAATTTTCTGAAGTCCGCCAAATTTTCCAATTCCGTGGTCAATATGGGTTACATAATCACCCACTTCAAGATTGCCGAGTTCCTTAAGCGTGATGGCCTGTTTTTTAGCGTAACCGTTCTTAAGATGAAACTTATGATAACGCTCAAAGATCTGGTGATCGGTATAGCAAATGTTTTTTCCGGCCTCATCTATAAAGCCCTGGAATAAAGCCAAAGTAATTGTTTGGTATTTTACGATACGTTCCTGGTCATCGAAGATATCGTGGAAGCGTTTGGCTTGCTGTTCGCTAACGCAGAAAATATAATTTGTATATCCGTTTTCCTGATTTTCAATTAAGTTGTCAATCAGTAAATCGAATTGCTTATTGAAAGAAGGCTGGGGTTTTGTTTGAAATTCTATACTTTTCTGAGCTTCTAAATAAGCCTGGTTACTCAATTCAACAACTGAAAAAAGCTCTAGCTGACTTTTAATTAACTGCCCATCACAAAACAGCTCTTTGGGTTCACTATGTTTTACATCTTCAGAAAGTTTATTAAAGGCTTCTTCTGCCTTGCTAAAAAGTTTATCGGCTTGCGCAGTGAGTAAATCGAGGTTTTTAACAAACACCACGGTTTTTTCTGAAATATATTTTAGAAAACTATCCCGTATTTCATCAAGGTGTTTATTTTCCACATTCGGCATCACCGAAATTTTCTTCACCTTATCTGTAGAAAGCTGGGTTTCTACATCAAAACTTCTGATGCTGTCTACTTCATCTCCAAAAAACTCGATACGGTAAGGCTCGTCGTTACTAAAGGAAAAAACATCTATAATCCCCCCACGTACTGAGAACTCGCCCGGTTCGGTTACAAAATCAACCCTTTTGAATTTATATTCGAATAAAACCTCGTTTACAAAATCTATAGAAAGTTCATCTTCTACAGAAATTTTCAGCGTGCTTCTATCCAGTTCTTTTCGGGTAACTACTTTTTCAAATAAAGCATCAGGATAGGTAACAATTATCGCTGGTTTTTTACGCGAATTAATTCGGTTTAAAACTTCGGCTCGTAATAATACATTTGCATTATCTGTTTCCTCAATTTGATATGGACGGCGGTAACTGCCGGGATAAAAAAGCACATTTTTTTCTCCTACCAGCTGCTCGAGATCGTTTAAATAATAAGCCGCTTCTTCCTTATCGTTAAAGATCAGCAAAAAGGGTTTTTCTGCTTCTTTAAACGCATTGGCTACAACAAAAGAAAAAGCAGAACCAACAAGTCCTTTAAGTTGAATTTTAGTCCGATTTTTTTCAGAAGAGACAAGGGAATCCCTCAATTCCTGCTGTTGCGAGGATTGTGCAAAGCTTTGGGCGATAATAGTTTTACTCATTGGCGCAAAGATAATTGCAGAAATTTTGTCCCGCAACCTCTCAACATTTTTTTAACGTTAGTTGATTTATACTTTTTTCTTTTCGGGATCTTGCCAGGAATTAAATACGGAATAAACAATCACCTCACTCTCCTGGACTTCGTAGATAATAACATAGGGGAAGCGTTTGACTACAGCTTCCCTAAATGGTTTTCTTTTCTCCGAAAAATGAAAAGGATAGTTTTTAATCCACTTAAAATACGAGTTAAGATGATCTAAAAATAAATCACCCAACCCACTTTGTTTTCTCTCATAATAAAGAAAAGCTTCAATTACTTCTAATTGAGCTTCCTCTTTAATTATAAGCTTAAAAGTCATTTCTTCAAAGCATTTTTAGCTCTTTGCTGCACTTCTTCCCAGGAATATGATTCGCTTTTCTCTTTTAAATGATTCAACCTGCGGTTATCCATTTCATGGTAATCTGATTCGGAGAGAACTGAAGAGTCGTTATTTTCATAACTTTCGGCGAGAGAAAGCATCATTTCTAATAGACGTGCATCTGCTTCTTCAACATATTTAAGGACCGTTTTCTTTAACGCTATTGTTTCCATAATCAGAATATTATTGGTCTTATAAAATTACAAATTTTATCTCTACTCCACTTTTACCATTTTCATAACAGCAAAAATGCCTGCAGATGCCTAATTTGCTGTAAGAATTTATAATTATGGGATTTGAGCATTTTGATGTATTTGTGATAGGAACCGGGACCGCCGGAAAGGGTGTTGCTAAAGATTGCGCTAAAGCAGGATGGAAAGTAGCGATAACCGATAACAGGGAGTATGGCGGCACCTGCCCAAATCGTGGCTGTGATCCTAAAAAAGTTCTGGTAGGTTTTACCGAAATTATAGATCGCGCCACTAAAATGCAAGGTAAAGGAATTACGAAAATGCCGGAAGTAAATTGGAGTGATCTAATGACTTTTAAAGAAACATTCTTAGATGCCATTCCTGCTGCTACCGAAAAAGATCTGGCAGCCCTGGACATAAAAATGTATCACCAATCTCCGAAATTTTTAGATAAAAACACGCTTTCTGTGGAAGGCAAAACGATAACCGCAGATAAGATCGTTATCGCAACCGGACAAAAACCTATGCCGTTGAGAATTCCTGGCGAAGAATACGCTCTTTTAAGTGAAGATTTTCTCGATCTAAAAGAATTACCCGAAACAATGATTTTTATCGGCGCCGGATATATTGGGATGGAATTCGCGCATATCGCAGCCCGTTTTGGTGTAAAAGTCACCATGATGGATTTTATGCCAGGTCCGCTTTCCAACTTTGATGAAGATATGGTGGACTACATCCAGCAGGTTTCGGAAGAAGATCTGGGAATCGATTTTATTTTTAATGCAGAAGTGAAGGAAATTGAAAAGCTGCAAAAGAACTTTAGGGTAAAAGGAATTCAGGATGGGAAAGAGATTTCAGCAAAAGCTGAAATGGTTTTTAATACTGCAGGTCGTGTTCCATCTATAGAAGATCTGGATCTGGAAAAAGGAAACGTTGCCTTTTCAAAAAAGGGAATTACGGTTAACGAATTTCTTCAAAATTCAACCAATAAAAACGTGTATGCCTGTGGTGATGTTTCAGACAGTTCGGGATTACCTTTAACCCCGCTTTCTTCACAGGAATCTAAAGTGGTTTCAGCAAACTTATTAAACAAAAAAGAGCCTAAAAAAGCAGATTATCCGCCGCAACCTACCGTGGTTTATACCTTACCAAAACTAGCTTCCGTAGGACTTTCAGAAAAAGAAGCTAAGGAACAGGGATACGATTATGAACTGGAACATAAATTAGTGCCCGACTGGTTTAATGCTAAGCACATCAATGAGAAAATATATGCTTATAAGACCTTAGTGGATAAAAAAACCGGACTCGTGATTGGGGCTCATTTGGTTGGCCCGAAAGCTTCAGAAATCATCAATATGTTTGTAATGGCGATGTGTGGCAAGCTTGACTGTGAAACTTTAAAGAAAATGATTTTCACTTATCCTAGCTGGGCAAGTGATATTAAGGGAATGGTTTAAACAGCCTCCCCCGCCCCGAGTTAATCGCGATTAATTAATTTATACATCGGGTTTGTCTCCTTATTCAACCAGCCGTGATAAATAATATTCGAAAAAATGGCAATTGCACCTATTAAAGCTGAATAAGCGATAATTGGGATTTCGCCAAAATGTCTAAAATAAATAGCGATTAGCGCCCAAACACCGACTGCGGCAAATTCCCGCATATTTCTGCGCCAGATGATAGCGATATTTATAAAAACAGCCACTGCAATAATAATAACCGTCCAAATTTCTTCCCCAAAAAACGGCGCCGTCCAGCCTATTTTAGAAAGATAAGCCGAAACATTGGCGATACTGGCAACGGCAATCCATCCTGAATAAAGGCAAATAGGCCACCAGCTAAATGCCAAGATTTTAAGTGGCGCATCCCAACGTTCCATATTAGTGTTCAGGATTATTTTTATAAGAGAGAATAGAATTAGAAACATAAGCAATACTGAAACTCCCGTAAACTCATACAGCCAAAAAACTACCCAGGCAGCATTGGCCAGGTTTGCTGTTAAAAACCAATAACCGGAATTCCTTAAAAACTCCAGATCATTTTTCGCAGAAAATGCCTGAAAAAGTTGGTAACCAGAAATGGCCAAAAGCGAAAGAAAGATTATTCCCCAAATGGCAAAGGCATAACCTGCAGGAGTAAAAAGATTATAATACTCGGCGCTAAGACTACCCATAGTATTCCCGTTGATAATTCCTGTTTGGGAAATATAACTAACCGCAATAATTAAAATTACCGAGATAAAATTGAGTACTGCAAGACGTTTTTCCATTTTTAGCTGTTTTCTATTAAAATTACTTCATTTTGGGTAATCGCGTATGCTTTTTCCTCATCATTTAGCTTCATCATAAAATTCCCGGTGAATTCTCCAAAAGCAGGAAAGATCAATTGATCTTTTCTTCGGAAAAAACAAGGCAACTTCAGGCTTTGTTTTCCTTTTCCATTTAATCGGTAGCCCGGATGAATATGCCCGCAAAGGTTAAAGAAACCTGCCCTGTTTTCCGGATGATGGGTAAGTAAAAAACCATTAAGCTGCCATTCTGAATGAATTTTCACGCCCAGTTTTTCATATTTTAGAGGGGAAATAATATCGTGATTTCCTGCTATTAAAACTACTTCAGCTTCTACAAAACTGAGCCAGTTTTCGAATAACTTCCACTCACTATTAAGATCGCTATGAAAAAGATCACCTAGAAAACAGACGGTTTTAGGCTGAAATTTCCCAACAACTTCGCTTAGTCTCAAAAAATTTGCATTAATAGCTTTATGAGGCACTGCACTTCCAAATTTCCTGAAATGAGAGATCTTTCCTAAATGCACATCGCTAATTAAGAGGATTCCCTCTTCTTTCCAAAAAGCGGCACCGCTGGGGTGAAGTTCGAAGGTTTGATTTTGGAGGTTTATGGTCATTGGTTTATTTGAACAACTCAGAAGACTCCGTCATTGCGAGGAACGAAGCAATCTGTAAGTTATGGTACTGAATCTTGAGATTACTTCTCCCGATAAATATCGGGATCGTAATGACGTTCTTTTTGAGAATCGCTTTTTAAAAGATAAATATTCTTTCAGTAAGTATTAGATCCTGAAACAAATTCAGGATGACGTAATATTATAATTTATGTAAAATCTCAGCTGCCTTTTCCAGGGTTTCATCGGTTTTGGCAAAACAGAAACGCAATTGTTTGTGATCCTTTCCGTCTTTATGAAATACGGAAACCGGAATGCTCGCCAATCCGTGCTCAGTAATTAATCTTTTCGCAAAATCCACATCGTGTTCATCGGTAATTTCTGAATAATCCATCACCTGGAAATAGGTTCCTTTTGAGGGAGTTCCTTTAAATTTTGAGCCCTGCATCAGCTCAAGGAATTTATCTCGCTTTTCCTGATAGAAATTTCCCAGGCTCAAATAGTGATCTGGATTTTTTAAATATTCAGCAAAAGCTCTTTGCATGGGGTGATTTACACAAAACACCGTAGCCTGGTGAAACTTGATGATCTCTTTCATTAAAACTTCAGGAGCAACGCAATAACCCATTTTCCAACCCGTGTTATGAAAAGTTTTTCCGAAGGAAGCACAAACAATAGCTCTTTCAGCTAAACCAGGGAACTTTGAGGCACTTTCATGCTCTTCCTCATCATAAATAAGATGCTCGTATACCTCGTCGCTTAACAGGATAATATTGGTATCTTTTAGCAATTTTTCAAGTTGCTGCATATCGTTTTTTGAAAGAACAGTTCCTGTTGGATTATGCGGTGTGTTAATTACGATCATCCTGGTTTTTGAAGTGATTTTTGCTTCCACTTCCTGCCAGTCGATTTTAAAATCTTTACCTTTTAATTCAATTAAAACAGGTTTCCCACCGGCCAGTTTAATATCGGGTTCGTAAGAATCGTAAGCCGGTTTAAAGACAATTACTTCATCTCCAGGATGAACAAATGCGCTTATAGCACAATACAATGCCTGGGTAGCTCCAGCGGTGAAGATGATTTCAGAAGTTTCATCGTATTTCTTCCCGTAAAGATTTTCTATTTTGCTAACTATTTGCTCCCTCAATTCGGGAATGCCGTTCATTGGCGGATACTGGTTGTAGCCATCTTTCATCGCTTTACAAACCAGCTCTTTTAAATGATTATCGGTTTCAAAATTCGGAAAACCCTGAGAGAGATCTATCGCTTTATGCTTTCTTGCGAGTCCGCTCATTACTGAAAATATACTGGTTTTCCCGGCTGGAAGTTTTGAAGGAAGATTTTGAAAATCTGGCATTGCGCTATTTTTAATTAAATTGCATAAAAAATCCCAAATTCAAAAAGAATTTGGGATCGATTTATTTGTATTTAAGGAAGTTTTATCCTTTTACGCTAGCTGCAAGATATTCACGGTTCATACGCGCGATATTCTCTAAAGAAATTCCTTTAGGACATTCTATTTCGCAGGCTCCCGTATTACTACAGTTTCCAAATCCTTCTTCGTCCATTTGTCTAACCATTGCCTGAACACGCTCGGTAGCTTCTACACGACCTTGCGGAAGTAAAGCATATTGAGAAACTTTTGCTGAAGTAAACAACATAGCACTCGCATTCTTACAAGCTGCTACACAAGCTCCACAACCAATACAGGTTGCTGCGTTAAAAGCTTCATCGGCCTTTTCTTTTTCTACGGGAATAGTATTGGCGTCTACAGTATTCCCCGAAGTATTTACCGAAACATATCCCCAGGCTTGTTGAATCCTGTCAAAAGCAGTACGATCTACAATAAGGTCTTTTATTACCGGAAAAGCTTTTGCTCTAAATGGCTCTATATAAATGGTATCACCATCTTTAAAAGAGCGCATATGCAACTGGCAGGTGGCGATTAACTTATCTGGCCCGTGTGGCTCTCCGTTAATTTGCAAAGAACAAGAACCACAAATTCCCTCACGGCAATCGTGATCAAACTGAATGGTATCTTCTCCTTTTTCTACCAACTGCTCGTTAAGTATATCCAGCATTTCAAGAAAAGACATATCTCCGTCTATCCCATCTACAGGATAATCTACCATTTTTCCTTTAGCAGTGGCATTTTCCTGACGCCATATTTTAAGTGTTAACTTCATATCGTTAAAAGTTAAGTGTTAAAAGTTAATAGGATTTACCTGCTTTTTTCAGATAATTAATATAGCCATTCAAAATAACTATTCCTTCTTCAACTTTTTTCTTTAAATTTTCAAATGTTTTTTCGTCAATATACTGCTCATCTAATGCAGTAATTAATTGATCTTTTATTTCATAAAGTGAGCCTCTCGAAATTCTACAGAATTGGATATTTTCCTTAAAATGAAATCTTCCGTAACCTTCAGCTAAATTATGTGTCACTGAGCGGGAAGCTCTTCTCATTTGAGAAACCAATTCAAATTTTTCTTCAGCAGGAAATTGTGTAATAAGTTTAGAAATCTCCATTCGAATAGCCCTACCTTTTTGCCAGCAGACTAAATCTTCGAATGATTTTATCTTTTCCATTAACAATTACCCATTCACTATGAACTTACTTGTAACTTCTTGTTTTCAATTCTATATTTTCAAATACCAGGTCTTCTTTGTGAAGAACGGCATCTGCAGGTTTCCCTTTATATTCCCAGGCAGCAACATACTTAAAGTTCTCATCGTCTCTTAAAGCTTCACCTTCCTCGGTTTGGTATTCTTCTCTAAAATGCCCTCCACAAGATTCTTCTCTATGTAGTGCATCTTTAGCGAATAACTCTCCAAGTTCAAGGAAATCTGCTACACGGCCAGCTTTTTCAAGCTCGGCGTTCTTAGAAGTTGCACTTCCGGGAACTTTTACGTTTTTCCAGAAATCTTCTCTTAAAGCTGCAATTTCTTCAATCGCCTCTTTTAATCCTTCTGCATTACGTGCCATTCCACACTTGTTCCACATAATCAGTCCTAATTCCTTGTGATAGGAATCAACAGATTTCTTTCCACCGGCATTCATCAACTTCTCAATTCGCTCTTTCACGGCTTTCTCGGTTTCTTCAAATTCTGCTGAATCTGTAGGAATTGCTCCGGTACGAATGTCTTTTGATAAATAATCTCCAATAGTGTAAGGCAATACAAAATAACCATCTGCCAACCCTTGCATTAAAGCAGAAGCCCCAAGCCTGTTAGCTCCGTGATCTGAGAAGTTTGCTTCTCCGGCAGCATAACAACCAGGAATGGTAGTTTGCAGGTTATAGTCTACCCAAAGTCCACCCATTGTATAGTGAACCGCAGGATATATCATCATTGGGGTTTCATACGGATTCTGGTCTACGATCTTGTTGTACATATCGAAGAGGTTTCCGTATTTAGAAGCCACAACTTCTTTCCCTAATTTTGTTATTTCTTCTTTTGAAGCATTTTTATTTCCAGAGGTAAAGGCTTTTTCTTTCCCGTAACGCTCAATAGCACTAGAGAAATCAAGATAAACTGCCTGTCCTGTTTTATTTACTCCATAACCGGCATCGCAACGCTCTTTAGCTGCTCTTGACGCCACATCTCGAGGCACAAGGTTACCAAAAGCAGGATAACGACGCTCTAAATAATAATCTCTTTCTTCCTCTGAAAGTTCAGTTGGTTTTTTCTTACCTTCTCTTATGGCCTTTGCATCTTCCTCCTTCTTAGGCACCCAGATTCGTCCATCATTCCGAAGAGATTCAGACATTAAAGTCAATTTAGACTGGTGATCTCCGGTAACCGGAATACAGGTTGGGTGAATTTGTGTATAGCAAGGATTAGCGAAATAAGCACCTCTACGGTGAGCTCTCCAGGCTGCCATCACGTTACTTCCCATCGCGTTTGTAGAAAGGAAGAAAACATTCCCATAACCACCGGAAGCCAATACCACGGCGTGAGCCGAGTGGCGTTCAATCTCACCGGTAACCATATTTCTGGCGATAATTCCACGAGCTTTACCGTCTACCAATACCAAATCCATCATTTCGTGACGGTTGTAAGGCTTGATCTTTCCACGGTTAATCTGGCGGTTCATTGCTGAATATGCTCCCAGCAACAACTGTTGGCCTGTTTGTCCTTTCGCATAGAAAGTACGGGAAACTAGCACCCCACCAAAAGAGCGGTTATCCAGATAACCACCATATTCTCGGGCAAAAGGAACTCCCTGTGCCACACATTGATCTATAATGTTTCCGGAAACCTCAGCAAGACGATAAACATTCCCTTCACGAGAACGATAATCCCCACCTTTTACAGTATCGTAAAATAGGCGGTAATCTGAATCGCCATCTCCCTGGTAATTCTTGGAGGCGTTAATACCTCCCTGGGCGGCGATAGAGTGAGCACGTCTTGGAGAATCCTGGTAACAAAATGTTTTTACATTATAACCTAATTCGGCAAGAGTTGCAGCTGCAGCTCCTCCCGCAAGACCTGTTCCAATAACGATAACATCTATATTTCGCTTATTGGCCGGGTTTACCAGGTTAATATCATTTTTATGATTGGTCCACTTTTCTGCTAGAGGCCCTTTAGGTATTTTTGAATCTAAAACTGACATAAATCTTACGTATTAAAGGTTATTAATATAGTGAAAAAGGGCTATAAAAATAAATCCTAGCGGTATGATGATCGCATAAGCTTTGGTAAATCCTCTAAGTCCTTTGGCATACTTATTTCTCCATCCAACAGATTGGAAAGAAGAAGAAAAGCCGTGATAAAGGTGAAGGGCCAAAAATACAAATGAAACCACGTATAATATTGTTCTAACCGGGCTTTGGAATTTCGCCACTAACTCGTCATAATAACGAGCAGCGTCTTCGGGATGCGATTCTATATATTTATGAATCATTTCCGGAAACCAGAAATCGTAAAAGTGAAGCCCTAAAAAAGCTAAAACTACAAGTCCGGAGTAAATCATATTTCTTGAAACCCAGCTTGAATTTTCATTTCCGGCAAACTTCACATACTTTATGTCTCTTGCTCCACGGTTTTTCGCCTCCAGTATAAAACCCATTACAAAGTGAAAAATCACTCCAAAAATTAGAACCGGTTGCAATAAAGCCTGGACAAAAAAGTTGGTTCCCATAAAATGAGAAACTTCATTAAAGACGTCTTTACTGAATACTGAAATAAAATTGATGCTGAAATGCTGAGCTAAAAATAAGACCAGAAATAGTCCCGATAAGGCCATAGCAAATTTTCTTGCTATGGTTGAATTTAGAAATCCACCCATTGGTTTGATAATTTTATAGAAATTTAACAGCAAAAATACACTCCAAATCACTTACTGACAAACTTTCAAGCCTGTTTATAGGGCTATTTAGAATAAATATAAGTAAGCAATAATTTTGTTGAATATCATTATTTGCATTTCCTATATTCCCAAGAGCTAAAACCTTTAGCTAACCAATATGTCTCATAAAGTAAATGCGGTTTTTTGGTAGAATTCAAAGAGATGCCGCTTCCAGAATTCACAAACTA
The DNA here is from genome assembly GCF_017579965.1 of Salegentibacter sp. BDJ18. NCBI lineage: Bacteria > Pseudomonadati > Bacteroidota > Flavobacteriia > Flavobacteriales > Flavobacteriaceae > Salegentibacter > Salegentibacter sp. BDJ18. The sequence continues at coordinate 76,378 of NZ_JAFLQX010000003.1, forward strand.
TGTTAAGATTAAATTACCCAACGAAGATCGGTAATGTTTAAATCTGAACTACCGGGTAAAAACTTCGTAAACTACTTCGGGACATTACACTCTTTGGCGTGCCAATAAAAAAAGCTACCTGGATTCAGGTAGCTTTTTAGTAAACTATCTCGAGGCAAACTTCGAGGTATTACATTATTTAACTGTGCCAATAAAACCTAAGTTTCAATTGGATTTACCAATCTTTTAATAACTATCTGAGTGAACATTGGCTACTGCCCTACCCGATGGATCGTTCATATTTTTAAAAGACTCATCCCATTCTAAAGCAGTTGGTGTACTACAAGCTACAGAAGGTACAGAAGGAACTGACAGTGCTGCCGCATCACTTGGGAAATGTTCGGTAAAAATAGATCGGTAATAATATTCTTCTTTGCTAGATGGTGGTTGAATTGGAAATTTGAAATGTGCATTTTTAAGCTGCTCATCACTCACCTCTGCATTAACCAATTCTTTTAGAGTATCTATCCAACTATAACCAACTCCATCAGAAAATTGTTCTTTTTGTCTCCAGGCTACGCTTTCTGGCAAATAATCTTCAAATGCCTTTCTTAGCACCCATTTTTCAATACGTTCGCCGGTAATCATTTTATCTTTCGGGTTTATTCTCATCGCTACGTCCATAAATTCTTTATCCAAAAATGGAACACGACCCTCTATACCCCAGGCGCTAAGAGATTTATTAGCCCGTAAACAATCATATTGATGTAATTTATCTAATTTTCGAACAGTCTCCTCGTGAAAATCTTTTGCACTTGGAGCTTTGTGAAAGTAAAGATATCCACCAAATATTTCATCTGCACCTTCACCAGAAAGCACCATTTTGATCCCCAAAGATTTGATAGTTCTAGCCATTAAATACATAGGAGTAGATGCCCTAATTGTGGTTACATCATAAGTTTCTAAATGATAAATCACATCTTTAATCGCATCTAAGCCCTCTTGTATAGTGAATTTTATTTCGTGATGCACCGTGTCTAAATGATCGGCCACTTTTTGTGCAGCCGCAAGATCTGGCGAACCTTCTAAACCAATGGCAAAAGAGTGCAATCTTGGCCACCAGGCCGCGTCTTTATCGTCACTCTCTATTCTTTTTTCTGAATACAATTTGGCAACTGCAGAAGTAATTGAAGAATCTAAGCCGCCTGAAAGTAAAACCCCATAAGGTACATCACTCATCAACTGCCGGTGTACCGCTTTTTCAAGAGCTTCCTTTAAATCTTCGATACTGGTTTCATTATCCTTTACGGCATCATATTCCATCCAGTCACGCTCATACCATTTTTGAAAACCTTCCTTTTTACTGGATAAATAATGCCCGGGAGGAAATAATTCAATCTTAGTACATTTACCTTCCAGAGCTTTAAGTTCTGAAGCTACATAAAAGGTTCCGTTTTGATCCCAGCCTATATATAAAGGAATAATTCCCATATGATCGCGAGCAATAAAATACTCATCATTTTCGGCATCATAAATAGCAAAACCAAAAATCCCATTTAATTCATCTAAAAAGCTATCTCCTTTTTCTTTATAAAGCGCAAGGATAACCTCACAATCAGATTTTGTTTGGAAGTTATAATTTGGAAACTGACTTCTTAATTCTTTATGATTATAGATCTCGCCATTTGCAGCAAGCACCAGCTGTTTATCGTCAGACAATAATGGTTGTCCACCAGAAATAGGATCTACAATAGCCAGACGTTCATGCGCCAAAATCGCTTTTTCATCACTATAAATTCCACTCCAGTCTGGGCCACGATGTCTTAAACATTTAGCCATTTCTAATATTTGAGGTCTTAAGTCTTCAGACTTCTCTTTTAAATCGAATGCACAAACAATTCCACACACAGCTTTAAAGTTTTAAGTATTAATATTGAAACAAATATTGAATAAATATTTCATAAAAAAAGCTAATAGAGTGTATTTGATTACATATGAAAACTAAAAATTTTATATTAACTTCATATAAAAAATTATTTTTAATAAAAATTACGATTTAATTTCAGCAGTAAACTACTTCGAAGCAAGCTCACGAAGCATTATTATTGAAAATATAATTTGATTTCAAGGCATCCCGATACTTCGGGACGGAGCATTTAATCTCGCTTATCGAGTAAAATTCTCAGGAAGCATTAAAAATATAGTTACCAAAACTGAAAATTGCGAAAATCACCTTTTTGTTGAATTTCTCCTTATTTCCCCGATTTTGCAAAAACTTAATGGGAAGTAAGCCAGCTTTTTAGTAATTTCAGGAGATAGAATTTCAACATTAATTCATAAGTTTTCATGGATTTTATAGACTACTACAAACTGCTGGAATTAGATAAATCTGCCAGCCAGGCTGATATTAAAAAAGCCTACCGGAAGCTGGCCCGGAAATATCACCCAGATCTCAACCCTAATAATAAGGAAGCTCAGCTCAGGTTTCAGCAAATAAATGAAGCCAACGAGGTTTTGAGTGATCCCGAAAAACGAAAAAAATACGACCAATACGGTAAAGACTGGCAACACGCCGATGCTTACGAAGAAGCTAAAAAGCAACAGCAAGCCTCTGGTGGCAGGGCTTATTCGGGCGGCGGATTTGGTGGCGGCCAGGGTGGCTATTCCTATTCAGGAAATTTTGATGATGATACTTTTTCCGACTTTTTTGAGGAAATGTTTGGCAGTGGCGCAAGAGCTCACGGTTCCGGTCGCGGCCGTCATTTTAAAGGCCAGGATTTTAATGCGGAGCTTCAGCTAAACCTAAGCGATGTGTATACCAGTCACAAACAAACGCTAACGGTAAATGGCAAGAACATCCGACTTACAATACCCGCGGGAGTTGAGAATGGGCAGACCATTAAAATTAAAGGTCACGGCGGGCCGGGCGTTCAGGGTGGCCCTAAAGGCGATCTTTATATCACTTTTAATATTGTAAATAATACTAAATTCAAAAGAGAAAAAGAGAATTTATTCAGCACTGTAAACCTGGATTTATATACCGCTTTACTTGGCGGAGAACTCACCGTAGACACTTTTGGAGGAAAGGTTAAGTTAAAAGTAAAGCCTGAAACCCAACCCGGAACCAAAGTGAAATTGAAAGGCAAAGGATTTCCGAAGTATAAAAAGGAAAATCAGTTTGGGGATTTAATTATCACTTATGATGTGAAAATGCCAACAAACTTAAGCGCGAGAGAAAAAGAACTGTTTCAAGAACTTCAAAAATTACGCTCATGAATTTAGAAGATTTAATACCAACTGATGAGATTTGCGCAAGGTATAAAGTGAAACGCACTTTTGTTAGTTCGCTTTACGAAAGCGGTTTAATTGAAATTATTACCGTAGAAGAAACAGAGTATGTGCATTGCGATGAGATTTCAGAATTTGAGAGGCTATGGCGTTTGCATTACGACCTCGATATAAATTTGGAAGGGCTTGAAGCTATTCAGCATCTATTAGACCAGGTAAGAAAATTACAAAGGAAAAATTTAGAACTTAAAAACCGTTTGGGTTTATATGAGTAAGGCAGGAACTTTTTACTCGATAATCGAGATTAAATACGCCAAGACTTCTCTCGAAATCAAATTATAGTTTCCAGATAATAACTTATAGGCTTGCCTGGAGGTTTTTTCCTCTGGGAGATAATGATAACTTTGCAGGAAGACTTTACAAACGAACAGACCTCACAGGTTTTGGAAACCTGTGAGGTTTAAAATATAAACAAATGAGATACGATCAAATAGACAGTAAATTATTTATAAAAAACCGAAAAAGCTTTACGGCTGGAATGAAGCCTAACAGCCTAGCGGTTTTTAATGCTAACGATATTTACCCAATTGGTGCAGATAGCACCATGCCTTTTCAACAAAACAGGGATTTATTTTATTTAAGCGGTGTAGACCAGGAAGAAGCAATTTTGGTACTTTTCCCGGACGCTCCAAAACCGGAACATCGTGAGATTTTATTCCTTACAGAAACCAATCCGCATATCGCAGTTTGGGAAGGCGCAAAATTAGATAAGGAAAAAGCTCTGGAAGTTAGCGGTGTTGAAACTGTGTACTGGCTTCAGGATTTTGAAAAGATTTTCTTTGAAGTAATGTCTCAATGCGAGACAGTATATTTCAATACCAACGAGCATTATCGTGCGAATGTACAAACCGAAACTCGCGACGAAAGATTTATAAAATGGTGTAAAGAGAAATATCCTGCGCACCAGGTAGCGAAAAGCAATCCTATTTTGCAGCGTCTGCGTTCAGTAAAAGACCCTATTGAGCTGGATCTAATGCAAAAAGCTTGCGATATTACTGAAAAAGCTTTCCGTAGGGCTTTAAAATTCACAAAACCCGGAGTTTGGGAACACGAAATTGAAGCTGAATACTGGCACGAAATGATTAGAAATCGTAGCCGCGGATTCGCTTATACGCCAATTATTGCCAGCGGAAATAACGCTAACGTGCTTCATTACACCGAAAACAACCAGCAATGTAAAGAAGGAGATTTAATCCTTATAGATACCGGTGCAGAATATGCTAATTATTCTAGTGATATGACCAGAACTATTCCCGTTTCAGGAAAATTTTCAGATCGCCAGAAAAAGATTTACAACGCTGTAAACAAGGTTAAAAAGGAAGCCACAAAATGGTTAGTTCCAGGAACTATCTGGGCAGAATACCACAAGGAAGTTGGTAAATTAATGACTTCAGAATTACTAGATCTAGGTTTGCTTGACAAAGCCGATGTGCAAAATGAAGATCCAAAATGGCCGGCTTATAAAAAATATTTTATGCACGGGACCGCGCATAATATTGGATTAGACACCCACGATTACGGGATTTTAACCGAACCTATGAAGCCTAACCAGGTTTTCACCGTAGAACCGGGAATTTATTTACCCGATGAAGGCTTCGGAATTCGTTTGGAAGACGATGTGGTAATTCAGCCGGAAGACGAGCCTTTCAACCTAATGCGCAACATTCCAATAGAAATTGAGGAAATTGAAGATATTATGAATTCTTAATAGAATAATTCTTACAATCAGATCAGTATATTTTACCGTCAAGCTGAATTTATTTCAGCTTCTAACATGAGACTAACTAGAATTATATTAGATCCTGAAACCAGTTCAGGATGACGATTTCAAACCAAAGCCACGAATCTATTTGAAAATTCGTGGCTTTTTATATTTTAAGCACTAATGAAAACAACCTACAAGAACACACCTATTTCTTTTACCTCACAGGGAACAGGAAATCCTCTAGTTCTCTTGCACGGCTTTTTAGAGTCTAAAGAAATATGGCAGGATTTTGTTGCAGAACTTTCAGCAAAGCGACAGGTTATTTGCATAGACCTTCCAGGCCACGGAGAATCCGGAAATTTCGCAGAAGTTCATACTATGGCTAAGATGGCCAAAACTGTAAAAGCGGTTTTAGATGAGCTTGATATTCAACAGGTTTCTTTCGCAGGTCATTCTATGGGTGGTTATGTAAGTTTGGAATTCCAAAATATTTTTCCTACAATGTGCAACAGTCTGGTGCTGGTAAATTCTACTCCGCAGGCAGATTCTGAAGAACGAAAAGCAAATCGCGACCGCGCGGCTGCTTTGGTTCTAAAAAACAAAAGGGCTTTTGTAAGTATGGCTATCTCAAATTTATTGACGCCAGAAAATAATAAGTTATTCAAATCTCAAATTGAAGAATTAAAAAATCGCGCCCTTAAGTTTTCTACTGAAGGAATCTACGCTGCAATTAAAGGAATGAAAATTCGTACAGATCACACCGGGCTTTTTGCAAATTTTAAAGGACAAAAAATTGTGATTGCAGGAAAAAATGATCCTGTTATGGATTTTAACACAATAAAAGCTATAGCTAAACGTTGTGAAAGTGAGTTTGAAAGTCTTCCGGTGGGCATTTAGCCTTTTTGGAAGATAAAAATGAACTTTTTAAAATTTTGCAATTCGTCGATTAATTTTAACTTTTTGTCGAAAGTTTAACTTTTTTTATACTTTAGACTTTCAGAAATAAGAAAATCAAGCTTTTATGAGAGAAAAACACCCTACAAGATTTTCATTCGGAAAAGTTCTTTGCAGCATTTTCGGGCATAAATTACGCGTGTCTAAAAATGTTACAGATCACGTTCACGAATATAAGTGCGAGAAATGCGGCATGGAAATGACCGATACCGCGAATGGTTTTTTAGCTCGCTTAACCCCAAAATTTAAAGAAACCAACGATTATATTTCCAAAATTCACCAAAAAAGAAAGCGTAAGCATTACGCCCACGCTTCTTAAGCTTAATTTTCGGAATTAAATTTCCGAAAGTTTATTCCTTTTTATCAGACTTTTCATTTTTATCTTCCATAGAATTCCAGCCTCTTGCAATTAGTGGCAACTTCTGGTTTGCACGCGTTATTAAATGCATTCCTTCTTTTTCCTCTGCCATATGGCCTATTACGGTTAAGTTAGGATTTGCTTTTATTTTATCATAATCTTCCTGGGAAATAGTGAAAAGTAATTCGTAATCTTCGCCACCACTTAAAGCAATAGTAGTACTATCTATATCAAACTCCTCACAAACCGAAATCACTGCCGGGTCTAGCGGAATTTTCTCTTCATATAAATTTGCACCAACCTGAGAATTTTTACATAAATGGATGATTTCAGAGGAGAGTCCGTCGCTAATATCTATCATAGAAGTTGGTTTTACACCAAGTTCCTTCAACAAAGGCGCAATATCTTTCCTTGCTTCCGGCTTCAATTGTCTTTCAATTAAATAAGTATAAGGATCCAGATCTGGCTGGGCGTTCGGATTGGCTTTAAAAACCTCCTTTTCACGCTCTAAAATTTGCAAGCCCATATAAGCCGCACCAAGATCACCGGTTACCACAAGCAAATCATTTGGTTTAGCACCGCTACGGTATACAATATCTTCTTTGTCAGCAATACCGAGTGCGGTGATACTAATTAATAAGCCTGAAGTTGAAGAAGTAGTATCACCACCTACCACATCAATATTATATAATTTCGCAGCAAGTTCAATACCGGAGTATAATTCTTCCAGCGCTTCTACCGGAAACCTGTTTGAAGCTGCTATAGAAACAGTGATTTGGGTGGCTTTAGCATTCATTGCATAAACATCTGAAGCATTTACCATTACCGCCTTATACCCCAAATGTTTAAGAGGCATATAAGCCAGATCAAAATGAACACCTTCTACCAAAAGATCTGTAGTTACTACGGTGTGTTTATTTTCAAAATTTAATACTGCAGCATCGTCGCCAATGGCTTTTACAGTTGAAGAAAGTTTGGGTTCAAAACCTTTGGTAAGGTGATCTATTAATCCAAATTCACCTAATTCTGAAAGGTTTGTACGCATATCCTGACTATCCTGAAACATAACTAATTATTTTAATTTGCAAAATAACTGAATATTATTCAACTGCCCTTATAAAGATGAGCTTAGATTAAAAAAAACACCAGTTTGCGTATTTTAAAATAAGGCGGAATTAATACTAAAGGGTTTAGTTTTCAGTTATTTATAATTTAATAATCTTTTATAAATTAGAATTGGCAGGACTTATCAATGTATTCTTAAAACATATACCAGCGCTATGGTAAACCGCTTGTTTTATAGTATATTTGTACCCAATTTAGAATTAATCTTTTTAAGCTATGATAAAAGTAAGCGAAAGCGCTAAAAAAAAGATTGCCACACTTATGAGTGAAGAGGGTTTTGACAATATGAAAGACTTTGTTCGGGTAGGTGTAAAAAGCGGAGGCTGCTCTGGTTTGTCTTACGAGTTAAATTTTGACAAATCTAAGGCCGAAGATGACAAACTTTTTGAAGACAACGATATAAAAATAGTAGTAGATAAACGCAGCGTATTATACCTGGCCGGAACTGTTTTAGAATTTTCTGGCGGATTAAACGGCAAGGGATTTGTATTTAATAATCCTAACGCCCAAAGAACCTGTGGATGCGGAGAAAGTTTTTCTCTGTAATTAATTAAAAGGAACAGAATTTAAAAACAAGAATTAAACCTCAAATTTTTAAACTTTTGAACCTTAAATAATTTTGAATAAATAAGAGATGGCATATACTGAAGATGATTTAAAAAAAGAGCTCGAAACGAAAGAATATGAGTACGGGTTTTATACCGACATTGAATCGGATACATTTCCTGTGGGATTAAATGAAGATATTGTTAGAGCGATCTCCAAAAAGAAAGAAGAACCGGAATGGATGACTGAATGGCGACTAAAAGCATATCGCCATTGGAAAACCATGAAAGAACCTGAATGGGCTAACGTGCATTACGAAAAGCCGAATTTTCAGAATATTTCTTACTATTCGGCTCCTAATAAAAAACCTAAATACGAGAGTTTAGACGAAGTAGATCCAGAATTGTTGGATACTTTTAAAAAGCTTGGAATTTCTGTAGACGAACAGAAAAAACTTGCCGGTGTTGCTGTAGATGTAGTTATGGATTCTGTTTCTGTAACCACAACATTTAAAAAGACGCTAGCTGAAAAAGGAATTATTTTTTGTTCAATTTCAGAAGCAATCAGGGAACATCCTGAGCTTGTTAAGAAATACATAGGCTCAGTAGTACCTACTACCGATAATTTTTACGCAGCATTAAATTCTGCAGTATTTAGTGATGGTTCATTTTGCTACATTCCAAAAGGCGTAAGATGCCCAATGGAACTTTCAACGTATTTTAGAATTAACCAGGCTGGTACCGGGCAATTTGAGCGTACGCTTGTAGTTGCAGAACCGGGAAGTTATGTTAGTTATCTTGAAGGTTGTACTGCACCTACCCGTGATGAAAATCAATTACACGCGGCGGTTGTAGAACTTATAGCCTTAGATGATGCCGAAATTAAGTACAGTACCGTACAGAACTGGTTCCCGGGAAGTAAAGAAGGAAAAGGAGGAGTTTATAACTTCGTAACCAAACGTGGACTTTGTGAAAAAGGAGCTAAGATTTCCTGGACGCAAGTTGAAACGGGATCTGCAGTAACCTGGAAATATCCATCCTGTATTTTAAAAGGAGATAATTCTATTGGGGAATTTTATTCTATTGCAGTTACTAATAATCACCAACAGGCAGATACCGGGACAAAGATGGTTCACCTTGGAAAAAACACCAGGAGTACCATTATTTCTAAAGGTATTTCGGCAGGAGAGTCGCAAAACTCTTATCGCGGACTTGTGCAAATAAACGGCAGAGCTGAAAATGCCCGTAACTTTTCACAATGTGATTCCCTTTTAATGGGAAATAAATGTGGCGCGCATACCTTCCCATATATTGAAGTTAAAAACAAAAGCGGGCAGGTAGAACACGAAGCCACCACAAGTAAAATTGGAGAAGACCAAATCTTCTACTGTAACCAACGTGGTATTGATACCGAGAAAGCTATTGCTCTTATTGTAAACGGCTTTAGTAAAGAGGTATTGAACAAACTACCTATGGAGTTTGCAGTGGAAGCACAAAAACTATTAGAAATTTCTCTGGAAGGATCTGTAGGATAATTTGGGCAAATGAAGATTGAAGAAATGAAGAAGTTTTTGCTAATTCTTAGCCTTGCTTTTACGGCTTTTTCCTGCCAGGACGAAGGCCGCCAGGATCTAATGAACCAACCTGAAGCAGAAAAAGTTCCCGATAGTATTCAAACGCTAACCGGTGAATTTATTTATGCCGGCGATGCAGCAATTTTAAGAGGAAGCGATTTTGTTTATGGCGTAACTATAGACTCGATGTCTAAAGTACTCGCCGAGCAGATACAACCATTTCAGAAGGAAGAATTTGATATGGTTCCAGTAAAGGTTAAAGGAAAAATTGTGCCCAACCCAAGACAGGAAGGCTGGGATGAGAATATAGAAATAAGAGAAATTATAGAAATTCTGGAGTCTGAGAAGGCTTTAGAAGAACAGGAAGAAGAATAATAAACCAATCCCAAATTTATTCGGGATGCATACAGATAATTTATGCTACAAATAAAGAATTTACACGCAAGTATAGAAGATAAAGAAATCTTAAAAGGAATTAATCTTGATATTAATCCCGGAGAAGTTCACGCTATTATGGGACCTAATGGTTCAGGAAAAAGTACACTTTCTTCGGTAATTGCGGGAAAAGAGGAGTTTGAACAAACCCAGGGAGAAATTATTTTTGAAAACACAGAAATTTCAGAAATGGATCCTGAAGAAAGAGCTCATAAAGGTATATTTCTTTCTTTTCAATATCCGGTGGAGATCCCAGGAGTTTCAGTTACCAATTTTATGAAAACCGCCATCAACGCCCATAGAAAAGCTAATGGACTGGAAGATATGCCGGCAAATGAAATGCTGAAAAAGATTAGAGAGAAATCTGAAAGTTTGGAAATTGACCGTAAATTTTTATCAAGATCTTTAAACGATGGGTTTTCAGGTGGAGAAAAGAAAAGAAATGAAATCTTCCAAATGGCAATGTTAGAACCAAAATTGGCTATTCTTGATGAAACCGATTCAGGTTTGGATATTGATGCCCTTAAAATTGTTGCCGACGGGGTAAACAAATTAAGAAGCAAAGACAACGCAGTTTTGCTAATTACTCACTACCAACGTTTGCTTAACTATATTGTACCAGATGTAGTTCACGTAATGATAGACGGTAAAATAGTGAAATCTGGCGGTAAAGAACTTGCGCTAGAGCTGGAAGAAAGAGGTTACGAATGGGTTAAAGCCGAAAAAGCGGTTTAATAACTTATTTCGAAAAAAGTAAGAAAAGCTATTTTAGTCTTTTTGAAGACTGGTCAAGTTTCCCGCCTATACTGAAATAAATTCAGCACAAGCTGCGGGAAAGACAAAATACATTATCATGGAATTAAAAGAGAAATTAGTATCATCTTTCCTGGCTTTTGAAGAAGAGTACACGGGATCTAACGATGATCTTCATAAAATAAGAAATCAGGCGATTAAGGATTTTGAAACTATAGGTTTCCCAAACCGAAAGCAGGAAGATTATAAATACACTTCCCTTAAATCAATTTTAAAGGAAGATTATAGTCTTTTTCCAAAACAGGAAAATACGCTTGAATATAAAGACATTAAAAAGTATTTTATACACGAGATAGATACTTACGATTTAGTGTTTATAGATGGTATTTACTCATCACACTTATCTAGCACCACGCATGATAAGATTGATGTTTGCTTAATGTCTTCGGCTTTAAATAAAGATCTTTACAAGCCGGTAATTGATAATTATTTCAACAAAATTGCTCCAAAAAATGGACTAAACTCGTTGAATACTGCTTTTACCAAAGAAGGGGCTTTTATTCATATTCATAAGAATACGATGGCCGATAAACCAATTCAGATCATTAATTTCTCTACTGGAAACGAATCTTCTTTATTAGTGCAGCCTCGTAATTTAATTGTGGTAGACGAAAATTCCCATTGCCAGATTATTGAGCGTCACCAAAGTTTAACAGATCAACCGGTGCTTACTAATTCGGTTACCGAAATTTTTGCTGATAAACGCGCTATAGTAGATTATTATAAGATTCAGAACGATAAACTTTCGGCGTCTTTAATTGATAATACCTACATAGAACAGAAATCGGAAAGCTTCTGCTCTGTACATACTTTTTCACTTGGCGGAAAATTAACGCGTAACAACCTTAATTTTTACCAAAGAGGAGAACGCATAGATTCTACTATGAAAGGTGTTACCATCATTGAAGGAAAACAACACGTAGATCACAATACTTTGGTACATCACATAGAACCAAATTGTGAATCGCACCAGGATTACAAAGGTATTTTTGATGAAAAATCGGTTGGTGTTTTCAACGGGAAAGTAGTGGTTGAAAAGGAAGCGCAAAAAACAAATGCCTACCAGTCTAACAACAATGTTTTATTAAACGATAAAGCAACCATAAACTCAAAACCTCAGCTGGAAATTTTTGCAGACGATGTAAAATGTAGCCACGGTTGTACTATTGGACAGTTAGACGAAGAAGCTTTATTCTATCTTCAATCTCGTGGTATTCCAAGAAAAGAAGCCAGCGGACTTTTAATGTACGCATTTGCCAATAATGTATTGGAAAGTGTAAAAATCCCAGAGATTAAGAAGAGAATCAATAAACTTATAGCCCTTAAATTGGGCGTAGAATTAGGATTCAACTTGTAAATCGCTATTAAAAGTAGCTTTAATAGAATCCTCAAATAAATATAAAAATGAGCATTGCTACTAATAATATAGCATTTAACGTTGACGAAATTAGAAAAGACTTCCCTATCTTAAATAGGGAAGTTAATGGTTACCCCCTGGTTTATTTTGACAACGCCGCAACTTCGCAAACGCCGAAACAGGTAATGGATGCTATTGTAGATTATTATTCTAATTACAATGCTAACATTCACCGCGGTGTGCACAGTCTGTCTCAGGAAGCAACCGACAAATATGAAGGTGCCAGAAAAAAAATTCAGCAACATTTTAATGCTGAAAAATCTCATGAGATCATTTTTACATCAGGCACCACCCATGGGATTAATCTTGTTGCCAGCGGTTTTGCATCTATTCTAAAAGAAGGCGATGAAATCCTGGTTTCAGCATTAGAGCATCATTCCAATATTGTGCCCTGGCAAATGCTTTGCGAAAAAACTGGTGCAAAACTGAAAGTTATTCCTATGAACGAACAGGGAGAACTTATTTACGAATCTTTTGAAGAATTGCTTTCAGAAAAAACAAAAATGGTTTTCCTAAACCACGTTTCAAACGCTTTGGGAACCATAAATCCTATTAAAAAGATTATAGATAGAGCCCACGAGAAAGGCGCAGCCGTTTTAATAGATGGCGCGCAAGCTGCCCCGCATATTAAGGCAGATGTACAGGCATTAGATGTGGATTTCTATGTGGTTTCTGCACATAAAATGTGTGGCCCAACAGGTGTTGGCGTTTTATATGGCAAAGAAGAATGGCTGAATAAACTCCCCCCCTACCAGGGTGGTGGCGAAATGATTGCTACGGTAAGCTTTGAAAAAACAACTTATGCCGGTCTTCCTCATAAATTTGAAGCGGGTACGCCTAATATCTGTGGTGGCATTGCTTTTGGCGCAGCTATAGATTATATGAATAGTATTGGTTTTGAAGCAATTTCCCGTTACGAGGAAGAATTGTTGGATTATGCTACTTTAAAACTTCAGGAAATTGAAGGGATGAAACTCTACGGGACTTCAAGAGAAAAGACCGCAGTTATTTCGTTTAATATTGAAGGGCTTCATCCGTATGATATTGGGACGCTCGTAGATAAAATGGGGGTCGCGGTAAGGACCGGCCACCATTGCGCACAGCCTATTATGGATTTTTATAAAATTCCAGGTACTGTTCGGGCTTCTTTTTCGTTTTATAATACCAAAGAAGAAATAGACCGGTTTATTGATGCAGTTATAAAAGCAAAATCAATGCTTTCCTAAATATATTAAATGAAAAAGATCTTATTTATATTCAGCGCATTTTTAATGATTTCCTGCGGAAATTCAGAAGAAAAAATTTCAGAAGATCCAGCAGACCTGAATTCACTAAGTGGCGATTATAATTTAGTAGAAATGGATGGAGAAGATATTTCTGCAGAAGGTTTCATTTTAAATTTTAATGGTACAGAAAAAAGGTTATCGGGAAAAACCGGTTGCAACAATTTTGTAGCCACCTATAAAATTCAGGATTCTATCGTGAAATTCAATCCGCCGTTGGGAACCAAAATGTACTGCGAAGGGCAAATGGAATATGAAGAGATTATGAATGAAGTAATTCCCGAAATTAGAAATGTTAGAATTAGCGATAAAGATTTAATATTTTTATCTAAAGAAAATCAGGAGCTTTTAAACCTGCAAAAAACAGAAGATAGTGAGTAAAACGATACAGGAAATACAGCAAGAAATTGTAGACGAATTTGCAATGTTCGAGGACTGGATGCAGCGTTATGAGTATATGATAGAGCTTGGAAAAGCACTTCCGCTTATAGACGAAAAATATAAAATAGACGAAAATCTTATTAAAGGTTGTCAAAGTAAAGTGTGGGTTCACGCTGAACTTGAAGATGAGAAATTGGTTTTTACGGCCGATAGTGATGCCATTATTACCAAGGGAATTGTAGCCATTTTAATTAGGGCATTTTCCAATCATCACCCTTCAGCTATTATTGAAGCCGACACGAAATTTATTGATGAAATTGGTCTTAAAGAGCACTTGTCTCCTACTCGCGCCAATGGTTTGGTGAGTATGATCAAACAACTTAAAATGTATGCTGTAGCATACCAAACACAACTTAATTAAAATGGAACAGGAAATAGACACACAGGAATTAGGAGAAAAGATCGTAAAGGTTTTAAAAACTATTTATGATCCAGAGATCCCGGTAGATATTTACGAATTAGGCCTTATTTACGACGTAATGGTAAACACCGATCACGAAGTGAAAATATTAATGACCTTAACCACACCAAACTGCCCTGTAGCAGAGAGTTTGCCACAGGAAGTGAAGGAGAGGGTAGCTTCTATAGATACGGTAAAAGATGCCGAAGTAGAAATTACTTTCGATCCGCCGTGGAACCAGGACCTTATTAGCGAAGAAGCAAAACTGGAATTAGGGCTTTTATAAAAGTCCCCTAGCCCCCAAAGGGGAATAAAAACTTTCTTTAAATATTTATTAGCTTTTAACCACTAACCCTTAACCCATTTTATGGCCGAAGAAATAGTAAACCGAATAGCCAATAGTAAACTTATTACCTTTAACCTGGAGGATTATTATCCTGAAGGGGAACGCGTATTGTTTGATGTAAAAGACTGGCTTCTGGAAGGTTTCGTGCTGCGGGAAGGAGAATTTAGAGAACAGGCCAAAAACCACGACTGGACTCAATACCAGGATAAATTTATAGCCCTTACCTGCTCCAGCGATGCAATAATCCCTGCCTGGGCATTTATGTTACTGGCTACTTATTTACAGCCATATGCAAA
Source organism: Salegentibacter sp. BDJ18 (assembly GCF_017579965.1). Classification (NCBI taxonomy): domain Bacteria; kingdom Pseudomonadati; phylum Bacteroidota; class Flavobacteriia; order Flavobacteriales; family Flavobacteriaceae; genus Salegentibacter; species Salegentibacter sp. BDJ18. The sequence continues at coordinate 91,397 of NZ_JAFLQX010000003.1, forward strand.
AAAAGTAATCACCGGTGACCTGGAAACTTTAGAAACCGTACTTTATACCGAAGCTATTAATAAAATGGATGTTAGTGATCTTACAGATAAACCTGTGATCGTTAAAGGCTGCTCTCACAAACCGGTTCCAAAAAATGCCTATTTACTTTTAATAGAAAAACTGCAACCGGTAGTTAAAAGTTTAATGTATGGTGAGGCTTGCTCATCGGTACCTTTGTATAAAAAACCAAAAAATTAAGTTGAACCCTCTGGATGTATACTGCTTCAATTAGCAAAACGCAGGAAATAAACACAAAATAGTGGTAAACATCCAGATAGGGATCTTAAATTATAAACAAATGAAAAAATTATTATTTGCTCTCGCCCTTTGTGGCGGGATTTTTAATTTAACGGCTCAGGAAGAAGAGGAAGAACAAAAACAAGGATGGACAAAAGAAGGAAACATAGCCATTCTTTTTAATCAGTCAGCCTTTAATGAAGAGTGGACCGGCGGTGGAACGTCCAATATTGCAGGAAACCTTCTTTTTGATTACGATTTTAATTTATTAAAAGACGATTTTACCTGGGATAATAAATTACTTCTTGATTATGGAATGACTAAGCAGCGAAGTGACGAATTTGCCAGGAAAACAAGTGACCGCTTAGAATTTAACTCGATTGCGGGAAAGCAGGTACAGGAATCAAACTGGTATTACTCACTTTTTCTTAATTTTAGAACGCAAATTACAAAGGGCTATAAATTCGGAGAAGACGCTGAAAGCGGCCAAACAACCCGAAGAGAATATACCAATTTTCTATCTCCCGCTTACCTTCAATTTGGTCCCGGTATGATGTGGAAAAAAAGTGAAAATTTCTATATAAATCTTGCCCCGGCTACTGGAAGAATGGTTTTTGTAGATAAAGATTTTACTTCAGGCCCAGAGTATGTAGATGGTGATTATTTTGGCGTAGATGCAGGGAAAGCCATGCGTTTTGAACTTGGTGCCTCCGTGTCTGGTTACGCGCAATTCGATATAATTGAAAATGTAACTATGGAGAATTTAATTAACCTCTACTCCAACTATTTAGAAGATCCTCAAAACGTAGATATCGATTATACGATGAACATGAAAATGAAGATTAACGATTATCTTTCTACAAACCTTATTTTCCAGGCTATTTACGACGACAATGCAGTAAAAGGTTTTCAAATTAGAGAAGTTTTTGGTTTAGGATTTAATTATGGATTTTAGCCAATAAACAAACCCATAATTTATGCTGAACTTGTTTCCGTAGCTATTTTGATTATTTAAATACTGAAACGAGTTGAACGTGAAGACAAAACAAAAAATTAAAAATACAACCTGCCTTTTCCGGCGGGTTTGTTGTTTATAAGCACATTTTAGTTAAATATATGTTGAAATAATTTCCGCAAAAATCGCAGTAGCAATCTATTGTGTAACTTTGTATTTATGATTGAAAAAACCGACCTAACCCACGAGAAAGCTGTTCTAATTGGTATTGTAACCAAAGAGCAGGGGCATGATAAATTAGAAGAATACCTGGACGAATTAGAATTCCTTACCTATACCGCAGGCGGGGAAGTGATAAAGCGTTTTAGCCAAAATATGGATAAACCCAATCCAAAAACTTTTATAGGGACAGGGAAGATGAACGAGCTTAAACAGTTCGTAGATGAAAATGACGTAGGTACCGCTATTTTTGATGATGAACTTTCTCCTGCTCAACAGAAAAATATTGAGAAAATCCTGAAATGTAAAGTTTTAGATAGAACTACACTTATCCTCGATATTTTTGCTCAACGCGCACAAACCAGTTATGCGAGAACGCAGGTAGAACTTGCCCAATATGAATATTTATTACCGAGACTTGCGGGAATGTGGACTCACCTTGAACGCCAGCGTGGTGGTATTGGAATGCGTGGGCCAGGGGAAACAGAAATTGAAACTGACCGTAGGATTGTTAGAGATAAGATTTCCCTTTTAAAGAAAAAACTTGAAACCATAGACAAACAAATGGAGGTGCAGCGCGGTAACCGCGGACAGTTGGTTAGGGTTGCATTGGTAGGTTACACCAATGTTGGAAAATCTACTTTAATGAATACCATTAGTAAAAGTGAGGTTTTTGCCGAAAATAAACTTTTCGCAACTTTGGATACTACGGTAAGAAAAGTGGTAATTCGAAATTTACCCTTCCTTTTAACCGATACGGTAGGATTTATAAGGAAGTTACCTACACAACTAGTAGAGTCTTTTAAATCTACCTTAGATGAAGTTAGAGAAGCCGATTTACTATTGCACGTTGTAGATATTTCTCATCCAAATTTTGAAGACCACATAGAATCTGTTAACCAGATTATGAGTGAGATTAAGAGTAATGACAAACCAACGATTATGGTTTTTAATAAAATTGATCAATATGAAGCTGAAGAAATTGAAGATGATGATTTAATGACCGAAAGGACAAAAGCGCATTATACTTTGAAAGAATGGAAACAAACCTGGATGAATAAAATGGGAGATAACGTTCTGTTCATATCTGCTTTGAATAAAGAGAATATGGAAGATTTCCGCAGAAAAGTTTATGAAGCGGTTCGTAAAATTCATATCACCCGTTTTCCTTACAACAACTTCCTATATCCTGAATACGATAAATACGGAGAAGAAAAATAAAAGAATACAGCCCCGAAAATTTGGGGGCTTTTTATTGGTATTTTCAGTAAATTAGGGTAGACCAATAATTTACTACAATGAAAAAACTAATCTTATTACCACTATTTTTTTTCTCCGGAATAATGGGAGCTCAGGAGCTTGATGGCGCCTGGAAACTAATACAAAAAAACGGTGAAACGGTAAGCGATCGTGAAGTGATTAAAATAGTTCAAGACGGTTATTTTGCCTTGGGTTCTAAAAATTTAAGTAATAATGAATTTTTAGGCGCTGCAGGAGGAGAACTTAGCCTGGAAGATGAAACCCTTAGCGAAATTAGGGATTTTGACACCTACGATGCCGAAAACATTGGGACTGAACGGGAATATAATATTTCCTGGGAAGGCGAAAACAAGATGGAAATTTCTGACGGAAATACTACTAAAATATGGGAACGTGTTTCAGATAAATCAGATGCATTAACGGGAAACTGGGTAATTACCGGCCGTGAAAGAAACGGGGAAATGAATACAATGACCCCAGGTGACAGGCGCACGGTAAAAATTTTAAGCGGTGGAAGATTTCAATGGATCGCCTTTAATTCGGCTACCAAAGAATTTAATGGAACGGGCGGAGGAACTTACACTGCAGAAAACGGCACATATACTGAAAATATTGAATTCTTTTCACGAGATACCAGCCGTGTAGGCGCAAGTTTAGAGTTTCAATATGAAGTAAAAGATGGGAAATGGCATCATAAAGGGAAAAGCTCTAAAGGAGATCCTATTTATGAAATCTGGTCGCCTTACAGCGAAGCTTATCAAAAATAAATTATCTAACTAAAAAAGCCTCCTTGGGCATATAGAATTCTCCGGGAGGCACTTCTTTTAGATAAAAACGAATAGCTTTTTCACTGTCTATATATTGCAAACGTATTTTTCCTGAAGTATAACTTACGGCACTTTTTATAGTCCCGTCGTAAACACCTTCAGCGATTTTAACCAGATTGATTGTAAACGAATTTCCATTTTTTCTTTTACAATCGGTATTTTCACCCTGTGAGAAGATCACGCAATGATTACCTTTAATACTTCCCTGGCTTTCATACTCCAGTTCTAATTCCATGGTATTCTGCCCGTCTGGAGATTTCCAGAACCAATTTCCGGCAAAATCCTGGGAATGTTGAGCAGAACTTAAAGATGTAATTATCAAGAATAAAAAGAGTAATTTTTGCTTCATGCGCCGAGTTTAAATAATCTCCCAATTTACTCAATTCCCGCTTATTCGTATGTTATCAATATCATAAGTTGTGCTTTTATCTGGGGCACCACCTAAATATCTAAACGCGAAATGGATATCTCCCTTTAAGCAGGAAATATCTATTTCGCTTTTTACAAATCTTTTTCCGTATTGATTAGTAGGACCAATAGGAATTATCGCATCCAGCGGAGTCCAGTTAGTGGTTAAAACATTTCCGGTAAATTCCTCTGTAATCAAAACGCTTAGAATGGTGGCATTATCATAAGAAGACATAATTTCAAAAGCCAATTGAGCTTCTGAAACTTCATTCAAATCTATTGGCGGACTCACCAGCCAGGCTTCCATAGAAGTTTCTTCAGTATTATATGCTGAAACCCGAATATACCTATTCCCATCAAATGTTCCCGGTTCAAATGCTTTGTCGCCATTTATATTTATGTTGGTCCAGCCTTTATTTTCTAATGCAGAAAGACTTGCTACATTAGTGAAATTTTCTTCGAAAATAAGGGTACCACCCGTTATGTTATTACCCTCGCATTTTAGAAATTCCGGGTCGCACCGATCTCCATCAAAATTAAAATCATCGGGTGAATTCACTGCGATTACAAAATAATCATCATAAAAATTTCGGGTTAGAATCCCCTTTACACTTCCGGAATTTTCAGGCAAATACAAAGATTTAAATCCAGAAAAAGTGCTTGTACTAAGCATCGTGCTTGCACCGGTACGGCAACTTTCCAGCTGCCTTTCACCATCATACTCATCGGTTACTTCTCCTGCAAAAGTATAATGATGTTGCTCCCTGAGTAGGTTTAGATTGAACTGGACATTTTTAACTTCAATAAATAAATTTTCGTCTCTTTCATTAAATTCTGAAATTTCAAGTTGTAGTGGAATAATTTCCGCAGTTTCCATAGTTCTAATAATATGATCTTCTATCCTGGAAGATGGGATTGCCACCACGTCTCCCCTATTTTGAACTCCTAATTGATGCACGCCATTGTTAGACCATAAAGCGAGACCGTCTAACTTTACATATATTTTTCGACCAAAATTATAGGTTTCAAAAAGCGAATTATCATCTACCAGAAATAAAATGCCTGCAGTTGGGTTTTCAGGTTTATCCTGCAACACCAGTTCTTTATAAAAATTGCCACCCTCATCACTGGAAACTACATAAGCTTCCATTACCGTATTGGTTTCAGAAAAAACATAGATTTCTTCGGTTTCGGGATTAAAATTGCTTTTTACAGCAGAAATTCCGGTAATATTTCCTTCAATATTTATCTCTTTAGTTTTGGATTCCGGCAGCTCAAAATCGTCAGTTTTCACGCAAGAAATAGCTAAAAAAGAGAATAAAACAGTTATAATTAAATTGAAATTTTTCATACCTATAATTTTAAAATCTAACATAAATCATAGCAAAATAGGAAGCACCGGTGCCATACCAGTATTTGGGTCCAAAAATGGGGTTTTCCCTCTCCCGGTCTTGTTTTAAAGTGCGGTAATTGGCATTTCGGGATTGTTCAAAACCACCGGTTTTATAGAGTTTATCAAAAATATTATTGAGACTCACAAAGAAGCCGATAAACTTTCCTTTTACCAACCAGGATTTGCCACCTATGGCATTTACAAGCATATAATCTTTAAATTGTTCTTGTTTTAAAAGGTTTGCTGCAATACTTGCATCGTAATTAAGTATAGGTAAACCATCGCTATCATTCAGGAAATTCGCAGTTCTAGTTAACGGACTTACATCCAGAAAAGCCTGGAAGAAAAAATTTATTGTAGTTCCAAACCACCAATAATCGGGATCTCGATATTCAAACCCAATTTGAGCCGCTCTTTGCGGGCCACCGGCTATCCTATAATTTTTTAAATAAGAAGTTCCATAATCTACTATCTCATTAAAATCGTCTGAAGTTAAATAGAGTTCAGGACTATTGCTATAAACAAATTGTCCCAATGCCGCCGCCGCTTTTAATTTTATGGCTGAAGTTAATTGGGCCTCAACTCCCATTTCCAAACCTAAATGTTGTTTATCAATTCCGCTTAAAACCTCTTGCACAAATGCCGTAGTGCTATTTCTACCCAATCCTGAAAGTCCATCGGCATAATAAAAGGAAATTTCAGTTGCATCTTTAATTTGCGTGTAGTAAGCAGAAAGCCTGGCTTTGATTGTGCTGGACCTATACCTGTAGCTTATATCTATATTTTGAATTTGCTCACTTGCAAGACTCACTACCACATCATTATTTTGACGCGAATTAGAAAACGAATTGCGAAGGTTGGGCGGTTTGGTATACCAGGCTGCATTAAAGCCGAATAAATGCTTTGCTGTAAGTTTATAATTTGCTCCAAGTTTCCCTCCAAAATCGGTAAAGTTTAATTGCTCGCTTTTACCCAGGGAATTATCGGGAAAATTGCCATTTTGAAATAATCCTTCTCTTTGATAAGCGGTTTGGGAAGCAGTAATTCCTACATAGAAATCCAGCCTGTCGTAATCGAAATTCATTTGAGCAAAAGCTTTGGCAGAATTCGCATATAACCTGAAATTATATTTATAAGGTTTATTTTCTGAAACACTTCGGTTTGGATTTTGGAGATCACTTTGAGCTCTATCTTCAAGGGAAGTTTGCTCATCACCTTCGGCAAAAAAATCGACATCCAGAAAAGTATTGCCGCCCAGCATATCTTTAATAGAAGCAAAATTATGGGAGTTCAAATAGGAAAATGCCAGCTTTCCATCCAGATCTATATTGTCATTAATTTTAGCAGAAATAATAGAATTAAAATCTAATTTAATATCATCATTTCTGTCTTCCGCCAAGGCATAAACAGTATAGCCGGCGGCATTATTTGCATTATACAACTGCTCCCAATTTAATTGCCCGTTGTCTTTAAAATCCTGCTGCGCCAGGTAAGCAGCTTCATAATTTGGATTATCTGAAAAACGTAAATAATAGCTGGGTAGTTTTTGATAGTAGGTTGGGTCTGGATTTGTGCCGCCACCTACATAACTATTTTGCCCATTAATTTCGGCCATTCGGGTTCCTCCAAAATCAATCCTGGAATTCCCGGTTTTGCCAAATTGAAAAGCGAAATTATTATTAATGCTTATTTCTGCTGAAAATTCCCAAAAATGATTTAGCATCAAGATTGGTTCTTTTATCTCCCTTACTCTGGAATTTCTCATTTTCCCATCCTGGTAACCCCAATAGGCATTGTATTTTCTTCCTTTTAACTCAAAGACTTCCGCCGTATTTGGAGATGATTTTCCGCGGATATTAGGCGTATAAAATCCCGTAAAATTTAGGCTATGCTCTTTATTAAAAGTTTTTTCAACCGAAAGAAAAAAAGCATTAGCATCATATAAAGTGCCATCAATAAAGGCCTCTTTCGCAAACCTTCGGGAAGCTGAAATTGCATAAGCCCAACCATTCTTTAATTCTCCAGAACCATAGGTAGCCATTAATCGGCCGTTATAACTTCGGTTGGCGGCGGCTATAGATGCTTTGCCTCCTTTAGCATATTTTGAAGCGCGCATTACGATGTTGGTAGTGCCGGCTAAACCTCCAAAACTCACAGGAGACGGACTTAAACCCATAGAAAAAACCTGATTGCGCTGCACATCATTAAGTCCGCCCCAATTGCTCCACTGCGGCCGGCCGGTATAGGCTTTATTCATTTCTATCCCGTTTATTAGAACTTTGCCGTGTTCACTATCAAGCCCGCGAGGTCTAAAGAATGTTTGGCTAAAATCAAAAGCAGCTGCATTAAGAAAGACATCCCGTGAAGCCTGCAAAAGCCCCGAAAGATTATCAATATGTGCTTCATCTTCATCCAGCTCGGCATCAGAAAGGCTAATGGTGCTTATTTGATTCGCATAATCTGCTAGAATAGGTGGCATTAGAATTAAACCAAGATTTTTGATGGCTTCAGCTTCAATTATTATCGGCAGCCGTAGCTCTTTATAGTCCTGAAGTATAATCTTTAAAACCTGTTCTCCAAGAGGAATTTCTTCAGAAAGAAAAATAAATTCCCCTTGTTCATCTGAAATTGTTTCGAAAACACTTCCTTCAATAAGCACTTTGGCGCGGGATAATTCTTTATAGGTTTGTGCATCTACCAATTTTCCTCTCAGGGAAATTTCCTGGGCAAATGACACTGAGAGTCCCAGTCCCAGAATGAGAAGAAAAAAGAAGAATTTCATCGGGTTTTATTTCCATATTTATTATAAGTTTAGATAAATTAGACACAAAAATCAAATAATCAGCACTTTATGTGAATATTTTAAAGAATTTGTAAGACTATGATTACCCGTATTTTTCCCTTATTTAGCGTTTATCTTTTATTTCTGATTTCTGCTGAAAGTGTTTTCTCACAGCCAAAAACTGAATATAAAATATTAAGTATTGCTTTTTATAATGTTGAGAATCTTTTTGACACAGAAAATAATCCGTTCACTTTTGATGACGATCGTACGCCTGAAGGAGATGATGTATGGACCCAGGAAAAATACCGCGACAAACTCCAAAAACTGGCGGGAGTTATGGCTGAAATAGGTTATGACACAACAAAACAACCTCCGGGAATTATAGGCTTATGTGAAGTTGAAAATCGAGGAGTTTTAGAAGACCTAATCAATGAGCCCCAACTGAAGCACTACAATTACAATATTGTGCATTACGATTCTCCAGATCGGCGGGGGATTGATGTAGCCTTATTATATAGAAAAGAAATTTTTAGATTAGAAAATTCGGTTTCTCACGAGTTATTGATTTATAACAGCAAAGAACCAGATAAACGCGTTTACACCCGAGATCAATTGGTAGTAAGCGGGAAAATTGATGGAGAAAAACTGCATTTTATTGTCAACCACTGGCCTTCCAGAAGTGGTGGCGAAGCAGCGAGTAGCTATAAAAGAGAAAAGGCAGCTGCTCTAAATAAAATTATCCTTGATTCTATATTTAAAAAAGAGCCTTTGGCTAAGATTATAAGCATGGGCGATTTTAACGATGATCCCACCAATAAAAGTTTCAAGGAAGTATTAAAAACTGTAGCTACTCAAGATGAAGTAAATCCTCATCAATTATATAACCCTATGGAAAAAATGCTGAAGAAAGGAATGGGTACCCTTGCTTACCGGGATGGCTGGAATTTATTTGATCAAATTCTTGTTTCTGGCGGTTTAACCGGGAGAGATTATTCCAAATTTCAGTTTTATAAAGCAGGTATCTTTAATAAGAAATACCTAATTACCGAAAACGGACAATACAAGGGATATCCCTTCCGTAGTTATGGATATAGTGGTTACCAGGGCGGTTACAGTGACCATTTTCCGGTTTATATTTACCTGCTTAAAGAAGTCTCTTCAAATCCAAACCGAGACAATAAATAAATTACCTCGTAGCATTTAAATCTCGATGATTGGATAAAAGTAAAACCTTAGAAATAATTTAATTATACAGTTTTAAAACCAGGCGTTCCAGGGAATACGGGACAACATTACCAATAATCCTAAGGTATAAAATATAGCAAGGATTTTAAACTTAGGCTTTGAAGTAAGTTTACTCTTGTGTTTTGAGTATCCAATGGTAATTAAAGTTACCGCAATAATCATCATTAACGGATGTTCCAGAATATAAAGTCTCAAAGTAGGATCTGGCATTACCGTACCCATTCCTTCTTCCAGAAGTACTGAAAAATAGGGAGATACAAAGTATAAAACTATTCCTATTAAAAGCTGAATATGTGAAGTGATAAGTGTGAAAAGTGCAATCCTAAAATTAGTGGCTCCATATTCTTTATTAGAAGCATAACCAATAATTGCATTTATAGAGGCTACAAATAAAACTATTAATACTAAATAAGCCCAATAAGAATGAATGAATTGTACAGTTGGATACATAAGAGTAAATTTTTAGTAAAGATAGGATTTTCTATAAAATTGTAGCGGCATTGTACTTCTAAGTTTAGAATTGAATATCCAGTTTTTCAATATGAATTAAAATCATAATTTTTAGTTTTTTGGCATTTTAATTGATAGTTATCTAAAATACCAGCCATTCTATTGAGTTTCTTATCATTTATTTACTAACTATTAATCTAATATCTTATGAAACCTAAGAAAAATGCCAAAGCCGATCTTCGGAAAAAATCAAACTTGTTTTTATCATTCGGACTTATTGTAGCCTTGTTGGCCAGCTTATTATTAATAGAATGGAAAACCTACGACAAGGAGGAATTTACAAAAGAGCAGGTCTATTTAGAGGATCTTGAAGAAGAAGTTATCCCCATTACCGAGTTAGCAAACACTCCGCCACCAAAACCTCCGGTAATTCCAGATGAAATAGAGATCATTAAAGATGATCCCGAAGCCAAAGAAGACGAAATTGAGTCTACCGAAGCAAAGCTTGACGACATTGTAGAACCAGAGGAAATAATTGATCATAAACCCGATGAAGAAGTAGAAACTGTTCCTTTTACATTAATTGAAGATGTACCAATATTTCCGGGTTGTGAAGCATTAGAAGATAATACCGCGAGAAAGAACTGCATGAGTGAAAAAATAACCACTTATGTAAATAAGAATTTCAATAAGGATCTGGGTCGTGAATTAGATCTTTCAGGAGTAAATCGTATCAATATTCTTTTTCAAATAAATACTGAAGGAGATATCGTAAATATACAGGCACGAGCGCCACATCCAAAACTGGAAGAAGAAGCCAAAAAGCTAATTGAAGCCCTACCAAAAATGCAACCCGGCAAACAACGCGGAAAGCCTGTTAATGTAAATTATGCCTTACCCATAATTTTCCAAGTTCAGGAATAAAAATCAACTTTCTACAACACCTATAAAATTCAATTCATGAAGTATAATTTACTATTTATTTTAAGCCTATTTCTCTGCAACTCGATTTCGGCACAGACAATAACCGGAACGGTAAGTAATGAAAATTCAACACCACTTCCCGGCGTTAACATTCTTAATAAGAGCACAAATTCCGGGACACAAACCGATTTCGACGGAAAATACAGCATTAAAGCTAAAAAAGGAGATCTTCTTACCTTCAGCTTTATTGGTTATAAAACCAAAGAGGTTAAGGTTAAAGATAAAAAGGTGATTAATGTCTCTTTAGAGCCTTACAATGTTTCTTTGAACGAAGAAGTAGTAGCAGTAGCAATAGCGGATTCAGAAACGATAAGAATTCGAGGAACTTCAAGTTTACAGACTGGCTATGGTTATAACAATAGAACTAACACAGAAGCTTATAAAGAAAGAAACGAGAATATTTTTAAAAGTGTCAAGACCGCACCACTTTCTACCTTTTCTATAGATGTAGACCGTGCTTCTTACAGCAATATTAGGAGGATGGTCAACAATGGGCAGGAGATCCCTAAAGGCGCCGTTAAAATAGAGGAAATGATAAATTATTTCAACTACAATTATGCCGGGCCTAAAGATGAACATCCCTTTGCCATACATACAGAGGTAGCAAAATCTCCCTGGAACCAACAAACAAAAATCGCGAAAATAGCCTTACAGGGTAAAAACATTCCTACTGAAGATATCCCGGCATCCAATCTTACATTCCTATTAGATGTTTCAGGTTCTATGAATTCCCCTAACAAAGTACCCTTACTAAAATCTTCTTTTAAAATTCTGGTGAACCAGTTACGGGAAGAAGATCGGGTAGCCATAGTAGTTTACGCGGGCGCTGCAGGGGTTGTTTTAGAATCCACACCCGGCAGTGAAAAAATAAAGATCCTGGAAGCGATTAATAACCTAAATGCAGGGGGCTCCACCGCCGGAGGTGAAGGCATACAACTAGCTTATAAAATTGCAAAAGAGAACTTTATTGAAGGCGGAAACAACAGGGTTATTCTTGCTACAGATGGCGATTTTAATATTGGCGCTAGCAGTGATAGCGCAATGAAAGAATTAATTGAAGAAAAAAGGGAAAGCGGAGTATTTCTAACCGTATTAGGCTTTGGAATGGGAAATTACAAGGACTCAAAACTGGAAAGCCTTGCCCAGGCCGGGAATGGCAACCACGCTTATATAGATAGCATGCAAGAATCCAGACGAGTTCTGGGAACTGAGTTTGGAGGAACACTTCACACCATTGCCAAAGATGTAAAAATCCAGGTAGAATTCAATCCCGAAAAAATCCAGGCTTACCGATTAATTGGTTATGAAAATCGATTACTGATTGCAGAAGATTTTAATGATGATGAAAAGGATGCCGGGGAACTTGGAAGTGGCCACACCGTTACAGCTCTTTATGAGCTAATTCCTGTAGGAGTTGAAAGTGAGTATTTAAAAGAAATAGACTCACTGAAGTATACTAACACCGAATTAAAAAATAATAGCGGTGAGTTATTTACGGTAAAATTTAGGTATAAGGATCCAGAGGGTGCAAAAAGCAAGCTCATTACCAAGACGGTAGCAGATACTGAAAAGGATTTTGAAGAAGCCAGCGCCGATTTTAAGTTTGCTGCTGCTGTAGCACTTTATGGAATGAAATTAACCGATTCAGAATTTGTAAAAAATCATAATACTGGATTGATATTAGATCTTGCCGAAAAAGGTCGTAGAGAGGACAAGGAAGGTTACAGAGCGGAATTTATAAGACTTGTAAAAAGTGAAGTAAATTAATAAACAGGTCACCTTTAAAACAAAACCACCCCAATTTGGGGTGGTTTTTTATTGAAAATTAATCTCTTTTATTTAGAAGTTAAAAGTAACTCCGGCATTCCAGGTTCTTCCGAATCCAAAATATACCCTGTTATTAACATTAATTCCCTGGTACGTTTCATCACCAGCACCAGCTAAAAGGTTGGTATCAGCTTCAGAAATGTACATTGTATCAAATACGTTATTTACATTAACTCTAAAGTTCAGGTTATTGTTATTTTGCCCAATTGGCAATCTAAACGAAGCACCTGCATCAACCAATCCAAACGAAGGTAATTTTAAAGCTTCAAAATTCTCCTCACCTAAAGCATCAGTAGCATCAAAGTCAGCATAAAGATTATCTACATACCTATAATTCGCATCTACTCTTAAACCTTCAATAATGGTATAATCTGCTCCAAGACTGGCAGTAAATTGTGCAGCATCTCCAACTTTTACACCATCTAAAGCTAAAGTTGCAGTTTGTGGATTTCCGTTTTCATCTAAGATAGGGCTTTGATCATTATCAAAATATGCTGTTTCAACATCATCCTGATATTCCCAGTTACCAATAGACATCATCCCATTGTATCTTAATTTATCTGAAATTCTACCGGTAAAATCTAATTCAAAACCAGTATGCACCTGGGTAATTCCATAAAGGTTTGCAGTACCTCTAACTTCTTGCGGAGTTTCTGCATTAAATACAGCTCCTGTACTTTCAAATCTATCTGCCCATGAAGTTCTGTAAAGGTTCACGTTGGCACTAAAGAAACTAGATCTAAAACCGTATCCAATTTCGGTACCAATTACCTGTTCGTTTTGAAGATCTGGGTTCAAATTATTTCCGAAGTTAATGAACACTGCATCAAAAAGAGGTTGTTTAGAATAGTAACCTGCGTTTGCATAGATGTTATGTCTTTCGTCAATATTCCAGTTTAAACCACCTTTAATATTTCCACCAATTATATTTTCCCAATCGGTTTCCTGGCTACCTTCAAGTTCTCCAAAATACTCAACTCTTTTAAAGCCCTGGTTAGAGATAGATCCCTGAACGAATGCTGAAATTACGTCGTTATTATATTCTAACTGTCCAAAAGTACCAGCCCATCTTACTAAACCATCGTTATAATAATCTATTTTTTCTTCTGAATCAATATCAGAGAATACCCAGAAGTTAGGATCTGCATCGTACGTTTGACGTTGTACAGGATTAGGGTCGTTATTAACATTATCGGTTTGTAAATAAGCGTCACCTCCCATTAAATTATTAACTCTTCTATAGTGAATACCTTTGTAAGTTCTTAAATCAACACCTACATCCAAAGTAAGCTCATCTGTTAACTGGTTACTTAGGTTAGATAACACACCAAACCAGTTGTGAGAGTTTATAGAAGCTCTTCTTGTAATTCCATTAGCCGAAGACCTATCTCCATTACCCTGATTAAGATAAATACCATCGGTAAGTGTTCTCTGTCCTTCTGGGTTAGCGTCATTTCCAAAGTCTGGAACGGCCTGCCCTCTATTGTAAGCAAAAATATCGTCTACTCTTATCAAACCGTTATCGGTTCTTGGAAGCGCAAATTGTCTTCTTCCATTTATAGTACCAATTTCTCCGGTTCCACCTCCACGTCCAAAAGAAGCGTAAGCTGAAGTAGAAAGTTTAGTGGCAGAATTAATATCGAAATCCCAGTTTAAAGACATAATTGGCTTGTGGTAGAAGTTTCTGGTAAAAGAAAACTCTTCTCCATTTCTATAACCCCAGTTTTCATTATATTTTATATTTGGATCTTCATCATCACTATATTGTTGATAAACATCAATCGAGCTACTTCTGCTACGTTGATTGTGCCATTGTGGTGCACCAGTTACTGTAAACTGAAAATCATGCGTATCATTAGGTCTGTATCCAAAACCTAAATAATAGTTGTACCCCTGAAATTCGGTTCCGTCAACATAGCCATCTCCTTGAGTTTGACTTAATAATACAGTTGTTGAAAAACCACTTTCCATTAGACCCGTATTATAAGAAGCAACAGTTTTTAAGTAAGAATCATTACCCGTCATAGCTGTTACAAATCCACCTTCAGATCTATCTGCGGCTCTTGTTACCACGTTGATGGTTCCACCTACAGAAGATACCGCTAATTTAGAAGAACCTAATCCTCTTTGAACCTGAATAGCCGAAGCTACATCGCTTAAACCAGCCCAGTTACTCCAATAAACCGAACCATTTTCCATATCGTTAATTGGCACACCGTTAATCATTACCGCAGAGTTATTAGTATCAAACCCTCTAATATTAATACGGGCATCTCCAAATCCACCACCTTGTTTGGTGGCGTAGATAGAAGGCGTGTTGTTCAAAATTTCAGGAAATTCCTGCGAACCTAATTTCTCCTGAATTTCGGCAGCTCTAATAGTAGAAACAGCAACAGGAGTTTCACGATCTTTAGCTAAATCGGCAATACCGGTAATTACCACCTCGGCCAATGCATCGGCATCTGGACCTAAAGTAATTGTACCTAAATCTTGTGTAGCACCACCAGTTATATTAAAGTTAATGGTTTGTCTTTCATAACCAATAAAGGTTACGCTTATTCTCCCCGAGGCAGCTTTTACATCTAAAGAAAAATTTCCATCAAAGTCTGTAGTAGTACCATTGTTAGTACCAACTACCATAACGGTTGCACCCGGAAGGGGGCCGTCCATTTCAGAATCAATCACCGTTCCGGTAAGAGTTCCCTGAGCAAAAATTGTAGCTGATGTTAGAAACAACGCTAATGCGAGTAATTTCCTCATTTTTGAATTTGTTTGTTTTGAGTTTAAATTTCGATGCAAATGAAGCTAAATCCTACAACCCGCAGTTTACGGAAATGTTAAGAAATTTAACTTTAACATCTTGTTCGGCGCAAAACTAAAACAAATTTTCAACTAATTGATTCTTTGAAAACTATAGATTTCAACTAAGTGTTAACAAAAGTGTGATTTTTATTCTAAAAAGAATTTTAACAAACTTTTTGTAGAAGAATCGTGAGTACTGGGGGTTTTATTTTCGATTTCCGCAAGAATTTTACTTGCAAGTTGCTTTCCTAATTCCACACCCCACTGGTCATAGCTAAAAATATTCCAAATTACACCCTGCACAAAGATCTTATGCTCGTACATCGCGATAAGTTTTCCTAAACTTTCAGGAGTAAGTTTATCTATAAGCAATGTGTTGGTTGGTTTATTCCCATCAAATTCTTTAAATGGTAATAACTTTTCTACCGCATCTTTGGATAATCCCTGGGCTTCGAGTTCCTGTTTTACTTCGGCTTTAGATTTTCCCTGAAGCAAGGCCTCGGTTTGCGCAAAGAAATTCGCCATCAATTTATTATGGTGATCTTCATTTTGGTGCAGGGATTTTTTAAATCCTATAAAATCTGCAGGAATCAGTTTAGTGCCCTGGTGAATTAATTGAAAGAAAGCATGCTGGGAGTTGGTTCCTGGCTCACCCCAAATTAGAGTGCCCGTTTGGTAGTCAACTTTTTTACCGTTTCTATCTACACTTTTTCCATTACTCTCCATAATTGCCTGCTGCAAATACGCGGGAAGCCTGTGTAAATATTGCGTATAAGGAATTACCGCTTCACTTTCTGCTTTATAAAAATTGTTGTACCAAATGCTTAGCAAAGCCAATTGTACAGGAATATTTTCTTTAAAATCTGAAGTTTTAAAATGTTGGTCCATCTTATGAGCACCATTCAATAAAGCTTCAAAGTTGTTATAACCTACTGCCAGGCTTATAGAAAGTCCAACCGCACTCCATAAAGAAAAACGACCGCCAACCCAGTCCCACATAGGAAAGACATTTTCTATAGCGATACCAAATTCTTCAACATTTTTTAAATTGCTGGAAACTGCCGCAAAATGTTCTGCAACTGCTTCCTGCGGCGCAGTTTTTCTAAACCAATTTCTAATTGTGGTAGCATTAGAAAGGGTTTCCTGGGTAGTAAAGGTTTTTGAAACTACCAAAAATAAAGTAGTTTCAGGATTTAAATTTTTTAAGATTTCGTTTACGTGATCACCATCTACATTAGAAACATAATGAACTTTAAGATGGTTTTGATAATATTGTAGCGATTCTGTGATCATCACCGGACCAAGGTCTGAACCTCCAATTCCAATATTTACAACATCGGTAAATGCTTTCCCGGTAAAACCTTTTTTCTCTCCGCTAATAATTTTTTCAGAAAATTTCCTGATCTTTTCTTTTACTTCCTGCACTTCAGGCACTACGTTTTCACCATCCAGGGTAATTTCAGCCCCCGCAGGAGCTCTTAATGCCGTGTGTAAGACTGCGCGATTTTCGGTTTTGTTAATCGCATCTCCGTTAAAATAAGAGTTTATTGCCGATTGAAGATCACATTCTTCAGCCAGTTCAAGAAGTAAATCACGAGTTTCTTTAGTTATTCGGTTTTTGCTGTAATCCAGGTAAAAATCCTCCCAGGCAATGGTAAATGCAGAAGCCCTTTCAGGATCTTTTTCAAACAGCTCTTTTAACTGCAATTGTTGCACTTCGTTAAAATGCTTTTCTAATTTTTTCCAGGCTGTTGTTTGGGTTGGATTTATATTTTTCATTTAAATTTTTCTTTTCCTGGCCTTGGCCTAAAACTTTTAATTTTATTTGAAATGAGTGATTTAAGATTGAATCAATCTTTCACTTTAATATTAAGGGTGCTCCCTATTGGAACCTATTTTTTATATTCTTTATAAGGAATTTTATCCAACGAAGTTTTTAAATCTTCTATGGCGGCAAAATACTTTTCCTTATGCTCGGGCTCTATATGTTTTGCAGTGGGTAAATTTTGGCGATAAGGATCTACCTGTTTCCCGTGAACCCAGAAGCGATAGCACACATGCGGACCTGTAGCAAGACCGGTACTCCCCACATAACCAATAACATCGCCTTGTTTTACTCTTTGGCCACTACGCACATTTCGTTTACTCATATGCAAATACTGCGTGGTATATTTATCATTATGCCTCACTTTTACATAATTCCCGTTTCCGGAAGTATAACTGGAAGCGATTACCGTTCCATCTGCAGTGCTTACAATTGGCGTTCCATGGGCCGCAGCATAATCTGTTCCCAGGTGCGCTTTCCATCGTTTTTGAACCGGGTGAAATCTTCTTTTGGTATACCTGGAAGAAATTCGGCTATAATTTAATGGTGCTTTTAAAAAGAAACTTTGCAGTGCCTTTGCTTCTTCATCATAAAAACTGGGTTGCCCGGTTAATGAATCGGTTTCGTATTCAAAAGCATAAAAAGGTTTATCGCCGTGTTTAAAAACTGCGGCTTCAACATTTTCAATCCCCACAAAAATGGTATCATCAATATATTTTTCAGAATAAATCATTTTAAACTGATCACCTTTCTGAAGTTTAAAAAAGTCTATACTCCACTGGTAAATATCTGAAAGTTCATAAACCAATAGATTGCTTAAACCCTGCGCCTGAACGGCTTCTGAAAGGGAAGACGTAATTACTCCAGACACTTCTCTTCTCTTCACACTTACCGGCTTCTTTTTTCGCTCTACACTAATGCTATCACCAATTCCCAGCACCGTATAATTAACCCTGTCATGTTGATAAATGAAAAATTGTGGGGTATTAGCAGAATCTTTGGCTTTAAGAATTTTATATTTTTTTCCGGCGGTTATTCTAGCGGAATTAAAGGTGTCTTTTACTTTTTCTGAAATTTGGTAAATCCTGCCGCGATCTACCCCGTGTTGATCTAGAATATAGCCAAAACTATCTCCAGACTCCACAGTGCCATTTACAACTTCAAAATTATCCAGGATAAAACCGAATTCTTTCTCAACAGGTTTAGGCACTTTCTTTTCTACCTTTTCTTCATTAAGGGCGGTTTCTTTTGCGTCATCTTCACAGGCTGTGAAAGCCAACATCAATACCAGTAGGAAACTTATTTTCTTCAATTTTTTAGCAATTTTCTTTCTGTGTGTTAAACATATGGTTTACCCATTCTTTGCCCCAATCTTCTAATTCTTCTTCACTCCATAAATAAGGAAAAAAACTAACTCTCTGGAATCCCGACGGCAAAAATTCTTTCCAATTTGTGCCTCCCGTAGCAGCAATAGTTTCTTTATCCTTATTTAAATATCTGTAAGCAGCACCCATATGCATAAGGGGCCAATTTATATTTACATTGGCGTCAAAATTACGTAATGCTTCTTTTAATCCCTTATTATTTTTAACCGAATCTGGAAGTTGTTGATATTTATGGTAAAGGGTTCTTCCTTTATATTCTGAAGCTATTCTAAGAAAACGCGCCGTATAGCGTTTCTCAAACTGTTTTAAGGTTAAGGTTTTCTCCCCCGTTTTTAAATCGATACCACCTTTTTTCCAGTAAATATTTTCGTACAAATCTTCTAAACTACTTTCTTTAGAAAATTGTTCTCTTATCTTAAATGAAACTAAATTCTCTAAAGGAGTAGAATAGAGCTCTATCATTCTAAACTGTGCAGATTGAAATCCGCTGGCAGGTAACAAAGACATTCTGAATTTAAGAAACTGCTCTCTCTCCATT
This sequence comes from Salegentibacter sp. BDJ18, assembly GCF_017579965.1. NCBI lineage: Bacteria > Pseudomonadati > Bacteroidota > Flavobacteriia > Flavobacteriales > Flavobacteriaceae > Salegentibacter > Salegentibacter sp. BDJ18. Next base: position 110,577 of record NZ_JAFLQX010000003.1, read on the forward strand.
CCTTTAATCATCACATCAAAAGAATCGGTTAGAATCCTGAAATAACGATTTAAACGATTGTATTTTTCAATTAAAAAGTTAGCATCAGGAGCTTCAGCCTCAATTATTTGCTTCTGCTCATGGATAATGAGTTTAAAATAAAGTTCGGTAATTTGATGGTAAGAAATAAAGATTTTTTCGTCTGGAAAATGAGTTAAGGTTTTTTGCAGACTCAATAAAGTGTCTATACTTAAATAATCCCAATACGTAAGGTACCTATCATATAAAAGTCCATCTAAATAGGAAGCCAAATCCTGACCTGAATTTTTAAACTTTTCCTCTAATGCAAAAATACGTTCTGCAATTTCCGGCTTTATTTCCATGTATTATTCCATAATTATTTTAAACGGATGCTTTAGGCCTTTATATTCATCTAAATCGGCATCTAAAGATCCAACTGCAAGATTTGCTTCAATTTTAATAGGCAGTTTATTAGCATCGTCACTAACCCAAAAAGTAAGACTTTCTTTTTCTTTAAAAACCCTGCCGGCCATAACATACGGCCTGAATTTTAAAGTAGCAACCTTACCAAACTTGGTTTTTATAACCTCCCGGCCTAAAAATTTTAGTTTAAAATCCATGTTCTCATCATCTATAAAAAGATTGAGGCGCATTTCATCTCCAGGGCGAAGTTCGTCGTTCTTAATATTGTTGCGAATATAATAAAATGCCGATAACATATCGTGAACATTCGGCTTGGTCGTATAGGTATGATTTTCGTTGTGTTTTTTATTAAAAACGTATGCTTTATTATCGCTATGGTCAAAGTCTATTTCCAGGTCTTTGGTATAACCCCCTTCATCTATTTTTCTAATAAATTTATAAGGTTTCCCGTCTTGTTTATCTATATAAGTTTGATAATTATCATCTACCTTAAAAAACCAGTGTAGTAATCCGGTAGATTTCCCTTTCCCTTCAATATGATAAACGGGTTTGCCTTTTATATTGGTTTCATCTACCTCTAAAGTGGCAAAACTTGCATTAAAAGGGCCATAGTGTATGCGGAATTTAAACCATTCGCCCGCGCCAAATGCCTTTTGAGATTGAGCCTGAACTGCGAAGCCGGTTAAAAGTAGAAGGAATATTGTAAATATACTTTTTTTCATACCAAATTTTTAAATACTGATTTACAGAGTGCTTGGGCTATGGATATTTACAATTTCTATTCCAAATGTATTAAAACAAAAAACCCCATCAAATTAATGACGGGGTTTTTGTCTTATTAACCAACTAAAACTTAAATTATGAAAAATTAAATACATTATTGGTAACCACTCCAAAAATGCGAGCGCAAAAGTCTGCATTTAATAGAGTTATAGCAACCATAAAATTGAGATTAACACAAAATTTTTCAGTAATTCAATTTTTTAACTATAAACTTTAGTTAATTAAGTTATTTTAAAATTTATTGCAAGGTTCCTCGCAAATCCTGTTCTCTTTCAATAGCTTCAAAAAGTGCTTTAAAGTTCCCTTTTCCAAAAGATTGGGCGCCTTTTCGTTGAATTATCTCGAAAAACATTGTTGGACGGTCTAAAACCGGTTTGGTAAATATCTGCAAAAGGTAACCTTCATCGTCACGATCTACCAATACCCCAAGTTCTTTTAATGGTTCTAGATCTTCATCTATTTTCCCTACTCTATCTAATAAAGTGTCATAATAAGTTTCGGGAACATACAGGAATTCTACCCCGCGATCCCTAAGTTGAGTTACGGTTTCAATAATATTATCTGTAGCCAGCGCAATATGCTGCACTCCTGCACCATTATAAAAATCTATATATTCTTCTATCTGCGATTTTTTCTTTCCTTCTGCAGGTTCGTTAATTGGGAATTTAATCCTACCATTCCCATTACTCATTACCTTACTCATTAAAGCCGTATAATCTGTAGAAATATCTTTATCATCAAAAGACACCATTTGTGCGAAGCCCATTACTTTAGCATAGAAATCTACCCATTTGTTCATCTCGTTCCAGCCTACATTTCCCACCATATGGTCTATGTATTTTAGGCCTGTATCTTCTGCCTGCACTTTAGTAGCATAGGTTTTATAACCGGGAAGAAATGGACCTTCGTAATCTTTTCGTTCTACGAACAAGTGAATGGTTTCCCCGTAAGTATGAATTCCTGAAATCACAGCTTTCCCGTGTTCGTCTTCCATTTCATAAGGTGCCACATAAGATTTAGCACCTCTTTTCGTGGTTTCTTCATAACTTTTCCTGGCATCGTCTACCCAAAGTGCCACCATTTTCACACCATCTCCGTGCTTATTAATGTGGGCATTAATATCACCTTCCGGCTGAAGCGGGGAAGTAAGTACAATTCTAATTTTTCCCTGTTGAAGCACATAAGAAACACTGTCTTTTCTACCTGTTTCCAAACCAGAATAAGCCACAGGCTGGAAACCCCAGGCATGTTGGTAGTAATAAGCTGCCTGCTTGGCGTTACCTACGTAAAGTTCAACAAAATCGGTTCCCAGGATAGGAAGAAAATCTTCAGCATCCTGCATTACCTTTTCTAATTTAAGTGATGTATTATCAGTACTCATTTTTATATTTTTTATTGCTAATATTTTTAATTATAAATCTTAATGATTTTCATCCAACCAGGATTTATGGTAGGTTTCATCGGCAATTTCCATTGCATCTTCGGTAAGCATTAATGGCTTGAAAGTATCTACCATAACCGCTAATTCCTCGGTTTCTACCTGGCCAATGCTTCGTTCTACGGCTCCCGGGTGCGGCCCGTGCGGAATTCCCGCCGGGTGCAACGAAATATGTCCGGCTTCAATATCGTTTCTACTCATAAAATCACCATCTACGTAATACAATACCTCATCACTATCTATATTACTGTGACTATATGGCGCCGGAATACTTTCTGGATGATAATCGTATTTACGCGGACAGAAACTGCACACCACAAAAGCATCGGTCTCAAAAGTTTGATGCACCGGTGGTGGTTGGTGAATTCTTCCCGTTATAGGCTCAAAATCGTGAATTGAAAAAGCATACGGATAGTTATAGCCATCATAACCTACTACATCAAATGGATGCGTAGCGTAAACCATATCGAATATTTCGCCCTGCTTTTTAATTTTAATTAAAAAATCTCCTTTTTCGTCATTGGTTTCTAATTCGTGCGGTTGTCTTAGATCCCGCTCGCAAAATGGAGAATGCTCCAGTAATTGCCCAAACCAGTTTCTATAGCGTTTAGGTGTATAAATTGGCCTTCTTGATTCTACAATAAATAAGCGATTATCCTCGTCGTCAAAATCAATTTTATAAATAGTTCCTCGCGGAATTAATAAATAATCGCCGTACTTAAAATCAAGATTTCCAAGATGTGTTCTTAACCTCCCACTTCCTTTATGAATAAAAAGCAATTCATCTGAATCTGAATTCTTATAAAAATAATCATCTGTAGAACCTTGTGGAGAAGCCAGGGTGATATCTACATCACTATTGGTTAAAACCACTTTTCGACTTTCAAGATAATCGGGATTTGGTTTTACCTGGAAACCTTTAAAACGATAAGATTTTAAATTGTTTTCTGAAGCTATTTTTGGTTTTACACTATAACTTCCTTTAACCTCTTTTACCTGCGTTGGCCGGTGTTCGTGATAGAGATTAGAAGACATCCCGTCAAAACCAATAGTTCCAAAAAGCTGTTCGTAATAAAGGCTGCCATCTGGTTTTTTAAAAACCGTGTGGCGTTTATGAGGAATTTTACCGAGTTTATGATAAAAAGGCATAATCTGATATTTTTAATTCAACCCCCAATTTCTAAAAGAATATTGAGAATTTGTTATTTTTTTCAGTGTTATTTTACTTTAAAACAAATATCGGGAATTTTTAAGGAAACATTCTTAAAACATCTCTAAAAACCTGTAGCAAAAAAGCAAACTTTAGAAGTTAAATTAGTATCAGAAAATGTAGGCGATTATTTGAAAAATAGAATTTTTTCTTAATATCCTAAAACCAGAAACCAAGGCTAAAAAACCATTGGCTGGATTTAATTTCGGGAGAATAGGTGTATTTCACCTCTAAAGGACCTATAAAAGTATCTATACCATAACCAAGTGCATAGCCGGTAAAATCTGGCATGGTAAACCAATCTCCAGAAGAATATAATTTATTGCCCACATTGGCAATATTTGCACTTGCAATCACGTGATTTTTTCTGAAAATTTCATAATCAAATTCCACGAGTCCTTTTATATAACTATCTCCCGAAAGACTAATAAAATCGTATCCGTAAAACGGAACAAAATTATTGATTAGGTTATTTCCATATCCTCCCAAAAAGAAATCCAGCGTGTTTACACCGTCGTTTCCTATTTTAAATCCCGCTTCAGTTACAATTCGGGTAGAGAATCTATTGATGGGAGAAAAAGCATAACCTAAAGTTCCTTTTGCGATAGAAAATTCAGAAAAATCATTATTAAAATCTGAAGAAAACAAGTAAAGATGAAAATTCCCATCAAAATAAACGCCGCGCGAAGGGAAGTATTTGTTATCGTAAGAATCGTATTTTAAATATCCAAAAGCACTGTAATAATGGCTATTTTCAAAAAGGCGGGTATCGCTTATTTCAGGATTTGGATTATTTAAAGTTTCAGAAGCAATTTTTAAAAATTTATGTTCGGCTCCCAGTCCGAAGGAAAAAACCTGCTTAAATAAAGTTTCCGCATAAAATTGGTTGGTAAAATCGCGGTAATCTATATCTATCCTGTTTACCCCAATATCCTGCAATTCGGCATTTTCACTGGCAAAATCAAAAGAAACCGGATAATCAAAATTATTATATCGCGATTTAACACCAATACTCCAGTAAAAACCTTTGTCTATATAATAGTCAAAATTATACCTAAATTGATCTCCCACCACTACATCCAAAGAAGTTACATCGTTAGTAAATAACAAACTTTTATGGGTAAAATTAATAAGGGCACCAATTTGGTAAAGTTCGTCATAATGAACTCCCAATCTTAGCAGGCTCTTATTTTTACTTTCTTCTATTTGCAGGCTTAAAGTGTAAAGTTGGTCGTCGTTATTAGGAATTAACCTGTAATTTATTCGGTTAAAATTCCCGGTAGCAGATAGGTTATTTATCCCTTCGTTGAGTTCTTTAAAGGTGAAATCTGTAAAGTAATTCAATCTTAATTTTCCCAGAATATAAGACCGCGGATAGTTATTATTACCTTCTAAAGTAAGCGTACTTATTTGCAAAGTATCCATCTCTGGAATTACAATATTGCGCGGACCCGTGCTTTGGCGTGCAGCCAGCTTTTCCAGATCATCTTTTCTTTTTAGCGAAGCCACCCTTCCCGAATCTATAATTGCCTCTCCTTTCTCAAAAGACAATACTGAAAATGGACTAATATCTGGTTTGATATAAATATCGGTTTTAGGAATTTTTTCCTTCATATCACTAATTGTCCGGAAATTGCTTATTTGAGCAAGAATATCAAAAACATTGCGCAAATCGTCTTTATTTACCAGGCTATCCTGCACATCTACGCCAATAATCACTTCAGCACCCCTTTTTCTAAGTTCTTCTACGGGATAATTATTGGCAACCCCACCATCGGTTAGCAACCGTCCATTTAAACTTACAGGACTAAAAATAGAAGGGATTGCGCCACTGGCAGAAACCGCCTGCGCAAAAGAACCTTCGTCTAATATCACTTCTTCCCCGGTTTCCACATCGGCAGCAACACAAAAAAACGGAATAGGTAATTCTTCAAAATCATCTACATTTCCCAAATGCATGGTAAGCTGGGACATTAAATTATAGATATTTTGTCCCCTGGAAAGTCCTGCGGGGAAACCTATTTTAAAATCATCAAAAGGCAGGCTAATAGCATATTTTTCGGCATCTTCCTTTTCATAAAAAGATTTTGCGCTACGCGGAATATTATCCTGAATTAAAATATTAAAATTAGTCTCGTGAAAAATTGAATCTAACTCGTGTGCCGTATAACCTGAAGCATACAAACCGCCAATAATTGCGCCCATACTGCTGCCCCCAATATAATCTATTCTAATTCCGGCTTCTTCAATTACTTTTAGCGCACCAATGTGGGCAAGGCCTTTTGCACCACCACCACTTAAAACCAGCCCAACTTTTAAATCTTCCTGCTCCTGGGAAATTCCCGGAAGCATTACAAACAGAAAAAGTAAAAGCAGTAGTTTTTTCATTTGTAATTTATATTGCGCAAAATGCTGTTTTATTTTTTCTCTTGATAATGATTGAAAATTATTCCCGCTTTAGAAACTCCAATAACCTCGGCGAGTTCTTTTTCTGAAGCTTCTTTTATTCGTTTTACCGATCTAAATTGTTTTAATAATTCTACCACGGTTTTTTCTCCAATGCCGGTAATCTCTTCCAACTCTGTATTTAACGCAGTTTTACTCCTTTTGTTACGATGAAAAGTAATTCCAAACCTATGCGCCTCATTCCTAAGCTGCTGAATAATTTTTAAAGTTTCAGATTTTTTATCTAAATAAAGAGGAATGGTATCTCCCGGATAAAAAATCTCTTCCAGGCGTTTTGCAATTCCTATAATGGCTATTTTTCCTCGTAAATCCAAAGCTTCCAATGCTTTTACTCCTGAAGAAAGCTGGCCTTTTCCCCCATCTACAATTATAAGTTGCGGCAACTCTTCACCCTCATTAAGCAAACGTTTGTAACGCCTAAAAACCACCTCTTCCATAGAAGCGAAATCATCTGGCCCTTCCACGGTTTTGATATTAAATTTACGATAATCTTTTTTGCTGGGTTTGCCGTTTTTAAAAACCACACAAGCAGCTACGGGATTTGTTCCCTGGATATTAGAATTATCAAAACACTCTATATGTCTTGGTTCTACATTTAACCGAAGATCTTCTTTCATTTGCGCCATTATACGCTTCACGTGCCGGTCTGGATCTACAATTTTCATTTGCTTAAAACGTTCCTGGCGGTAATATTTGGCATTTCTAAGCGATAAATCTACAATCTTCTTTTTATCGCCCAGTTTGGGAATAGTTACCTTCACTTCTTCCCCGGCATCAACCTTAAAAGGCACATAAATTTCTTTAGAGTTTGAGCTGAAGCGCTGCCGAATTTCGGTAATTGCTAATTCTAATAATTCTTCATCGGTTTCATCCAGCTTTTTCTTCATTTCTATGGTATGCGACCTGATAATTGCGCCGTGGGAAAGCTGGAGAAAATTTACATATCCATAGCCTTCATCTGAAACTATAGAAAACACATCTACATTGGTAATTTTCGGATTAACCACTGTAGATTTAGACTGGTAATTTTCCAGTACATCAATCTTATTTTTTATTCGTTGTGCATCTTCAAACTCCATTTTCTCAGCGTGCAACTTCATCTGCTCTCTAAATTGCTGTAAAGAATCTTTAAAATTGCCTTTTACAATTTGCCGAATCGCTTCAATATTACTGTTGTATTCTGCTTCAGCCTGTTTTGCTTCACAAGGGCCTTTACAGTTTCCTAAATGATATTCCAGGCAAACTTTATATTTCCCATTCCTTATTTTTTCTTCTGAAAGATCATAATTACAGGTTCTAAGCTTGTATAGCCCTTTTATTAGATCAAGCAGCGTATTTACCGTTTTAAAACTTGTAAAAGGACCATAATATTCGCTACCGTCTTTTATAAGTTTTCGGGTAGGAAAAACTCTTGGAAAACGTTCATTTTTAATACAAATCCAGGGATAGGTTTTGTCGTCTTTAAGCATCACGTTAAACCGTGGCTGATGCTTTTTTATAAGATTGTTCTCTAAAAGTAAAGCATCGGTTTCAGATTCTACAACAATGTGCTTTATCTCCTTTATCTTTTTTACCATCACACCAATTCTATGACTGTCGTGGCGTTTGGTAAAATAGGAAGTCACCCTTTTTTTAAGGTTTTTTGCTTTCCCTACATATAAAATTTTCCCGTTTTTATCGTAATACTGGTACACCCCGGGACTATTGGGGAGGGTTTGTAATTGTACTTCTAAAGCTGGCGTTTCCATTTCCCCAAAGGTAGAATTTATTATGCGTAGCAGTAAAAATTGATAGCGCGAGTAAATGTTAAATTTATATTAATTTGAAGGTCAAAATTCCGATGTTCAGCTTAGCTATGGGCTTGACGTTCATTAAATTTTATAATTTCTATAAAAAAATTAGATGGGTATTTTACTACCTTGCGGTATGGAGAAAACAGTAATTGGGCGTTTTGATAAAGCAGATTTCCCTGCACTGCATTTAAATGATATAGCTATTAAAATTGATACCGGTGCTTATACTTCATCTATACACTGTGAAAATATTGTTGAAAAAGATGGAGTTTTAGAATGCACTTTTCTGGATGAAGAACATCGTTTGTACAACGGAAAAAAATTTACTTTTACAGATTATGATATCGTTTTTGTGCGCAGCAGTAACGGAATTATTCAAAAAAGATATCAGGTAATATCCACTATTAAAATTTTTAATAAGGTCTATAAAATTTCCCTTTCTTTGTCCTCCCGACAGGAAATGAGGTTTCCGGTGCTAATTGGCCGAAAATTCCTTACCAAAAAATTTATCGTGGACACCGAATTAACTGACGTTTCTTACAATTTTAAACAAAAATGAAAATAAAAATTCTTTCGCGTAATAGCCATTTATATTCTACAAAACGTCTTGTAGAAGCTGCTACAAAACGCAAGCACGAAGTAGAAGTTATAGATCCTCTAAAGTGTGACATTGTTATTGAGAAGCGTAAACCTAATATTTACTACAAAGGTGGCTATATAGAAGGTGTAGATGCAGTAATTCCAAGAATTGGAGCTTCGGTAACATTTTATGGTACCGCGGTGGTAAGACAGTTTGAGATGATGGGCGCGTTTACCACTACAGAATCTGAATCTTTAGTAAGAAGTCGTGATAAATTAAGAAGTTTACAGGTACTTTCTCGTGCAAAAATTGGACTGCCTAAAACGGTTTTTACTAACTATTCCAGAGATGTATCTGGAGTTATAAAACAAGTTGGCGGAACACCTTTGGTAATAAAGTTATTAGAAGGAACCCAGGGAGTTGGTGTTGTTTTAGCTGAAACAAATAATGCTGCAGAATCTGTAATTGAAGCTTTTAATGGTTTACAGGCCCGTGTAATTGTTCAGGAGTTTATTGAAGAAGCTAAAGGTGGAGACATTAGGGCTTTTGTGGTAGACGGTCACGTAGTTGGCGCCATGAAAAGACAGGGAAAAGAAGGAGAATTTAGATCTAATCTTCACCGCGGAGGCAGCGCAGAAGTTGTTGAACTTACCGACGAAGAAGAAATTGCAGCGGTAAAAGCCACTAAAGCAATGGGGCTTGGGGTTGCCGGTGTAGATATGCTACAAAGTGCCCGCGGGCCACTAATTCTTGAGGTAAATTCTTCTCCGGGCTTAGAAGGTATTGAAAAAGCTACCGGTAAAGATATTGCGAAATCCATAATAAGATATATTGAAAGGAACGTTTAGCCTATGGCAAAAATAACCAGTGACAATGTTCTGGAAATTCTGGGTGAAAAAGTAAAGCCGGGAAAAAGCGCCACTATTAATTTTAATATGGCCAAACTTTACACTACTACCTCGGTGGAGGTACCGGTAATAATTGAACGTTCTAAAAAGCCTGGTCCCGTTGTTTTAATAACTGCAGGAATTCACGGCGATGAAATTAACGGGGTAGAAATTGTTCGGCAAATTATCTCCAAAGGAATCAATAGGCCTCAAAAAGGAACCGTTATTTGTATTCCCGTGGTGAATATTTTTGGATTTCTGAACTTACGCCGGGAATTTCCCGATGGCCGTGATCTCAACAGGATGTTTCCCGGAACCAAACACGGATCTCTCGCCAGTAGATTTGCATTTCAGTTTGTAAAGAAAATATTACCACTTGCAAATTTCTGTTTAGACTTTCATACCGGTGGCGCCAGCAGGTTTAATGCCCCACAAATAAGGGTGAAGCGAGGCGATGAACAAAGTCTTAAATACGCTAGAATTTTTAGCGCTCCATTTACCATTCACTCTAAAACCATCACAAAATCTTATCGGGAGACCTGTGCAAAAAAAGGAATTCCGGTGTTACTTTTTGAAGGCGGAAAATCTCAGGACAGTAACAAAGATATCGCCAAACACGGCGTAGAAGGCGCTATGCGAATTTTGAGTTTCCTGGAAATGTTAAACCCAAAATTTGAATATCCAGATGCGATTACCGAAACCGTAGTGATTGAAAATACCAACTGGATGCGCGCTAAATATAGCGGTTTGCTTCACATAAAAATTCCTTGTGGTAAACACGTAGAAAAAGGGGAATATATTGGTACTATTACCGATCCTTATGGGAAATTCAGACATAAAATCAAGGCCGTAAATACCGGTTATGTAATTAATATTAACGAATCTCCCATTGTTTACCAGGGAGATGCTATTTTTCATATTTCAGCACCACCAAAAGATGAATAAAGCCGAATTACGAAAAAAATACAAAGCATTACGCTTAGAGCTTTCCGAAGAAAAAATAGAAGCACTTAGCCTGGAAATCGCCAATCAGTTACTCCAATTACCGGTTTGGGAAAAAGAATTTTACCATCTCTTTCTAAGCATTGCTGAACAGAAAGAAATCGATACAGAAAATATCTTACATATTCTGCAAGGTAAAGATAAGAACGTAGTGCTTTCTAAAACCAATATCAAAAAACATAAACTGGAACATTTTTTACTTACCGATAGCAGCGTTATAAAAAAGAACCGCTGGAATATTCCAGAACCTGAAGGTGGTATTCCCATCGCTCCAGCCCAAATAGATGTGGTTTTTGTAGCGCTTCTCGCATTTGACAAAAACGGCCACCGTATAGGCTACGGCAAAGGTTTTTACGATAACTTTTTAAGTGAATGTAAGCCTGAAGTAATTAAGGTAGGGCTTTCATTCTTCGAAGCAGAGCCGGCATTTAAAGAAGTTTTTAGCAGTGATATTCCACTGGATTATTGCGTTACGCCCAATAAAATATATAGCTTTAAAAATTAGGGAATTAGGAAGTATTCTGTTATTTTTAACAAAACTTTCGCCCCTTTAATGCTAAACGACCTTCAATTAAACAGCATTCTTGAAGATTTTGATATCGCCTACTGGAAGATCAATCTTCTAAATAAAGAGGTGAGCTGGTCCGAACATTTTGATACGCTCGTGGGGAATCCCATTTTTTCTGAATCTCATTTTGAATATTTTTTAAAGGAAATTCTGCACCAGGATTATCGCTACGATTTCAGACTTTATTTTGATAAACTTACCGAAGAAAATGAAGCTTTTAGCATAGAGCTTAAACTGAAACTTAATAATGGTAAATATCGCTGGTTCGAATGCCGAAACTTAAAGAATAAAGAAAATAATAAGGAAACCGCAGTACTTCTCTTTGTAAATATTCATCAAAATAAACGCGACCAATATACTATTGAAGAAAACTTCTTTTATTATCGCGAAACCGCGCAAATGACCAATACCGGGGGTTGGTACATAGACACCCAGAACAAGAATATTTATTGGGATAATGTGACAAAAAAGATAATTGGATGCCCCCTGGATTATCAACCACCCTACGATGAACATTTACGATTTTATGCGCCCGAGGAACATCAGGAAGTAACTTCAGCATTTGATAAATGTGAGAAATATGGTATTCCGTTTAAGGTTGAATTAAAAATGCGGAATCTCTATAACAAAGATTTCTGGGTTCGCGCCACCGGAAAACCCGTTTATAACGAAGACCAGGATATAATTGGAATTCGGGGTGTTTTTCAGGATATAAATGACCAGAAAATAAACGAATTGAATTTACAGAATTCTCTAGACCTTGTTGCTACCCAAAATTCCCGTTTATTCAATTTCGCACATGTTGTCTCCCACCATTTACGCTCTCATAGCAGTAACCTGTGTCTTATTGTTGAATTACTAAAAGACGCCAAAACCGATAAAGATAAAATTGAATTAATTCCCAATGTAGCCGATATTTCTGAAAATCTGGATTTAGCAATAAATGAGTTAAATGAAATTGTAAATAAACAAACGGTTTTAGGAAAAGAACGCCGAATTGTTTCTTTCGAAAAAGCCCTAAGTGGGGTAATGGCTTCAACTTCTTCATTAATTAATCGGGAAAATGCAAAAATCGTAGCTGAATTTCACGCCCTAAAAGAAATTAGCTATATACCTGAATATCTTGAAAGTATTTTACTAAATTTAATTACAAATGCCATTAAATATAAACATCCGGGTAGAAAACCGGTAATTTATATTCAAACCTATTTGAAGAATGAAACTCCTTTTTTGGAGGTTAGTGATAATGGTTTGGGCATTGACCTGGATCAATATGGTGACAAGATGTTTGGGATGTATAAAACCTTTCATGAGAACCTGGATTCCCGTGGTATTGGCCTTTTTATTACAAAAAATCAAGTGGAAACACTTGGGGGTACAATTTCGGTAACCAGCACTGTAGATGTAGGCACTACATTTAAAATTAAATTTTAAAAATTAAACTAATTCTCATGGGGCAAAAAGTAGAATTGGCGTGTATTATTGACGATGATAAGATATACGTTAACCTGGTTAAGAAGATTATTGAAATTAAAAAACTTTCTAACAATCTTCTCATTTTTAAAAACGGTATGGAAGCTTTAGATCATTTTAAGTTGATTCTTGAAAACGCTACCGAAGATAGACTTCCCGATATTATTTTCCTGGATATCAATATGCCTGTTATGGATGGCTGGGAGTTTCTAAATGAATTTATTAAAATTAAGAATAACTTTGAGAAAAAGATCACACTTTACGTGGTAAGTTCTTCAATAGATCCGCGAGATTTGGAACGCGCAAAATCTATTAATTTGGTGACCGATTATCTAATTAAGCCAATAGAATTAAAGAAATTCGAAAAGATTTTTGATAGAAACGGAAGCGCAGCCGCTTAGTTAGTTACTTGCTTTAGCCTCTTCCTCTTCTTTTGGAAAAGCTCGTTTATTAAAAAGCAGCAGTAAAATTACGCCCGCGCTAATTGCGGTATCGGCTACATTGAAGACCGGTTCAAAGAATGTGAAATAATTTCCGCCCCAGAAAGGTATCCATTCGGGTAAATTGCCCTGCCATAATGGGAAGTAAAGCATATCTACTACCTTACCGTGAAATAAGGTACCGTAGCCACCTTCTGCCGGCATAAATTCGGCTACCTGTCCATAACTGCCGTTAAAAACGATTCCGTAGAAAACAGAGTCTATAATATTTCCAAAAGCTCCTGCGAAGATTAAGGCTATTGCGGTGATTAAGATTCGTGAACCATTTTTTCTAACAGAATCCCACAACCAGTAACCAATACCCACAATGGCCACCAACCTAAAAAGCGTAAGGAATAATTTTCCGTATTCTCCCGGGATCTTGGTTCCCCAGGCCATTCCTTCATTTTCTACAAATAAAATTCTGAACCAATCAAAAACCGGTACTTCCTCGCCAAGCGAAAAATTTGTTTTGATATAAAATTTTGAAATTTGGTCTATTAAAAGAACCAAAACGATAATAATACCCGCTTTTTTTAAGGACATGAACTCGGTGGAATTTAAAACGCCGCTAAAATACTAATATTATTTAGTTTTTACCCGGCTAAAAATCAGCTTCTGGGAAGCATTTTTTAAATTTTATAATCTTAAAATAAAAGCGCCCCCAGGCACAAGCAAAGGGGCGCTATAAATATGATTTGAGTAACAGAAAATATTTATTTCTGCATGTTTTTAGCCTCAATACTTAAAGTAGCGTGGGGCACCAATTTTAAACGCTCTTTAGCGATTAATTTTCCGGTTACACGGCATATTCCGTAGGTTTTGTTTTCAATTCTTGTTAAAGCATTTTTTAGGTCGCGGATAAATTTTTCCTGCCTAATAGCTAATTGAGAATTGGCTTCCTTACTCATAGTTTCGCTTCCTTCTTCAAAAGCTTTAAATGTAGGAGCAGTATCATCTGTACCGTTGTTTCCATCATTTTTATAAGCATTTTCGTAAATTTCCAATTGCTCCTGTGCCTTCGCGATTTTGCCTTTAATCAGGGCCTTAAACTCAGCTAATTCGGCATCGCTATACCGTTCTTTTACTTCAGTTGCCATAATTTCTAATGTTTTTTAATAAACATTTTGGTAGTAATATCGTCAAAAGCCACCTCGGCTCCTTCAGTTACCACCTCTGCAAATTCGAGACTTGCAGTTAATGTTTCATTTTTAATATAGGTTATATTTTGGTTAACGGCATCCTCGACAATACCGTCCTTTTGTAGGGTCACATCAATAGTATCGGTAACTTCAAAACCAGAATCTTTTCTCATATTCTGTATCCTGTTTACCAATTCCCTGGCAATTCCTTCCTTTTTTAATTCTTCAGAGATACTAACGTCTAAAGCTACGGTAATATTACCACTACTTGCCACTAGCCAGCCTTCAATATCCTGGGAAATAATTTCTACTTCTTCAGAAGCTAATTTAACCATTTCTCCGTTAAGATTTATCGCAATATTGCCTTCTCGCTCTATCTTTGAAATATCTTCAGGAGTTAATTTATTTATCTCATTGACTACCAGCTTCATATCCTTTCCAAATCTTGGGCCAAGAACCTTAAAATTTGGTTTTATTTGCTTTACAAGCAATCCTGAAGCATCATCTATAAGCTGAAGTTCTTTTACATTTACTTCAGACTTTATCAAGTCTTCAACCGCCTGAATTTCTTCACGTTGCTGCTCGTCAAGCACCGGAATCATTACTCTTTGCAGCGGTTGTCTTACTTTTATCATTTCCTTCTTTCTAAGCGATAAAACCAATGAAGAAATGGTTTGAGCCTTCTCCATTTTTCGCTCTAAAGATTTATCAACAAACTTATCATCATACTTTGAAAATTCAGCCAAATGTACCGATTCAAAGTTTTCTTTTTGTGTACTCTTGTTTAAGTCTTTGTAAAGCCTATCCATAAAGAACGGCGCCACCGGTGCACCCAGTTTGGCTACTTCAACTAAACAGGTATAAAGTGTTTGATATGCTGAAATTTTATCTTGCTGGTAATCGCCTTTCCAGAATCTTCTTCTACTTAAACGCACAAACCAGTTACTAAGGTTTTCCTGAACAAATTCTGAAATTGCACGGGTTGCCCTGGTAGGTTCATAATCTGCATAGAATTTATCTACTTTCTCGATTAAAGTATGTAATTCTGAAAGTATCCAACGATCTATCTCGGGTCTTTCTGCTAAAGGCACATCCTCTTCTTTATAGGTGAAATTATCAATATTCGCATATAAAGTGAAGAAAGAATACGTGTTGTAAAGGGTACCGAAAAATTTACGGCGAACCTCAGCGATTCCTTCAATATCAAATTTTAAATTATCCCATGGATTGGCGTTAGAGATCATATACCAACGCGTGGCATCTGGGCCGAAAGCTGCCAAAGTCTCAAAAGGGTCTACCGCGTTCCCAAGACGTTTGGACATTTTTTGTCCGTTTTTATCTAAAACAAGTCCGTTAGAAACTACGTTTTTATAAGCTACATCATCAAAGATCATCGTAGCTATAGCGTGCAGGGTATAAAACCAGCCTCTGGTTTGGTCAACGCCTTCGGCTATGAAATCGGCCTGGCGTTCTCCTTCTTCAACTTTTTCTTTATTTTCAAAAGGATAATGCCATTGTGCGTAAGGCATAGAACCAGAATCGAACCAAACATCTATAAGATCTGCTTCGCGTTTCATAGGTTTACCGGAATCTGAAACCAGGGTAATTTCATCTACCACGTTCTTGTGAAGATCTACCAGGTCGTAGTTTTCTTCACTCATATTTCCGGGTTCAAAACCTTCAAAAATATCTTTATCCATAAAGCCGGCTTTAACCGACTTCGACATTTCTTCTTTCAATTCTGCAATAGAACCAATAAGCTTTTCCTCTTTCCCTTCTTCGGTTCTCCAAATTGGCAACGGAATTCCCCAATAACGACTTCTGGATAAATTCCAGTCGTTCGCATTGGCCAGCCAGTTTCCAAAACGGCCTTCACCGGTAGATTTTGGTTTCCAGTTAATGCCTTTATTCAATTCGTGCATGCGCTCCTTGAATTCGGTTACTTTTATGAACCAGGAATCCAACGGATAATATAAAATAGGTTTATCGGTTCTCCAGCAATTTGGATAGCTGTGAACATATTTTTCTACTTTAAAAGCACGATTTTCTTCTTTTAGTTTTATAGCAAGTTCAACGTCTACAGATTTCTCTGGCGCCTGCCCTTCGTCATAATATTCGTTCTTCACATACTTCCCGGCAAATTCGCCCATTTCTGGTCTAAATTTCCCCTGAAGATCTACCAACGGAACAAGGTTTCCATTTTCATCTTTCACCAATAATGGCGGAACTTGAGGTGTAGCCTGTTTCGCTACCAACGCATCGTCTGCACCAAAAGTTGGCGAAGTATGCACAATTCCGGTACCATCTTCTGTAGTCACAAAATCTCCGGCAATTACGCGAAAAGCATTTTCAGGATTTTCTGCAGGTAATGCATAAGGCAACAATTGCTCAAATTTTATCCCAACAAGATCTTTTCCTGTGAAAGTTTCCCCGATTAAAAATGGGATCTTTTTATCGCCTTCAGTATAAGCTTTAAGTTCCTCTTCGGTTTCAACTTCGGTAAACTTTTTATCGAATTGAGCCTTAGCCAGCGCCTTCGCAACCAGGATAGTGATTGGCTCAAAAGTATACTGATTATAAGTTTTTACTGAAACATATTCGATTTTTGGCCCTACTGTTAATGCAGTATTAGAAGGCAAAGTCCACGGAGTCGTGGTCCAGGCGATTAAAAATGCGCCTTCCAGATCCTTTTCAACCGAAGCTGCTGAAGCATCAGTGATTTTAAACATTGCCGTAACAGTGGTATCGGTCACATCCTGGTAAGTTCCAGGTTGATTAAGTTCGTGAGAGCTTAGTCCCGTCCCTGCTTTTGGCGAATATGGCTGGATAGTGTAACCCTTATAGATTAGGTCTTTTTTATAAATTTCGGAAAGCAGCCACCAAACTGTTTCCATATATTTTGACTTATAGGTAACGTATGGATCTTCCATATCTACCCAATAGCCTATTTTTTCGGTTAGGTCGTTCCACACATCGGTGTAACGCATTACCGCATTTTTACAGGCTTCATTATACTTTTCTACGGAAATTTTGGTCCCAATATCTTCTTTGGTAATCCCAAGCTCTTTTTCAACGCCAAGTTCTACCGGAAGACCATGCGTATCCCAACCGGCTTTACGTTTTACCTGGTATCCTTTTTGGGTTTTATAGCGACAAAAAATATCCTTAATAGCTCGCGCCATTACGTGGTGAATTCCCGGAAGTCCGTTCGCAGAAGGTGGCCCTTCAAAAAACACAAACGGTTCTTTGCCTTCCCGTGTAGAAACGCTTTTTTCAAAAATATCGTTCTCCTTCCAGTAACTTAAGATTTCCTCAGCTACTTTTGGTAAGTCAAGTCCTTTATATTCAGGGAACTTATTGCTCATTTTTTCAAAATTTCCAATGAGTCGCGAAAATAATCAAATTTAAGAAAAGAGTGCGATAGAAAAACGGAAAAAGCTAACCCAAAAGAAATTGATATTAAATAAACCCAGAAAGATTTTTAAAAGCCTTGAGAATTAAGAAAAAGGATTAAAAAGTATACCGCAGCGCTAAAATTAAATTTCTACCTGCAGCGGCGATTCCCGAAGAATAAGTTCGGTAACGCTGGTCGGTGATATTTTCTAAGGAAGCGGTTGCCAGCAAGTTTTTACTAAACTCGTATTGTCCTGTTAAATTTAGGCTATACCAGGAAGGTGAATATGGATTTCCATTATCGTCTATGGCGTATAAATAGGCTTTGCCCTGTTCTGAAGGAGCTAGATCTTCATAGTCGAATTGCCCATTATATTCAGCAAAAAGATCGAACTTCAGTCTTTTTTTGTGCCATATTAAATGTGTATTCCCAAATACAGGAGCTGCGTGGCGTAATGCCGCGGTAGAACCATCTTCCTGTTCTTCTTTTCCTTCAGTAATACTTATTTGGGAACTGAATCTTAGCGCGACAGATAAATCAATTTCTATCCCACTCTCAAAACCATAAACATGCGCTATCGCGGTATTTTGAATCCCCTGCACACGGCTTGGCTCTCCCTGGTAATCTATTTCGGTTTCCCCATTTAAGTTGAAATCCCTGCGCACCATAGCATCATTTAAATACGTATAAAATGCGGTCGCGATAAAACTGATATTTTCGGCAGGCTTCCAGTCAAAACCAAGCTCACTACTGTAAGCGTATTCTGGTTTTAAATCTGGATTTGGCACTACTACTGCTCCGGGTTCAGAATCGAAAATTTTGCCCACATCATCTATATTGGGGGCTCTAAAAGCTGTAGAAAGATTCAATCGCCACCCGATAAACCTGTTTTGTTGCCAGTTAATTCCCGCACTTCCGGTTAAAGCTCCGGTATTAATTTTGGCCTCAATAAATGGAAAATCATATAAATTCTCATCAAATTCAGCGTCCACCAAAATATGATTATACCGAAGTCCAGATTGAAAAGAAAGATCTTCCTGAATCTTCCATTGATAGGTGGTATAAGCCGCAATGGATTGCCAGGTAGAACCATCTGGATATCGTGAAGCGGTGATGTTTTCTTCTTCCGTTAAAATATTTTCTGCAAATCCCGTAGAATTCACTTTATTAAAAACATATTCGGCTCCATAAAACAACCGGCTCTCTTCAAAGGTCTTTTCAAAATCGAAATTAACCGAATAAGCATCTACATTTTCTTTGGTGTTGTATAACCAATCTTCACCAAAATCCCGGTTATGACGGCTCTCTTCAAAAAATTGATAAGCAGTTGTCATCTGGGCTTTATCATAGAATGCTCCGTTTCCTTTTTTATTGATCTTAAAATTCCCCATAAACCATTCCTGAGGGCCATAATACCATTCTGCTGTACGCAAATCACCATCGCGCTTTCGGTAAAGCCTGTCAAATCTTGGAAAATCTGATGTGGTAGAATAGATAAGTCCTAAATTTAGGTCCCAATCTTTATGTGGCATAAACTTTACTTTCTGCAGTAAATTAATTTGTTGATATCCGGTTGGCTTTTGCACTCGAGGATCATCATTTGCAACCACTACATCTTCACCATTTTTTCGCACTGCATATTCGTTTCGCAAATATTCATCAGGTCCGTGAGATCCCATTCTCAAATCATCGAAATCTGAAAAGCTAACACTGCTTAAAAATGCCCAGTTCTCCAGGCCTATATTAACATCGGCGTGTACAGTTTTTTCATTATTGGCAGAAGCGTAACGGGAATAAGCGCTCCCGGAAACCGAAGTTTCATTAGTAAATGAAAATTTAGGCTTTAAAGTATAGAAATTCATCACCCCGCCTACAGCATCACTTCCATAAACCACCGATCCCGGACCAAGAATTACCTCAGTATTTTCAACCGCCAAGGGATCTATTGAGATGATATTTTGAAGATTTCCGCTTCTAAAAATCGCAGTATTCATTCTCACGCCATCTACCGTAATTAACAATCTGTTTGTTGAAAAACCACGAATCATAGGGCTTCCGCCCCCTAACTGGCTTTTTTGAACAAAAACCTGCCCGCTGCTTTCTAAAAGATCGGCTGAAGTTTGCGGACTCGCCATAATAATATCTTTAGCTGAAAAACTGACTATTTTCTGCGGAATTTCATCTTTATTCATTTCAAATTTTGCCACTGAAAGCACCACCTGCTCCAACTCGTTATCATTCCCATTTAGATAAACTGTATTCTGGTTTTGGATAATCTGGGATTTCTTTAAACTTTTATTGGAATAGTTTACGTGAGAAAAATGTATAATTTCTTCTTCGTCAAATACTGCAATATCGGCTTCCCCATCAAAATTGGTAAGCTCACTTTTAGATTTATTCGCATTGTAAATAGCCACGCTGGCAAGTGGCTCATGGCTTTCTGCATCCAAAACCTGTATCTGCTGGGCGTAGATACTATTAACCATAAAAAAAAGGAGTATTACTCCTGTTAGACTTCGCATTTAGCTAAAGATTTCGTTAAGTACGGCGAGTGATTTTGGTTTTTTAAAACCTTCAATATGCAACTCGTAATACAAAAGCAGCATATTTAAAAAATTAGACCGACTTTGCTGATTCAACTTTACTTCGTTGAGAGCATCAAAATTTATGCCTAACAACTGGCGTAAAATAGCGATATTTTGGCCTTCTATACAATAATTATTAATACTGCTCATTTCAAAAACGCCATCTAAAAGATTAAAATAAGGAAGCTCTTTAGATGCCGAATCGGGATAAAACCCCAAATAGCGCGTTAAATTTAGTAAAAATAAAAGATGAAAATTGGCGATTTTATCGTGCAAATCTAACCACATTAGTGAATTTTCCAGATAATTAAATAACTGCGGATTGGTTTCTTCTTCTCTAATAGCGTTTTTTAAAACTTCAGCCAGGAACATAAGCATCGCGCCTTTTACCATGTTTGTGTGAAGGCTGGTATAAGTGTGCAATACCTTTGCATCTTTAAGGTATTCCATTTTTCCCTGGTTGCGGTGGTTTGCAACAATTTCTAACTGGGTAAGCAACTGAAACTGGGAAGCTTTGAACTTTCCCTTTTTAGATTTAAGCACTCCCTTAAGCATATAGGTTTTTAAGCCATCACTATAAGTATAAGCTTTCACAATCAAATCGGCCTCGCCGTATTTTAAAGCACTAATTACAATGGCCGGAGTAGTAACAAGCATTCTTCAACAATTATTTCTTTCCGAAGATAATTAAAAAAGGCCGCCCAAAAAGCGACCTTAATTTTATTCTATTTAGAAAGTAATTAAACTACTCCCTGCGCAAGCATGGCATCGGCAACTTTCACGAAACCGGCAATATTTGCTCCTTTCACGTAATCTATATAACCATCTTCTTCCTTTCCAAACTCAACACATCGATCGTGAATATCGTTCATAATCGCGTGTAATTTTTGATCTACTTCTTGCGAAGTCCAGTTATATCGCATAGAATTTTGGCTCATTTCTAAACCAGAAGTTGCAACACCACCAGCATTAGAAGCTTTCCCAGGCGAGAATAAGATTCTTGCTTCTTTAAACACCTCTACAGCATCTGGGGTACACGGCATATTCGCACCTTCTCCCACGCACATACATCCATTTTCAATTAACTTCTCGGCATCTGCTTTTTGGAGTTCGTTTTGCGTAGCACAAGGAAGCGCTACATCACATTTTACACTCCATGGGGTTTCTCCTTCATAATATTTAGCTGAAGGATATTGATCTACATATTCACTTATTCTACCACGTCTAACATTTTTAAGATCCATGATAAACTGAAGCTTTTCTGAATCAATTCCGGCTTCATCATAAATATAACCTCCAGAATCACTCATTGTTAAAATCTTCGCTTTAAATTCCAGGGCTTTTTCTGCAGCATATTGCGCCACATTTCCAGATCCTGAAACCACTACCGTTTTACCTTCAAGAGATTCATTGCGTGTTTTAAGCATATTTTGTGCAAAATATACATTCCCGTAACCGGTAGCTTCAGGACGAATAAGAGACCCACCGTAAGAGAGTCCTTTCCCGGTTAAAATGCCGGTAAATTCGTTTTGTAATCTTTTATACTGGCCAAACATATAACCAACTTCACGAGCGCCAACGCCTATATCTCCCGCAGGAACATCGGTATTTGCACCTATATGGCGATAAAGTTCTGTCATAAAACTCTGGCAAAAACTCATTACTTCATTATCTGATTTTCCTTTGGGATCAAAATCAGATCCTCCTTTTCCACCACCCATTGGTAAAGTGGTAAGGCTGTTTTTAAACACCTGCTCAAAAGCAAGAAATTTAAGAATACTAAGGTTTACGGAAGGGTGAAAACGCAAACCACCTTTGTAAGGCCCAATGGCCGAATTCATTTGAATTCTAAACCCACGATTCACCTGAATATTACCTTCATCATCTAACCAGGAAACTCTAAACATAATTACACGTTCCGGCTCTACCATACGCTCTAAAAGTTGCATATTCTGGTACTTTTTATTCTCTTCTATAAAGGGAATAATAGTCTCAGCAACTTCGTGCACGGCCTGCATGAATTCGGGTTCATTTTGATTCCTTTTTGATACTTTATCGAGGAAATCCTGAATATTTTGTTCCATATTATGTGATACTTCAAATAGTTTATAAAAAAAGCTGTGTTTTGTACTGCAAATATATGAGTTCTATAAAAAACGACCTCAAATTTTTATCTTTTCATATAAAATTAACGTCTTACTTTCAGCGTTTTATAGAGCGAATATTTTATCTAATTTTTTGTTAAAGTAGTTTTTATATATTTGTTGCATCCCCCCAAGCCGGTACTATGCATAATTGCAAGATATTTATAGCTCTTTTAGTTTTTACATTATTCTTTCAGGGAAAGAGTTATGCCCAGTTTGGTATTGCACACGAAATTGGTGTTAAGGC
Source organism: Salegentibacter sp. BDJ18 (assembly GCF_017579965.1). Classification (NCBI taxonomy): domain Bacteria; kingdom Pseudomonadati; phylum Bacteroidota; class Flavobacteriia; order Flavobacteriales; family Flavobacteriaceae; genus Salegentibacter; species Salegentibacter sp. BDJ18. The sequence continues at coordinate 133,191 of NZ_JAFLQX010000003.1, forward strand.
CGGTCCAGCTTCATTTTTTACCGATTACGGGGAACGGTGGAATGTTAGAAACAACCTTAATAATGCGGGCTACGGCATTGGGATATCCCATTATATGAACTTTGCCTATAAAACCGACTGTCACTACTCACAGGCGGCTTCTTTTTTCACCAATCATTTTAGAATAAGAAATGAACTGGATTATTTTTACTCTAAATTAGAACATTATGGCCCCGTAGCCAGCAAACCAACGCTTGGTGGACAATTATTACGCGCTATGCACGGGGAAAGTGAAATTATTGAAGGGGGAATTCATTTGGAATATCACCCTTTTCGAATTCGTGATTTTACACATTCGGGTTATATGTTTTCTCCTTATATAAGCCTGGGCGGCCATTTTGTTTCTTATAAAGCTGATGCCTATTCAGATTTAGGTTCTTTGCAAAATCCTAAAAATGTTTTCCCAACTTTTATTGGCGGAATGGATTTTGACCGTGGCAGCACTTATTCTATAATTGGCGGACTTGGTTTACGCTACCGCCTTGGATTTAGGCACGATCTTTTAATTGAAGCCCGCGGACAATATTATGGAAGCGACTGGCTTGACGGATTAAATATTGACGCGCCTCAAAATAAATTCAACGATTATATTTTTTGGGTAAATGTTGGCTATGTTTATTATATCAACTTTCAATAGCATTTGAAGAAATAATTCTACCACCCAATTCTTTTAATTCTACTTTAGCTTTTTCAAAATTTTCCACGTTTAACGCGCGTGTAGCATCCTCTATTATGGTCGCTTTAAAACCTTCTTTAATTGCATCTTTAGCGGTAAAATGCACACAAATTTCAGCAGCAAGTCCGCAGAAATAAAGGTCTTCTGCATTTTTTTCTTTTAAATACCCCGAAAGTCCAGTGGATTTTAAATGCTGATTATCGTAAAAAGCGCTGTAGCTGTCTATTTCTGGATTGGTGCCTTTTCTAAAAATAGCTTCAATTTTTGAAGTTTTTAAATCCTTATGAAATTCGGCGCCATCGGTATTTTGCACACAATGCTCTGGCCACATTACCTGTTCTATTCCGTTAAGATCAATAGTTTCAAACTCTTTTTTTCCTTTGTGGCTACTGGCAAAACTGGCGTGGCCGTTTGGATGCCAATCCTGGGAAGCAATTATCAAATCAAAATTTTCCTGAATTTTATTGATCACCGGGATAATTTCATCACCATTCGGTACAGCAAGGGAGCCACCTGGCATAAAATCGTTTTGAGGATCTATAATAATCAAAGTTTTCATAACTAATTTTTAAAAGATGCTATTAATTTATCACGTTCGGCTTTTAATGCTTCACTAATTCCCACTTTATATATATGCGGATTATTAAAACGCTTATACTCTATAGAAAGTTCTGCCAGACGGTTTTTACTATATTCTGCAATTTCCTGAAGCGATTTCTTTTCCAGTTTATTCTTCCCGTTTTCCATAACCGGTTTCAACAATGCTTCTTTTTCTAAACCATCAACTTTCATTTGTTTATAAGGCTCAAAAGGATGAATCATATTTTTAATATTTTCTTCTTCAAAAAGAGTGACCAAATCTCCACCCACGCAGTTGCCTTCAGTATCTCTTAAACGATATACCTGTTTTTTATGCGGAAGCGTAACCTTTACAATACTTTCTGAAATTTTGATTCTTGGTTTTCCGTTGGAATAAGCCAGTTTGTAAACTCCGTCTAAAGCGGCATCTGGACTTCCAATAACAAGATTGGTTCCCACACCAAAAACATCTATCCTGGCGCCCTGTTCCAGCAAACTTTTTATCACATTTTCTTCTAATTGATTGGAAGCTGCAATTTTCACGTAATCGAGTCCGGCCTCGTCCAGCATTTTTCTGCTTTGTTTGGAGAGATAAGCTAAATCTCCACTATCAAGCCTAATAGCCATCAATTTTTCGCCGCGATCTTCCATTTCCTTGGCGACTGTAATCGCGTTAGGCACACCACTTTTAAGCGTATCGTAAGTATCTACCAGCAGAACACAGTCTTTTGGTCTACCCTCAGCAAAATCCCTAAATGCGGTGATTTCATCATCATAACTCTGAATAAAAGAATGCGCCATGGTTCCCGAAACCGGAATATTAAAATCTCTTCCTGCAATTACATTACTGGTCCCGTTAAAACCGCCAATAATTGCGGCACGAGTGGCATAATAACCCCCGGGTCCCTGCGCTCTTCTTAAACCAAAATCCAGTAAAGTTCTTTCTCCTGAAACCAGTTTAATTCGGCTGGCTTTAGTAGCTATTAAAGTTTGAAAATTGAGTAAATTAAGTAGGATGGTTTCAATAATTTGCGCTTCAATAATATTGGCTTCTACCTGCAAAATAGGCCGTGTGGGAAAAACCACGTCCCCTTCCTGAACTGAATAAATATTACCGTGGAATTTAAAATCTTTGAGATATTGCAGAAAATCATCATCAAAATCCTGTTTTTTAAGGTACTCCAGGTCTTTATCGTTGAATTTTAAATTTTCAATGATCTTCAGTAAATCCTGAAGTCCGGCAAAAATCGCGTACCCACCGTTATAAGGAAGTTTTCTGAAATAATAATCAAAAATTGCGGTATGGTCTTTTTGGCCCTTTTTAAAATACACCTGTGACATCGCCAGTTGATACTGATCGGTATAAGTAGCGGAGAAATCTAGCATAGCTTGGTTGGTTTACATTTCAGCAAGCATAGTTTCGTAAATTTCGAGATCTGCTTCACTGAATAGCACAAATTTAAGCTTTTGCAAGTGTTTAAGTTTAGGGATTTCGGCTAAAATTGTATTAAAACTGATCTTTGTTGCTTCTTTTATAGGGTAACCAAAAGCGCCGGTAGAAATTGCAGGAAAAGCAACAGACTTTACTTTCTTCTCTTCTGCTCGTTTTAAAACATTTTTATAGCAGTTTTCCAGCAGCTTATTTTCAGATTTATCTTTACCGTAAACCGGCCCTAAACAATGAATTACATACTTATTGGGTAAATTATAAGCGCCGGTAATTACTGCTTCACCGGGAGCGATAGGTGCAAGTGGTTTGCATTCTTCATAAAGTTTTGGGCCGGCAGCACGATGAATTGCCCCTGCCACGCCGCCTCCTGTGGTGAGTTGTGCATTGGCAGCATTTACCACAGCTTCCACATTGGGTAGATTAGCTATATCTCCTTGAAAAACTTCAATTTCAATATTCTGGATGGTTTTTTTCATAACTCTGATTTCTTATTCAGAAATTACAAAAATTTAATAAAAGACGAAAGGTTTAGGCCTGCCGCTCCAGGGCTAAATAATGAGTGATTCTGTCATTTATCAAGGGAATAACGCTAATCTCGCACTTATAAGGAGTTTTATCTTTTTTATAGTTTACCAAAACTTCAGTAAAAGGTTCATCTCGTGATAATTTGTGTTTAATTCGGTTTAAAACAGCCCTATCGGTTTCTTTTCCCTGTAAAAAATGGGGTGTTTTATTTATCGCAAATTTGCTGCTATAACCAGTCATATCGGTAAAACCTTCACTCACCCACTGGATTTTGGCTTCCTGATTTGTTAAAACCAAAGCATCAAAAGATTTGTTTTGAAATACTTCTTTCCAGTTGTTTTTCCAGTCAAATTTTTTGGCTAATTTTTTAAACGACTTAATTGCTTTTTCCTGTTTTAAATTCAATAGTTGTTCTGCAAAATGCTCGTTATAAATATCCCAGCTGCGAAGAGGCATCACCTTAATATCAGAAACAGTAATTTCGTCTTCAATTTCTTCATATTCTTCCTGGCTTAAAGAGGAAAGATAAATATCAAGACACTGCATATTCATTAGATTCTTCTTCATAGTCTTTTTTTTAGCTGTGAACAAATTCAGGTTTTATTTCGCAATCTATTTAACAAACAAAACTACCTAAAATCTTATTCAACACTCTTTAAATCAACGTTAATGTTGAGTTTTTAGAAGAAATACCTCAACAATTAACAAACGTCTATTTTCCTTATTTCATAAAAAAAACAGGAAGTGATAATTTTCTAAAAAAATCATCTCAAAAAACGGCTCATGTAATGCCATTTTATAACGCATTTGGGCTTAAAACTAAGAGCCGCAAAAGCTTTTGCAATATTCTGAATAAGTTGTACTTTCGGGTTTTTCTAATATTTTTGATATGTCCCAATTCTGGCTGTACTTTAGATTAGGTCTGGAACACGTTCTTGACTGGCAGGCTTACGACCATATTTTATTTCTTATTGTACTTGTTGCCGCTTATACCTTTAGCAGCTGGAAACGAATTCTATGGCTGGTAACCCTATTTACCATTGGCCACACTTTAGCTTTATTTCTTTCGGTTTACGAAATTGTAAAAGTAGATTCAGCCTGGGTAGAATTGTTAATTCCTATTACAATTATTCTCACAGCTCTCTACAATATTATCACAGCAAGTAAAAAAGAACGTAATAAAAATCATAATCCGTTATATTTTACAACGGTTTTCTTCGGCTTAATTCATGGACTTGGATTTTCTTCATATTTTAAAATGGTAGCTTCAAATACCGAAAGCAAATTTCTACCACTTTTAGAATTCGCACTTGGTATAGAAGCTGCGCAGGTTATTGTAGTTATTGCTGTAATAATTCTTGGTTTTATTGCCCAAAATATCTTCTCGGTTTCCAAAAGGGACTGGATCTTAGTAACTTCAGCCATAGTAATTGGTATTATTTTACCAATTCTCCAGGAAAATTTTCAGGCTATTTAATAAATTAGTGAATTAAAAATAAGGCGAAATATTTCGTCTAAAAAAGCCGGATTATAGCGCTAATATGGATAAGAAAAAACAATTAAAGTACGATAAGGCATATTTGAGAATTGCCCGCGAATGGAGTAAATTATCGCATTGTAAAAGAAAGCAGGTTGGCGCAGTTATTGTAAAAGATAGAATGATAATTTCTGATGGTTACAACGGCACTCCAACAGGATTTGAAAATTATTGTGAAGATGACGAAGGTTACACAAAATGGTACGTGCTTCACGCTGAAGCCAATGCTATTTTAAAAGTTGCAGGATCTACGCAATCCTGTAATGGGGCAACACTTTATATCACAATGTCTCCCTGTAAAGAATGCAGTAAATTAATTCACCAGGCAGGAATTACCAGGTTGGTTTATCATATAGATTATAAAGATAATTCCGGACTGGATTTTCTTGAAAAAGCAGGAGTCACCCTTGAACAAATTAACGATTTAGAAGGTTGAATACCAGGCAAAAAATATTAATTCCTATTCTTCTTGCTACAGCTTGCGCCGCCGGCGTTTTGCTGGGCGGAAAACTGGATTTTTCTTCTTCTGATGCCCTTTTTTCTTCAAACCCTAAAAAACAAAAACTCAACCGACTTATAGACTACATAGACTATGAGTATGTAGACGATGTAAATACTGATAGTATTGTAGATATTACGGTAAATAGAATCCTGGAAAATCTTGATCCGCATTCGGTGTATATTCCAAAAGAGGAATATGCCGGCGTAATAGAAAATATGCAGGGCGACTTTGTAGGCATTGGAGTTAGTTTTTATAATGTTAACGATACCGTAGTGGTAATACAGGCCCTGGAAGGCGGGCCCAGTGAAAAAATAGGAATTCGCGGTGGCGACCGTATTTTATATGCCGATGGCACTCCCCTTTTTAATAAAGATATTACTAACGATTCGCTTACAAAACACCTAAAAGGGGAAGAAGATTCTCGCGTAACACTTAAAGTTAAAAGAAAAGGAATCAAAGATTTACTCACCTTTAAAGTGAAACGTGGTCGCGTACCTTTAAAAAGTGTAGATGCTGCTTATATGTTATCGCCAGATTTAGGTTATATTAAAGTGAACAGATTTTCTGAAACTACCTATAAAGAATTTCAAAACGCCTTGAAAAAGCTCAAGAAAGAAGGCGCTAATCAAATAGCCCTAGACCTTAGAGACAATCCTGGCGGTTATCTTTCAGAAGCGATTAAGATTGTAGATGAATTCCTGGAAGACGATAAATTAATTCTTTACACCAAAAATAAAAGCGGCTCGGTTGAAGAAACTTTTTCCCGAAGAAAAGGTCTTTTAGAGAATGGAGATCTTTTTGTTCTTATTAATGAAAATTCAGCTTCGGCAAGTGAAGTTGTGGCCGGCGCACTACAGGATAACGACCGTGGTACCATTGTAGGTCGCAGGTCTTACGGTAAAGGCCTTGTGCAACGTGAAATGGATTTGGGCGATGGCAGCGCGGTAAGATTAACCATTGCACGATATTACACCCCAACGGGCCGTTCTATACAAAAGCCATATGATAACGGTAATGAGAGTTATTTTAAAGATTATATGCGACGCTATAAAAATGGGGAGCTCAATAGCGCCGACAGCATAAATGTAGATGATTCACTTAGGTATGAAACACCTAAAGGAAAAGTGGTTTATGGCGGTGGAGGGATAATTCCCGATGTGTTTATTCCGCAAGACAGTGATAATGAAAGAAACAATATAAAGCTTCTTTTACACGGCGGGTATATGAGCCGGTTTATATTTAATGTCCTCGAAGAAAACCGTACTTTTTACAATAATGTAAAGCGGGAAGAGTTTGATGAAAAAGTTACAATCTCTAACGAAATGGTGCAGGATTTTGTAAGATTTGTTGGGAATGGAAATATTAGGCTTAATGTAAATAACCATACCACTTTATTAAAGCAGTATCTAAAAGCGGTAATTGCCCAACAGCTCTACGGCACCACGGCTTTTGAAAAACTAATTAACGAAAATGATCCTGCCATTGAGAAAATTCTTGAATTATCGCAAAAAAATTAATAGCTTGCATGCGTGAGTGCGAATCATGAAAACTTTATAATTTTTTTAACCGTTTCCCCGCTATTTTTCTTCATAATTGCGGTGAGTTTCCGGCTTTTAGATAATAGCGCACTTCTCTTTTTACAAAAAGATATTCTGGTTACTTCTGCAAACGTTTCGGTTACTTCTATTAAAAATCAGATTAAAAAAACTCAGGATAAAGAATTCAAAGAGAAATTAAGGCTTGCCCTTTTTTATAGAAGATTGCATCGTACCTGCTTAATTCTAATGCTACTTTCTATTCCTTTAATGGTTACCGGCTATTTTATGCTATAAAAGCTTATCGTGTACTTTAGTATGCTCTCCTTTCCATACACTTAAAATATCTGTAGCTACACTTGCACCACTACCACAGGCTATAGAAAATTGACTGCGCCAACCAGCTAGACTACCGGCTACATACAATCCCGGTTTTACTAAATGATCTTCATTTTTTAACTGAATACGATCTTTAGAAGCTTTAGCTTTTTTATGCGGAATAACTTCCTCTTCCAAACCTTTAATTCTAAAAGGACTGGTGTAACCTGTTGCAAGCACTACATTTTCGGCTTCGTATGTATTTTTGTTGGTAATTACACTGAAACCTTCAGTTATATGAATAATCTCTTTTACTTTTTCTTTCGCTAATTGTTCAATTTCAGGATATTGTTCTTCCAAATGTAGAATTCCTTCTGTTAGAATTTGTTGTCCTGAAGTTCCCGGCACAACCCCCAAAACATTATTTAAGAGCGCCGAATTTAAATGCGAAGCTTTTTGGTGTGTAAGCAAGGCTACCTTTTTATTGGTAATAATATTATTTTGCAGTGCAGATCCTAAGATAAGTGCGCAAGACATTCCTGCTGCGCCACCGCCAATAATAAGAACATCAAATTTCATATTAAAAATTATGCTTTTTCGCAATACTTCTGGAGGTTAATAAAATCCCCATAAGAATAATTACGCAAAGGCTTCCAACAATAACCAGTACAGCGGTTGCGCTATCGCCTTTTAAAAGATCATCAAAATTTAAAACAGTTGCGCTGTAACCAATTATGACTACAGCTAAAAAAATTACGGTATAAATAAATAACTTCATGAAAATAAACTCTGAATGTTTGTGGCGAATAATTTTACGGCAATAGCCAGCAAAATTACGCCGAATACTTTTCTAATTACACTAATTCCCTGGCTACCTAAAACTTTCTCCATTTTGGTAGACGATTTTAGTACCACGTATACAAAGATAATATTGATAAGTATAGCTACAATGATATTTACCGTTTCATATTCTGCTTGCAGCGAAACCAGGGTAGTAAGTGTACCTGCACCAGCAATTAAGGGAAACGCAAGCGGAACTACAGAAGCGGTTTCGGGTTCATCGTCTTTATAAAGTGTAATTCCTAAAATCATTTCCAGAGCCAGGAAGAACAAGATAAACGCTCCTGCCACGGCAAATGAGTTTACATCTATCCCAATTAAATTCAAAATCTCCTTTCCAACAAACAAGAAGACAATCATAATAATACCTGCGACCACCGAAGCTTTTTCACTTTGAATATGGCCTACTTTTCTTCTCAGGTCTATAATAATAGGGATACTTCCAATAATATCAATTACCGCAAAAAGAATCATTCCGGCGGTAAAAATTTGTTTTGCATCGAGTAATTTCCACATAACTCACTTTTTGAAAAATTTTGCGCAAAATTAATTTTTAAAAACACAGCATCAAGGAATTAACAGGTAAAATTTTTATTAAAATTGAGGCACACTTTTATAGTGATTTCAACCTAGATTAATTTCAACTTAAAGGGCTAAATATTTTCGATAATATTTGCCAAAAAATACCCATAATCAGGTATTTGAAGCATATTCAAATTAAAATATTTTTACCCTTCCCCACACCCCATTTTCTTAATTCAAGTACTTTTTTTTTTAAGAAATAAGAAGATATTCTTTTAGGTATTTTATGTGAAATTTTTAAATCCACGAATTTTAAAGATGAAAAGAAGTTTAAATATTCTAATTGTATGTGTAGTTATGTTCGGTTTTGCAAATCTCCACGCACAGGAAGCTATTTCTTTAAATGAAAATTCAGCAAAAGAAAAAAAGCTTAGACCAATAAGAATTGGCGCCAAAATTGGCTTTCCCACTATTATTGGTGGAAACCTTGAATATGTCACGCCACTTCTTAATGAAAAATTAGCGGTTAGTGTAGATTATTCTAATATAAAGTCTGATTGGCTCGTTGGAGAAGAGCAAGTGGACGCATCTAATAACGACGAACTTAATTACACCTACATAGAAGGCGGATTAAATTATTATTTTTTTAAACCCGGCAGAGGTTTATATGGAGGCTTAAGCTATGGCAATATTAATATTAAAGGAACTGTTCACTATGAAGATTCCAGGGATATTTTAGATGCTTCTCACGGTTCAATGAATATTAAGTTGGGTGCAAAACTAGGTGGTTTATTCTATTTTAGACCCGAAGTAGGTTACTCTTTCTCCTCTTTACCAGACCATGTAGAAGCCACAAAGGTGTATAACGATGGCAGCAGGGAAACTATAAATTTTGAATTTGATTCTGAAGTGAAACCCTATAATTTACTATTTTCTGGGCTCATAGCGAACATAGGGATAGGTTTTGCCTTTTAAAAATTTTGGCTTTTTCATTCATAAAACCGAATTTTTTAATTTTGACTATCTATTTTTTGAAATTATCGCTGAAAAATTTCAGGTTGAAAAAATCATAATAGAAATTTTAGGTAAAACTTTCTAAATCAAACAAGTTAAATTTATATTTGCGGCTATGTTTCAAATAGGAAAAACCATAGTTTCAGAAGAGATCTTAACCAAAGATTTTGTGTGTAACCTTTCAGCCTGCAAAGGTGCTTGCTGTGTAGACGGCGATGCCGGGGCACCGGTAACACCAGAAGAACGCCAAATTCTAGACGAAATTTATCCTAAAGTAAAACCTTATTTGAGACAAAAAGGGATAGATGCCATAGAAAAACAAGGTACCTATATCACCACCGATCTTGACGAAATTGAAACTCCGTTAATAGATGGTGCCGATTGTGCCTACGTTACTTTTGATGATAACGGTATTGCACTCTGCGGAATTGAAGAAGCCTACAACCAGGGGGATATTGATTTTAAAAAACCTATTTCCTGCCACTTATACCCAATTAGGATCCAGGAATACTCAGAATTTTCTGCGGTAAATTATCATAAATGGCAAATTTGTGATGATGCCTGCAGTTTGGGTGCCGAACTTCAGGTACCGGTTTATAAATTCACCAAAGACGCACTTATTAGAAAATTTGGCGAAGATTGGTACAATCAACTGGAAGCAGCTGCTAAAGACCTTTAAATACTGGAATTACTTCTTATCCATTTGATTGGCAGGATATTATTTTAAATATTCTAAAAGATTTCGTATATTCAATTTTTGAATTTCACCCCTAATTTATCCGGTGCTCACCCTCTAAACCGGTATTTAGTTATTCCCCTACATTTTTAAATTTTCGCCCCTAACCCTAAGCATTTACTCGATAATCGAGATTTAAATGCTCCGAGGCCTGCCTCGAAAATTAAACAATGGTTTTAATGAATGCCTTGGGCCTGGTTCAAGGTAGTTTAGTTACAATTTATTGATAACCTAAAATTTATATTATGAAAAAACTTATTCTATTAGGGTGCTCTCTTTTATTATGTGTTTCTACTACAGAGGCCCAATTTTTAAAGAAATTAAAAGAAAAAGTAGAAAAAAAAGTTGAACATGCAGTTACTGAAAATATTTCTAATAAAGCTGCAAATGAAGCTAACAAGTCTCTCAACAAAATGTGGGAAACCGATCTTAAAAATAGCCCTATCCCAATGGGTGCTAACCGGGTAGATGTTAGTGAAGTTCCGCAATCTTACGATTTTAACTGGGAGTACCAGTTAAATATGGAAACTAAAGATGGCAATGTAGATATGACCTATCTTCTTAAAGAAGATGCACCCTATTTTGGAATGCGGGTGCCGCAAGCCGAAGGTATGTTTATGGTGCTGGATATGGATAGGAAACTTACCGTTATGTACCTCTCTTCAGATGACACTAACTTTATTACCGCCAGTAAAATAAACCTTAACAATACTGAAGAAGAAACTAATCCTTACGAAAATTCAGAATTAAAGAAAATTGGCACAAAAAATATTCTGGGGTATGAATGCCAGGGCTATGAAACCGAAACAGAAGAACACAAGTTTACTTTTTACCTCACCCGGGAAGCTCCTATTAGTTTTGCCAACATGTATAGTGACGAAAAAAGCAATATTCCAAAAAGATGGAATGCAGACTGGCTGGAAGATGGCGATGCTTTAATGATGGAAATGATAATGATAGACAAAAATAATAGCGATCATAATACCACTATGCGTTGTACCGGCCTTGAGAAAAAATCTTTTTCAATAAATAAAGAAAATTATGCTGCCCTGGGCGCATCTAAATAATATATAAGATTATGGAGAATTCAAACACACACCAATCCAACGAAGCGAAAAGTACTTTTGACCCTAAAACCATAGCTATTATTGCCTATTTAACCATTATTGGGCTGGTGGTAGCCTTTGTTTTAAATAACGATAAAAAAGACGAATTTGCAGCATTCCACATTAAACAATCCCTGGGATTGGTAATACTTAGTTTAGGGCTTTTTATTATTGGAATGATCCCAATATTGGGATGGATTCTTAGTTTTCTCGGTTCAATATTCCTGTTGTATTTATGGATAATGGGGCTTATAAATGCTATTAATCATAAAACAAAACCGGTACCAATACTTGGGCATCAGTTTGAGAAATGGTTTGCTAATATTTAAAAAATGAAAACTTTAATTATAAACTTAATAGTCTGTTTTCTGTTTAGTTTTAATGCGCTTTCTCAAAATCTAATTGAAACTAAGGTAGAAAACTGGGAATATGGTAGTGCCAAAATTGGAGTGCTGGATTTTATTTCAGGTAGCGTCCAGGAATTTGGTGTTATAGACAAAAATGGAAATCTAACGATTGAATTGCAACCAAATTTTCTTCAGAAAATGAAAACACAAATGGAGAAAGAACAGGAAAAATCTCCAGAAGGTTGGCAGGCATCTTTAAAAACCGTTTCCGGAACTTTCTCATGCCTATCTGGTGGTTTATCATATAATAATGGAGAAACCAACTTAAGTAGTTTACCAAAACAGCTTGTGGTGTTTAAAGCAAAGAAAGAAATTTTGGGTTTACTTATGCCCGCCTCCAAAAAAGCTATTGCCGATTATTTCTTTACTTACGGTGAAGAAAATAGCGGTACCGGGAAGTACTTAGAATGGACATATCTTGACGAACCGGCTACTGTAAAAGGCACCTGCATTAATACGACATTCACCCAGGCGCAAAATGAAAGTTTTAAAGCTTCAGAAAATTATTCTTTAGAGCTAAAAAAAGGATGGAATCTTATTGAATACCATATTACTGAAGTTTTTGAAGATTCTTCAGGAAAAATTTATCCTAAAACTACAGAGATACAACAAATTGAAAATACCCCTTCAGAAATTAACTGGTATTTTTCTTCAGAAAAGTAAGATTGTAAATTTACGCCCCCAATAGTAATCTATATGGGGGTTTTAACGTTTGTTTTATTTCATACTTTTCAACATATATAAATCATATTTCTTACGATATTAGCCATATCAGGCTATACAAACTACTAATTATTAGTTTTTTGTGTTGAAAACTTTATAAAAATATTAAACAAAGCATATTAGCAGAATGAGAATTTTTTCTAATATTTGTTGCCAATCCAATAAATAAACGGTAACACCCCCACTTAAATGAGTAAACAGGAGCCCTTGCTACGGGATAACAAAGACAGATTTGTAATATTTCCTGTGAAACACAACGATATTTGGGATGCCTATAAAGCTATTGAAGCTAATTTTTGGACTGCGGGACAAATAGATATTCAAAAAGATTTATTATCCTGGGAAGAATTAAATGGAGAGAAACGCCTGTTTCTTAATAAAGTTCTTGGTTTAATTCTTTCTGCCGAAAGAAACCTAAGCAGTTTAACCAAAAAAATTAGCAATAAGATTAATCTTCCTGAGGCTAGATCCTTTCTGGATTTACAACTGGTTATGGAAAATACACATACCGAAGCCTATAGTATGTGTTTAAATTCCTTTTTTAATACAACTCAACAAGAAGATGTTTTTAAAGACATTCAAAAAATACCTGCTACATCAGCCAGGGAAGAATGGATAAAAAAATGGTCTAATAGCAGCTCTTTTGCCGAAAAATTAGTAGCTCTAGCTACTGCAAAAAGTATTTTTTCCTATAGTAGTTTTGCTACTATTTTCTGGATAAAAAATTGCGGTTTAATACCGGGGCTTTGCTATACCTATGAGCTTATTTACCGCGATAAAGCCTTACACAGGGATTTTGCAGTTCAACTTTTTAGAGATCACCTTTTAGAAGAAATTTCAGACAAAAAAATACAGCAAATTATTGGTGAAGCAGTGGCTATAGAAAAAGAGTTTATTGCTGACTTTCTTCCTTTAGATTTAATTGACCTAAAAATTAAATCTTTAACCGAATATCTTGAGTACGAAAGCAAAAGATTGTTTACCGATTTAATGCTGAATAAAAACTTAAAAGAGGAAAAAATTGCTAAAGAAAATCTAGTAAATAAGAGAGCACAAGATTACTCCCAAATTAACAAAACAGATAAAGAGTTTAATAAAATCAGTAAAAAAACTGATTTGTAAAAACTGGAACTGGCGCCATGCTCCCCAATATGACGCTGTTTCAGTTTTTTTAAACTACCGCCCCCCGGTTTATTTTTTCTTCAATTCTAGATTTTAATGCCGAATTTAAATTATTCTGGTAAGTCTTTTCAGTAGAACCACGCTCATGCGTCCAATATTCCTAAGCTTTTTCTATTTTTGAACCTACATTACAAATTCAATTTTTTATAGCATTAAATTATGATGAACTGGGAGCAACTTCTTTCCTTAAAACGCTTTGGAGATACCAATAAACGCTTACGTAAAGAGCAAAACGAAACCCGACTTGGTTTTGAGGTAGATTACGACCGAATTATTTTTTCTTCGGCTTTTAGAAGTTTGCAGGATAAAACCCAGGTAATTCCGCTTTCCAAAACCGACTTTGTACATACCCGGCTTACGCATAGTTTAGAAGTTTCTGTAGTGGGGCGATCTTTAGGTAGACTGGCAGGACAAAAAATTCTGGAGAAACATCCTCAACTTGAAAAAACCCATGCTTACAAAATGAATGATTTTGGTGCTATTGTGGCCGCTGCTGCCCTGGCTCACGATATTGGGAATCCCCCTTTTGGGCATTCAGGAGAAAAAGCTATTGGGGAATATTTTAGCCACGGTAATGGAAAACGTTTTAAAGATGAACTTTCTCCAAAAGAATACCAGGATCTTATAAAATTTGAAGGGAACGCCAACGGCTTTAAAATCCTTACTCAAAATAAACCGGGAATCTCTGGTGGTCTCCGACTTTCTTACGCTACTTTGGGAGCTTTTATAAAATATCCTAAAGAATCTTTACCGCATAAACCCTCACAAAATATAGCGGACAAGAAATTTGGGTTTTTCCAGACAGAAAAAGAGATTTTTGAAGAGGTTGCAAGCGAATTAGGCTTAATTAAAACCGGAAAAGACGGCGATATAAGTTACTACCGCCATCCCCTCGCGTTTCTGGTGGAAGCAGCCGATGATATTTGCTATACCATTATAGATTTTGAAGACGGGATAAATCTTGGTCTAATTGATGAAGATTATGCGTTGGAATATCTTATAAAACTAGTAAAAGACAATATAAATACCGGCAAATACAACAGTCTTACAAATACGGCAGATAGGTTAAGTTACTTAAGAGCCCTGGCTATAAATACCTTAATTACTGAAGCGGTAGAAACCTTCTTAAAAAATGAAGATGCAATTCTTTCAGGAAATTTTCATCAGGGATTATTAGATAAGAGTAAATACGAAGCGCAAATAGACGATATTATTAAAATTAGTATTGAAAGAATCTACCAGAGTGAAGAGGTAATAAGTAAAGAAATTGCGGGATATAAAATGCTTTCCCACCTTTTAGATACTTATACCGAAGCCTTACTTCCGCAGAAGGCCGAAGAAAATTCTAATTTTAATAAACTGGTTTTAAAATCGGTTCCAAATTTAGCTTATCTCCAGGATGAAAATTCGGTTTATAGGCGTTTATTGGAAATTTGTTCACATACCGCTTCGTTGACTGATGGATTTACCGTTGCTTCTTTTGAGAAATATAAAGGAATTAAATTATAAGAAAATGCCGGCTTAGACAGCCGGCAT
The DNA here is from genome assembly GCF_017579965.1 of Salegentibacter sp. BDJ18. NCBI lineage: Bacteria > Pseudomonadati > Bacteroidota > Flavobacteriia > Flavobacteriales > Flavobacteriaceae > Salegentibacter > Salegentibacter sp. BDJ18. The sequence continues at coordinate 148,418 of NZ_JAFLQX010000003.1, forward strand.
CTTTAAAATTCGTAGACAAGGCCCACGCCCAGCATTTGCTTAAATTGTACCCTGGGCCCGGTAGTTTCAAGCTCCCCGTCGCCATTAATATCTTCTTTAAATTTTACATCGTCATCGTAGCGTAAATGGGAACCCACATTGGCTTTTATAAAATCGTTTACTTTTAAATTCACATTTAACTGCCACTCCACATCAATATTCCCAAATTTATTGAGATAATCTGAATACAGGCTTAATTGATTATCCAGTTCAACATTTTCAAAAACTTCTTTAGAAAAATCACTTGTAACCAGAAAACCAAATTCAGTTCTCACATTTTCGCCTTTTTCAACAATATTGCCCAGCGTATCTCTAACTGCCCCCGTAACACCAAACATCCCTTCGTTAGCCAATCTTTGGTCAAGAACAAAAGTAGATTTTTGCGTTACCGGTGAAATATATACCGTAAGATCTTCTACAGGATCTGAATACTCTGTACCAATACCCAAAAACAAGTAACCGGGAGCCATAAATTTTGAAATAGGACTATCGGTATCAGGATATTTATATCCATTGGTAAATTGAGTATTAAAGTTGAATTTTGCCGAATAGAACCAATTGGAAACCGAATCTTTTCTATAACCAAAAGATGAATTTAAACGTAACTCATCTTCTGTTTTTCTAAGTTTCTGGCCCTCTTGAGAGTTTATACCATAGCGCACTGTGGCCCGGTTTCGCCAATTAAGATCATCTTTTTTATAATTGCGCTCTAAATTACCGTGAACCAGAGCAGAAATGGAATTATTTCCACCGGCATTCCAGTTAATAAAAGCAACCTCGCTTAAGTTTACCCCAACTTCATTCTTTTCTGTCCAAAACGTTACTATTACAGAATCTACTTCGGTGGTATCCTGTACCACTTTAATAGAATCTGAAGGTTTTATAGTATCGTTATAAATGTCAAAATAATAATCTGAAATTGAATTGTTGGCGGTGGTGGTTAAGTAAACGAAGCAAGCTACAAGACATAAGACTTTGGTTTTCATTAGTTAATTTAGATTTTTCGGAATGGCAAAATTAAAGATTTTGAAGAAGAGACACTACTTCTTCCCTAATATATTCAACGCTAATTTTCGCAATTTCTTGTAATTCGTCTATATTTCCTTGCTCAATAAAATTATCTGGCAAACCTAAATTCCTAATTTTAGCTTTATAATCGTGTTTTGCTGCAAATTCTAAAATCGCACTACCAAAGCCGCCTACCACAGTTCCATCTTCAATAGTAATAAAGGCTTCGTATTTCCTAAAAAGAACGTGCAATAATTCTTCATCTAGCGGTTTTACAAAGCGCATATCAAAATGCCCAATTTTTTCTGTTTTAATACTTTCTATGGCTTTGGCTGCATTCTGTGCCATATTTCCAATACTTAAAACCGCAATTTTATCACCTTCTTTCAGGCTCTTGGCTTTTCCAATTGTTATTTCCTCAAAAGGAGTTTCCCAGTTTGTTTTAACGCCCCTACCTCTTGGGTATCTTATGGCCATTGGAAGTTTTAAATCTAGCTGGGCGGTGTAAAGCAGGTTTCTAAGCTCTGTTTCATCGCTGGGCGCGGCAATTATAATATTTGGAATACATCTTAGATAAGCGATATCAAAAACGCCGTGATGTGTTGCCCCATCCTCCCCAACCAGTCCTGCCCTATCCAGGCAAAAAACTACCGGCAGTTTCTGAATGGCCACATCGTGAATAACCTGGTCGTAGGCGCGCTGTAAAAAAGTAGAGTAAATAGCGCAAAAAACTTTAAAACCCTGGGTAGCCATCCCTGCAGAGAGTGTTACTGCGTGTTGTTCAGCTATGCCAACATCAAAGGCCCTTTCTGGAAAAGCCTGCATCATGAATTTTAAAGAACTTCCTGTAGGCATGGCAGGAGTAATTCCTATAATTTTATCGTTCTTTTTTGCTAATTCTACCAAGGTGAGACCAAAAACATCCTGGTATTTTAAAGGAAGCCCTGCCGTATCGTATGGCAAAAGCTCCCCGGTATCTGGTCTAAATTTCCCGGGTGCGTGATATTTTACCTGGTCTTCTTCAGCCTTTTTTAAACCTTTACCCTTAGTAGTAATTACGTGAAGGAATTTGGGACCTTCAATTTGTTTCATTTGTTTAAAAACTTCAAGCAATCCAGCAATATCGTGGCCATCTACCGGCCCAAAATATTTAAAATTAAGCGCTTCAATAATATTACTTTGTTTAGGTTTGTAACCTACCCGCGCTTTTGTTAAGTATTGTTTTAAAGCTCCAACGCTGGGGTCTATTCCAATAGCGTTATCGTTGAGCACCACCAGTAAATTTGCTTTTGTTACTCCCGCATGATTTAAACCTTCAAAAGCCATCCCGCTGGCAATAGAAGCATCTCCCACCACAGCAATATGATGTTTACTGAATTCTCCCTTTAAATTTGAAGCAATCGCCATTCCGAGGGCCGCAGAGATCGCGGTAGAAGAATGCCCAACCCCAAAAGTATCATATTCGCTTTCTTCCCTTTTAGGGAATCCGCTAATACCGTTTAATCTTCTGTTAGTATGAAAATTCTCACGTCTACCCGTTAAAATTTTATGGCCGTAAGCCTGGTGACCAACATCCCAAACCAATAAATCTTTAGGAGTATTAAACACATAATGCAGAGCTATCGTCAATTCTACCACGCCAAGGCTGGCACCAAGGTGGCCTTCTTTAGTTGCAACTATATCTATTATAAATTTCCTGAGCGCTGCTGAAACTTCCTGTAACTTTTCAGCCGGGAGCTTCCGCAGGTCTTCAGGGGAGTTTATATCTTCTAAAATATTAAGATTCATAGTACGCAAAGTTAAGCTATGAAAAGTTATTTCTTACAAGGATTTCATCATAAGCTAATTTTATAATTTTTATCTTTCCGCAGAAAAGATTATTTACATGTTGCAGCCTTTTAACGATGAATATTTTATGAAAAAAGCCCTGGAAGAAGCCCAAAAAGCTTTTGAAAGGGGCGAAATTCCTGTTGGGGTTGTAGTTGTAATAAATAACCAAATTATAGCTCGCGGACATAATTTAACCGAAACCCTCAACGATGTTACCGCGCATGCCGAAATGCAGGCAATAACCGCTGCTGCAAGTTTTTTGGGCGGAAAATATTTAAAAGATTGCACTATGTACGTAAGCCTGGAACCCTGCCAAATGTGTGCTGGTGCTTTATATTGGAGCCAAATTTCAAAACTTATTTTCGCTGCGAAAGATGAGCAACGTGGCTACCGAAAAACCGGGGTAAAGCTACATCCAAAAACCCAGGTAAAATCTGGTATTCTTGCAGATGAAGCTTCCGCATTATTAAAGCGTTTTTTTATTGAGAAACGAAATTTGAATTAATTCCTTGCTTAACCAAAGTTAAAGACTTGCTAAAGACAAGTGTTATAATGCGTTAAAAGCTATTGTTAAGTGGCTTTTTTTCCAAAAATTTGAAGCTTGATCAAATTAAAATTGTTAACGCATCTATGGGGAATATTAATACCATTTATAAATTCGTCTTTTTATTTATAGCTTCTGTTATCTCGGCTACCGCACAGGTTTCTCCAGGTGCTGAGGAGTCTAAAACCCTGGAACACACCTTTTATGTTGCCGGTAATATTGGAAATGATCTTACAGGTGAAGGTCTTAGAATTTTAAATACTATTGTAGAGGCTTCAAAAAATGATGATAATGCTTCCTTATTAATTCCTGGAAATTTTCTTCCACAGAAAGGATATGAAAAAGAAGGGGAACGCGAGAATCAACAGGATTTTTTAAAAAATAACCTATTAGATGCGGTTCAGGAATTTAACGGTAAAGTGATATTTACTCCAGGCCGTAACGAATGGACCAAAGGTGGACAAAATAGAATAGATGATCTGGAGTCTTTTCTTCAGGATAACCAATCTAACATAGAAGTTTGGCCAGATGATGGTTGCCCAATTGAACAGGAAGATATTACCGATGATCTAATTCTTATTACCGTAGATACCCAGTGGTATTTAGAAGATTGGGACGACCATCCCAATATGAACTCTAAATGCGATATAAAAACAAGAGAACGCTTTTTTGCTGAATTTAAGGATGATATAAAAGATGCCCATGGTAAGACCATTTTGGTGTCTCTACAGCATCCGGTAATGAGTAATTCAAAAAGATCTTTCTTTGAAAAAATTGGAGGTTTTTCAGCACAGGATTACCAAAGCAAAGAACAAAGTTATTTAAGAGGCCGCCTGGAGACCCTTGCCAGCCAGTTTGATAATGTAATTTTTCTTTCAGGCCTGGACAGAAATCTTCAGTATTTAGAAGATGACGGCATTCCGCAAATAATAAGCGGAAGCACGGGAAAACCCCAAAAACTTAGTATTAGAAAAGAAAATGAGCATTTTGGAAGCAACAAAAGCGGTTATGCTAAAATAAAAGCTTATAAAAATAATGAAACGCTTATTGAATTTTTCAACATTGAAAATTCAGACCAGCCCATTTTTAGCAAAACGCTTAAAAGCGACGAACCAAACTGGAGCGAGATTGATTTTAAAACCAAAGAACAAATTGGTGACACCGTAAGCGCTTCTATATATACCGAAGAAGAAACCGATAAATCTGGCCTTTATAAAAGCCTAATTGGTGATTTTTATAGAGAAGTGTATAGTAAAAAAATAAAAGCCCCCGTGCTGTTCCTGGACACCCTGGAAGGGAACCTGCAACCTTTAAAAGAAGGCGGTGGTATGCAATCCCGCTCCCTTAGGTTTATTGCCGATGATAAAAATGAATTTACTATTCGTGCATTAAGAAAAAGCGCTACCAGGTTTTTACAGGCCACCACTATTAAAGACCATTATATTAAAGATTATATTGAAAATACCGTGGCCCAACGCTATGCGATGGATCTTTTTACCAGTGCACACCCTTACGCCCGTTACTCTTTGAAACACATTAATGATTTACTGGATATTTATGCAGGAAAACCGGAAATCTTCTATATTCCTAAACAAAAAGCCTTAGGACTTAATAATGATGAATATGGCGATGAACTTTACATGTTTGAAGCCCACGTAGGAGATGAAAATAAAGAATTTGAAAGATTTGGTTCGCCCGAAGATATTATAAGTACTCGTGATCTTCTTGAGGAAATGAGAAAATCTAAAAACATCAGGACAGATGAGAAAGAGTTTATAAAAAACAGGCTGGTAGATATGTTAATTGGCGACTGGGACAGGCACTTCGATCAATGGCGATGGGCATTACACACCCAGGAAGATAGCACAAAACTCTACAAACCTATACCCCGTGACCGCGATTTTGCCTTTCCAAATTATGATGGCTTTATTCCAGATCTGGTAAAATTAGGATTGCCACTGGTTAGAAAAATGGAAACTTATGATGCCAATGTAGATAATGTAAAATGGTTTAATTTATCGGGTTACCCTTTAGACCAGCGTTTATTAAAAACCTTAACCTGGGAAGACTGGAAAAAACAGGTAGAGTTTATTCAATCCCGACTTAGCGATAATGAAATTGAGACTGCTTTTAAAGCTTTACCAGAAGAAGCTCAGGATGAAACTATTGAAAACATTAAAAGAAGCCTAAAAGCGAGAAGAGATAATTTAGATGATATCGCCAAACGCTATTATAATTATTTGCAGGAGTTTCAAATTCTCACAGGAACCGAAGAAGATGATACTTTTAGCATTGAAAGAAAAGACAATGGTCTTACCGAGATTATAATGATTAATGAAGACGGAAAAGAAGTCTTTAGAAACACTTATAATTCAGAAATTACCGATGAAATTTGGATCTATGGATTTGATGGCGACGATACCTTTAAAACTTTAGGAAAAGGGAATAATCTTGTAGAAATTAAAGTAGTTGGTGGGGAAGAAAACGATATTTACAATTTTCAGAATACCAAAAAAATTAAATTATTCGATCATAAAAGCAAAGAAAACACGATCATCAATTCTGCTTCCAGAAAATGGTTGGTAGACGATTACGAGATAAACACTTTTAACCCCGATAAACGAAAAAGAAGTGAGAATAAAATTATGCCGCAAGTAGATTATAATGGCGACGAAGGGCTTTCTTTAGGCATTAAAGATACTTACACCACTTACGGGCTCACCAATAATCCTTTTAATACACAACATACTTTTGATGCTGCTTATTATTTTGCCACTAACGGTTTTGAAGTAGGATATCAGGGAGAATTTGCACATATATTCTATAACTGGAACCTGGGAATTTCAGCTCGCTATACCAGTCCTAATTTTGCTGTAAATTATTTTGGAGAAGGTATAAATTCCGAAAATCAACGTGATACCTTTGGAAGAGATTACAACCGGGTTCGTATTGAGCAATGGGAAATTGCACCTTCCCTAATTTGGCGTGGAAATTCAGGTGGAAGCTTTTATATAAAGCCAATGATCCAATCTAAGGAAGTATCTTATGATGAAGAACGATTTATAGCAGATGCCTTTTCTGAAGAAAATGATATTTTTGACCAACAACTTTATGCAGGTGGGGAATTAAATTATCATTATGAAAACCGGGATAATCCTGCATATCCATCCCGCGGATTTGAAGCTGATATCACCACAGGTTATAAAACCAATATTGACGGTCACAATAACGAATTTGCTTATGTAAGTCCGTGGCTGGCTATAGATTATCCGTTGCACGAAAGCGGAATTGCAGTTTTAGCTACCAAAGTTGGTGGTAAAGCCATCTTTGGTGATAATTATGAATATTATGATGGTGCTATCCTTGGTGGAAATGAAAATCTGAGGGCCTATCGTTGGGAACGTTTCAACGGGAAACAATCTTTCTACCACTCTACCGATCTTAGGGTTGGAATAAGCCGCTTCAAAACTAATTTTATTCCCCTGCAAATTGGAGTAAGTGCCGGCTTTGATTACGGCCGGGTATGGGCAGAAGATTCAACTTCAGATAAATGGCGAAACAACTATGGCGGCTCAATCTGGATTAATGGCTTTAATGCTTTTACAGCGAACACAGGCTATTATTACGGTGACGATGGCGGAAGATTAACCTTTACTTTTGGATTTAAATTCTAAATTCCCGTGTTGAAATCCACACACCTGTGGAAACATTACTGTAGAAGTTCACAGTATTCAAATTTAAAAGTATTGTTAACTTGAAAACATTTTACCACAAAAGACTTAAATTCAGTTAATTATTAGCTTAAAACTTAAGGCTATCCTAATTATAAATTTTAGGTAAGAAAATTGGTTTAATAGGGATAAATAGATTTAAAAATGTCCCCAGATATAAACCTAATTCATAACCTATTGCAGGCGGTAATGCTTATTCCGTTTTTGCACCTGGTGAACCAGTATATTTTTAAAAAGATTAGTGAAAAACACGATTTTTTCTCAGCAAACCTGATGAATAAATTGTTCTATTATCATCTATTCTTTGCCGGTATCTATTACACCTATGCGTTTTTTAATCCTTCAGATTCAAAGCGCTATTTCAGTGTGCCGGGAAAAGAAGGTAAAACCTGGAACGGATTTTTAGAAACAGGCACCTCTTTTATAGATTTTCTATCTTATCCATTTATAAATTTCTTCGGCTTTAGCTACGAAATGATGATGTTACTTTTTAGCTGGGTTGGTTTTATGGGCTTTGTGTATGCTTACCTATTCTTTAAGGAAAACATAGCTATAAATATTAAGATCTTTAAGAAAATAGATTTTTTTGGTTTTAATTCTTTTCCTTCCAAATATGCACTTCTGGACAGCATCTTTGGGCAAAGGAGCACCTATTTTTCTGGGCTTAATGTTATTTGCTTATGCCCTTAGAAAACCACTAAACAGAATTTATAGCTTAAGTTTGGGCTCCTTGCTGGTTTTTGCCATAAGGCCGCATATGTTTTTACTATTGGCAGGAGCAGGACTGCTGAGTATATTTATCAATAAAAATCAGATTAGTTTAAAACAAAAAGCAATTTTTGTGGGTGCTATAACTGGTATTCTCTTGCTTTTTCATAAACAAATTTTGGGTGTGGTAAACCTTGGGAATTCTCAAAACCTAATTGCCGATTTTCTTTCTTTTACCGAAAACCGTTCCAATAGCCTGGATAATGCCACTTCGGGTGTCCCAATGACAGATTATTCACTTCTAGAGAAATTCTTTACTTTTTGGTTTAGACCACTATTTTTTGATGCTCCCGGAATTCTTGGAGTTATAGTATCTATAGAGAATTTAATCTATTTATTATTGTTCGGGAAATTGTTTAAAAAGAGTTTTTTCGGCTTTTTAAAAACGGCACCGGGCCATGTAAAACTAAGCCTGATCTTATTTTTCACCACGTCTTTTGCAATGACATTTGTAATGTCTAATCTTGGTATAATTCTTAGGCAAAAATCAATGATTATGTATTTCCTGTTCTTTGTGATCTACTATTTTCTGGCTTACGAAAAAGACACCGTTTTTAGGTTAAAACAAGAAGTGACTGGTAGGCAGCATTTGCAAAAAGCTGCTTAATTTTGGTGATTTAGATGAAATTATTTCCAGAATTCATCTTCCCACACGCCGCAGGTAATTTCTTTGTCGTGGTGTTGTTGAATTTCCTGAAGTTCTTCTGCTGAAGCTTCTTCCTGGATTTTATTAAAAAGCACCCGTTCCTCAAACCTAATATGGCCTTCCAGGTCGTTTTTAATCATTTCTAAGGCAAGGGAGATATCAGTATTTTGGCAGAATAATGATTCCAGATGCTCGTGTTCTTCCAGCGCTTGTTTCACCAGTACATCTTTAGCACCTAAAACCGGAAAAACATATTTTTCTTCAATCTGAAAATGTTGCCGTAACTGGTTTTCCCAAAACCAATCGGTATATTTTTTTATGCGCTGCGGTTCCACGCCGGTTTCAAAACCTTTTCTAATTTTCCAGCAGAGCAAAAGCCCCTGGTGATGTTCTCTACTCAAAGGTTGAATAGCCTTATGTCTTTTTATCGGATTAGTCTTTGGCGGTACCATAATTAGAATTGTTGATTCCTATATAAAATAAGAAATCTAAATCTGTTTTACTCGATAATCGAGATTAATTCCTCTTTTTGCCGATTATTATCTCCAAAAAGTATTTTATTGCAATTCTAATAATCAAACCAATAACAATCCGATTATATAAACAAGACTCCCCACCAACATCATTCCCAGCGTATAGGGAAGGATTTCCCGGGCTTTTAGCTTGGTAATGGCAAGTAATGGTAACGCCCAGAATGGCTGCAGCATATTCGTTATCTGGTCTCCATAGGCCAAAGCCATCACTGCTTTGTTAAGTGGCACTCCAAGTTTTAAAGCACTTTCTAAAATTATTGGGCCCTGTACCGCCCATTGGCCGCCGCCACTGGGAACAAAAATATTTTCCAAACCTGCACTAAAGAAGCTATAAACCGGCAAACTAACATCGGTTGCGATATTTACAAAAAACCCCGAAATATCGCTCACCAAACCCGTTTCCCGCATTATGCCCATTATCCCAAAATACAACGGAAATTGGATTAAAATAGCCGCCGCTCCCCCAATGGCTTCTTCTAAAGCTTTTAAAAATGAAGCAAAAGACTCGTGTAACAAAATACACAAGCAAAGCATTAGAAAATTCAGCATATTAGGCGTAAGGTTTCCTGCGGAAAGTTCTTCAGAATAACTTGCGAAAAAAGCTGCAAGAAGAAGAAATCCAAAAATCAATCTTAACGATTTTGAATGATCCAGTTTTTCGGCACCGGTAATCTTTGCGATATGATTTGTTTTTGTATCAGCTTCAATTTTCACCGTTTTCGTTCCACTGATCCTGGAAAGTAAATACAGTGTAAGCGGAATTAACACTAATAAAGTTCCGAAAATCAATAAATTCCAGGTGGAAAAAATTGTTATAGAAGTAGGAAGATTATTCGGTAATAACGAAAGAAATTCTGCATTTGCTCCCGGAAAAAGACTGGCTAAATGACCTTCTTCCGCAGCTTTTAATGGCGCACTTCCGCTCATCCCGCCGTGCCAAACCATTAAACCAACATAACCGGCGGCCCCAATCAAAGGATAATTAATTTTGAAGCCTCTATTGGAAGCTGCTTCGGCAACTTTTCTCGCCATTATTGCTCCAAAGATCAATCCCAGTCCCCAGTTAAAAAATGCGACTAACATTGTTGAAACCGAAACGATAATTACTGCGCTCGCGTTTCCGGTCACTATTTTAGTTAACTGACTTGTTAGCCAGGAAACAGGTTTGCTTAATACTAAGATGTGTCCCAAAACTAAAATGAGCATCATTTGCACCATAAAGACAATAAGCGCGGGATCCCACATCCCGGTTTGCCAAAAATCGAGGATTTGAATTGCAGAATTAGTATTGGTTTCTCCCGTAAAGAAGAACGCGACAAAAAGTGTGATTAACGTAAGTAGCACCGCTAAAGGGTGCTGGTATAAGTTTTTTAAAAGTGTTTTCTATGAAATTGCTAAGGTTCAAATTACAGAGTTTAGTTATGTTAGTTGAATTAATTATTCATTAATTCCTCCACGTCTTTATAAGTAACCCCATTTTTATTGACCCATTCTACAAGTCCGTTTGATTGTCTTCCTAAAATAATGTTAGAAGCTGCACTGGTACTATTAAAAACTGTGTCTTCTGAAAAAATATAAAAATCTCCGTTCAATACAAGCAAACCTTTATCTATAAGTTTCTCTCTTAATTTTCTATAAGTTTCGGTTATTGAATTGGATAGATTTTTTTTTGCCTGGGAGCCTTTCTTTACAATATAGCCTTGATTATCTTCATACATTTCTGCATTAAAATTTCTGGATTTTATAAAAAACGAATCTTTAATTAATTTATCCGATTTCTCAATTGATTCCGATCGATCTTCGGCAGTAGAAGAGATTAGAAAACGAAATCCCATTACTGGAAGTATAAGTTTTATTTGTTCAAGAAAATATTCCATATCAGAAATATCTGCTTCATGAAGCCTTGGTAATGAAGGTGAATTACCATTTTCGATCTCTGCTGTTTTAGCTTTGATAGCCATTACAATCAATCGAGATTCCAGATATTTTATTTGTGTTTTAGTAAGAAGTTCATCTTTACTGGTGAAGAAAATTATCTCTTTAAAATCCTTTTTAGAATCAACTAAATGTTGCTTGATCCTATTCCCTACATTTTCGGCTTCTCCTATATAAATTTTTTCTTCATAACTCTCAGAAGAAGGATCACCTTTTAGACAATAAATTCCAGGATTATTGAATTCTTCGCGATTAATTATCTTCGTGAGTGAAGCTCTTTGAGCATATAAGGCTTTCCCTACCCAATTCCCAATTTCGCCCAATCTAGGACCGTATTCTGTCCCATCAATCATGTAGATTGTAAGTTTCTTTCCCATATAAAATGTGGATTCCAAAAAATCCCATCCCAAAGTAGGGTTTGGATGGGCATTATCTATTAACACTGCTTAAAACTATAAATTATTTATTAATTTCTTATGAAATGCAGTTTCTAATTGAAAAGCTTTTGATTAGCTCCCAAAAGAAAACCCCCGCCAAATTGACGAGGGTTTCTTGTTATTGAATCATTTGCAGTATACAATCTACATTATACACTATACATTTTTTGACCTACAGTTTCTCCAAATCTTTTACTTCATCTTTACTGGCTTCCATTATGCTTATGGCATAACCACCACCGGGAGCAGATTTTTGTGAAAGCTCAGACTTACTATTTACTCGATATTTTTTAATCTCATAAGCCTGCGGATTATCTTTATAGTGCGCATCTTCAGCATCGGCATATGCAGTAGCGATATAGGTTTTTCCTTTTTCAAGGAAATCGAATTCAATTTCTGAAGTTCTTGGAGTAAGTCCGTTTACATTACCTACAAACCAGTTATTTCCATCTTTTTCTTTTCGGGCAATCGTGATATAATCTCCAGGCTCGGCTTCCAGGTAAACGCTTTTTTCCCAATCTATCGCTACATCTTTTATAAACTGAAATGCATCCATAAACTGCTCGTAATGCTTAGGTAAATCGGCCGCCATCTGCAATGGCGAATACATTGTTACATACAAAGCCAATTGGTTGGCTAGCGTGCTGTTTACATGAGAATTATTGTCTGGATTCAGTTTACTGATATCCATTTCAAAAATTCCGGGAGTGTAATCCATTGGCCCGCCAATTAAACGCGTAAAAGGTAAAACGGTAACGTGATTTGGTTTATTTCCACCGAAGGCCTGATATTCAGTTCCACGAGCCGATTCGTTAGCGATAAGGTTTGGCCAGGTTCTGGCAATTCCGGTTGGTCTAACAGCTTCGTGCGCGTTGATCATAATCTCATATTCCGCAGCTTTTTCAAGCGCATATTGATAGTGATTAACAATCCACTGGCTATAATGATTTTCACCCCTTGGAAGAATATCACCTACATAACCGGTTTTTACCGCATTGTAATTATTGGCTTTCATAAACTGGTAAGCCGTATCTAAATGCCTTTCATAGTTTCTAATCGAAGACGAAGTTTCGTGGTGCATAATCATTTCAACGTCTTTACTTTTGGCGTATTCCCTAATTTCATCTACATCAAAATCTGGATATGGTGTTACGAAATCGAAGACATAATCTTTAGAATTTCCAAACCAATCTTCCCAGCCTACATTCCAGCCTTCAACCAATAAGCCGTCAAAACCGTGTTCTGATGCAAAATCTATATAGTATTTTACATTTTCAGTAGTTGCAGCGTGAGTACTATTCGGTTCAGCGGCTTCAAAATCGGTTTCACCGAGTTTTACTGCAGCAAATTCATCGGTATAATCCCACGAGCTCATTCCCGTGATCATTTCCCACCAAACGCCCATATATTTCATTGGCTTAATCCAGGAGGGATCTTCAATCTTACTGGGTTCATTTAGGTTATAAGTGATTCTTGAAGAAAGAATATCCTTGGCTTCGTCACTTACAATTATAGTTCTCCATGGCGTTTTTCCAGGAGCGATCATATAGGCTTTATCTCCATTTACATCTGGTGTTAACCAGGATTCAAAAACCATAGTTTCATCGTCCAGGTTTAAGTGCATTGCAGGATAATCCAGTAAAGCGGCTTCATGTAAATTTATATACAGGCCGTCTTCGGTTTTAAGCATCAAAGAAGTTTGCACTCCTGTGGGAGAGAATGATTTTTGAGAAACATTGGCGGTTACCGCCTCTGTCATCAAGCCTCTTATTTCTGAAAGTTTACTTTCGGTATAATCGTATTCCTGGGTATCATAGTCGCCGGCGATCCAAAAAGCGGTGTGATCTCCGGTCATAGCGAATTCGGTTTTTTCATTTGAGATCACGAAATGCCCAAGCTTGGAGTCCTGCGGAAATTCATATCTAAACCCGAGTCCGTCGTTAAATAAACGAAAGCGTAAAACCAATTTGCGCTCTGACTCTTCCTGATCTAAATGAACTACAAGTTCATTATAATGATTTTCAATCTCACTTTCTTCACCCCAAACCGGTGTCCAGGTTTCGTTAAAAGTAGATTTTTCGGTGTTTTCTATACTAAAATTAGCGGTAAGAGGCTGCCCTTCTTTTAACTCTAAGCCAAGCTTACTTTTTTCAATAATAGTTTGTCCTTCAAACTCCAGGTTATAAACCGGAGTACCATCTTCCTGAAGAGAGAAATTCATCTCCAGGTTTCCGTTAGGAGATTCCAGTTTTTGGGCTTGCAAACTACCAAAAACAACCAGGCAAAAGAGGCCTAATATTAATCGACTTTTCATAAATTTTACTTTAATATGTGTGAATCTACAAAAGTACGGTTTTAAGGAGTTTTGGGAAATTAAAGCCTTCTGAAAACTTTTGAATTTTTAAACCTAAGAAGCCAACATCCTAAAAAGTTCTTCGTCTATTTTAGAATTTTCGTTGCGGTGAAATTTATTGAGCAAATTAGCAATTAATTCGCCTATTGCATCCTGGCGTGCTTCAGATTTATTCATAAATTGAATTTTCCCCCAGCCGCGAATGTCGCATACCATCATTCCCCTGGCATCCCAAATTGTTTGCTGCCTGCTATCGTACCTAACCGGAAATTTTAAAGTCTCCATTGCTAAATTGTTCTTTTCGCTTAAATCCATAACTTGATTTTTTACTTTTATTTTAAGCAAAATTAGATGTAAACATTTTTGGAAAGGTTATTTAAAAATTAAGGCTTATGCCCTGATTTTTAAATGAATGTTAAGCCGAAAAACAAATCTATGGGATTAATACAAGCTTAGTTTACTTGAACTTGATTTAACCTGATTAGGCTTTATCTGATTTAATTTTGAAGTGTATAATTGGAGTAATAAGGGGGCAATTCTGAAATGAAAGTCAATCCCCTTTTTTATGCAAAAAATTTTAGAAATCAATCTTCTTGAAAATATATTGTTTCTCCAGTCCTTGCCGATTCTTTGGCCTTCTCTAAAATTTCTACCACGGTAACATTTAACGGAAGACTGTACAATCCAGAATCATTTATTTCTATGTATTTATTTACAACGGCCGCCAGGTAAGAAAATGGATCGTTGTATGGCGACTGTCGTGGATCTAACTCGATGGTTTGTTCTCTTTCAGTTTCCACACCACGTGTTTTAACGGTGGTAGCATCGCTGGCTATTGCGTAAGCTTGGGTACCATAGACTTCCATATCCTTTCGGGAAAAAGTCCAATCCCATGAAGCCTGAATTACACATTGTGCTTCTTCATATTGAAGAATAATAGTAGCTTCGTCTTCTACTTCTTTATAAACTTCAGGTTTATTTTGATTGGTTACGGCGGTAACTGAAAGTGGGTTTTCACCTTTCATTAGCCAGGTCATTAAATTAGCCCCATAGCAGCCAAAATCGAATAAAGCCCCGCCTCCATTTTTCTCGGGATCAACAAGTATTTCCAGGAATTCTTTACTCACACCAATTTCCTTAGGCCCCTGGTGGCCAGAATTAACCATTACTTTTCTAATATCACCAAGTTCGCCCTTTTCAACTAAATCTTTTATATATTGATTACTGGCATACCAGGATGTCTCATAATTAGTAAGTACGTGAATTGAATGTTGTTTAGCCAGCTTTTCAATTTCTTTAGCGTCCTGGACAGTTGTTGCAAGTGGCTTTTCCACCATTACGTGAATTTTTCTTGGTGCACAGGCCCTCACAACCTTAATATGTTCGTTGGTAGCCCCAAATGACGAAACCGCATCAGGTTTTACCTTATCCAGCATTTTTTCAAAATCAGTGTAAAAGAGATTTTTATCCAGGTTATAGTGGTCTGAATATTTTTTAATGAGTTCATTATTGGTTTCATAAATACCAACAATTTCTATATCGTTTTTTCCCTCCCGGTTAAAAATCCAATCTACATGACCATGAGTTAAGCCCGCCACCGCTACCTTTATTTTTTCCTGGGAAAAACTTTGAGTAATAATAAGGCTGAAGAGAAATAATGTACAGGCTTTTTTCATAATATTCGATTACAATTGTTCGGGAAAAATAATAGAATTTTTACTGAACTTTCACATAATCTATAATTATAACAGAAGTGTCAAAATCCCCGGCTCCTATTAATTCCAGGGCACTTAATTCATTTTCCTGGTGATTATATTGAAGTAGCTGATTTTTATTGGCCTTGTAAATTAGTTCAGCAAATTCTTTAAATTCTTTGTTGTAGAAGCTCTTTCGGGCAATGTGACGGCCAGAGAACCTTCCTATCTCCGGCAGTGCTTCAAATTCGTTATTAGTAAGATTCAATTTATAGGCTTTCATTTCACCCATCAAAGAACTACCTCTAACCGGCATTAAACCAAAAAGAAAATTATCCTTTCCATTGTTGGCGAGGTTTCCCATAAAAAGTTCGGTGTCAGAAATTTCAAGAGGCTCAAGCGTTTTGGTAAACAAATCAATTTCCAGCAGTTCAGCATGTTCCAAATCCCCGGTAGTAGAGCTTAGTGCATACAATTTATTACCGAGCAGGCTTGTTGAAAGCGTAATATTATGACCAAAAGAAATCCCCTCATAACTAAGGGCCATAGTTTCAGGATCTATTCTCACTACGCGGCTGGTATTATTGTTATTATACTCCATCTCATCTTTTACAATTCCTACCAGATTAGCTTGCGCGGCATCCCAATCTAAACTATTTAAGCCGGCATTTTCCCCAAATATTTCTACCGGAAAATCAAGCACAAAAACTTCTACAGATCTGGTTTCTTTATCCATCACCAAAACCCGACCGTGAAAGGGATCAAAAAGATGTTCGTAAATAAAGATCTTCTCTGCAGAAGCAGTTACCGTACTGGGAATCATATTTAGATTACCCCGCATTGCTGAAATTGAACCCACTGCCGAAACTTCTCCCGTTTTATTTCCAATTTCATATAAATTCCCGTTAGCACGAAGGGCCAGATAATTGAATGTGTCCTCAATTTCTGTCTCAGGATTTTCTGAACTTTCAGGATTATTATTATCGGTAGAACAGGAAACAAGCAGTAAAATTAACGCAAGAAACTGCAGGAAAGTTTTTTTCATAATTAGATTTTAGAGAGATAAAAATAGATAAAATTTCTATCCCTCTACAGTAATCTTATTCAGTTTATTTTTCTGAATTTTCTTCTATTTCTTTCTCCCAATCTGAAGCAATTATCTCATCTTTTTTAATAAGATTTCCAGAAGTTGTGATTTTATAATGCTCGTTTTCTGAAACCTCTAAATCCCAGATAATATTTTCTGCTTCCGGAAATTCGGCATTTGCATTCATTTGTTCTTCAAACAATCTTTTCACAATATTCCTGTCTGAAAGTCCATCATTCAATAATCTTAGTATTGTAGCTTTATCCAGTTGTGAAGAAGCGTCTGGGGAAGTAATGGAACAATGAATAATTGTAGCGCTTGAGCTGGGAAATTTCCCGTTGTAAGCTTTAAAAAGCAGTTGATTAACATGGAATAACCTGGATTGTAATTCCATTTCAGGATATTCTTCACAAACCGTATCTATCAACATATCATTGGAGATTTGCTCAATTTGGCCTTCAGATAATTCCTCGCCCAGCTTGTAATCTAAAACCAATTTTGCCGCTTCCCCGGGTTCAAAATCGGAAATAGCCATAAATAACAATTCCCTTAAAGTTTCAGGATCAGACTCTTCGGCCTCTGGATAATCAAATCTTTTTAGCAATTCTATATAATCTTCTTTCGTCCAGTATTCCTTAATTTCATCAAGTGTTTGAACTTTCTCTATGTTTATTTTATATTTCATCTTAAGTATTTAGTCGGTTTTTAAATAAATTACCGCATTGATCATGATAATCATTTTTCACCACTAAATAGATGAATTCACTTTAAATCTTATTTCTTTTTAGAAGCGCTATTTTGTAAAAATATGATGCTGGGTTGCGGTAAAATAATCGCAAAAAACCTGGTTTAAAGGATGGCCGTTTCTACTGGCTTTTACCCCTAAAAAAGGATAGATTTCAATAATATTTTTTGAAAGATTTTTTACTGAATTTGAAGCCGAAGAATGAATTTCTTTTGAATAGGAATTTAAAATTTTATTTCCAGCTACAATCTCATCTTCAATAGTTTTAGAATATGCTGAAATTTCATCTTGAGAAACAGCAATACATTTTTCTAAGTTTTCCAGAATACTTTTAGAAATAAAACTGCGTGCTTCTTCCAGGAAATGCTGGGCCATTCCCACATAATTAACCCAAAGCGTTAAATCGGCAAATACTGAAAACGGAATTTTAAAAATATCCTGCGGCTGGTGAAATTCATTATAAATAAAACTAAAGCGTTTAGAAACAAAAACGTTTTTTACTTCAAAAGAATGCGTAACCGAAGCTTTTAAACCCATCGTGTGCCAATCTTCAACAATTTTCACATCATTTTTAGGTAAAATAAACGAACGTATTTTAGGCGAGCCATCCTCATTTAATAAGGCTTTACCATTTTCATAAATTTCAGCATTAAGTGTAAAATGGGTTAAATAATTTGCGCCTGTAGCATAACGCCAGGTTCCGGAAATTTTATAATCATCACCAATTTTTTCAGCTGTTCCAAAAACGCCACCACTACCTCCTAAAATAGTAGGTTTTGAAGTTTTAAAAATCTGTGCTGCAGTTTCAGGTTCCAGGTTTCCTATAAAATAATTAGCGCCACTGCATAAAGTCACCGTCCAACCAAGACTACCGTCAATTCGGGCCAGTTCCTGCAGTTTTAAAAGCCCTTCGGTAAGCGTAAATTCCAGTCCGCCATATTTCTTAGGCACCCAAATATTCCAGAGATTTTCTACGGCAATCCAGGTTAAAACTTCTTCAGGAAATATATCTACGCCCAAACATAGCTCTCTAAGCGCTTGCTGCCTCTTTTCTTTTTTCATTTTTTATAATTTTTCGCCATTTAAAATACCCCGAAGTTCCTACAATAAACAGGAAAATAGTTAAGCCGGCATATATGTATAATTCTTTATAAATAAGTAAAGGAATAGCAATGCTATTGCTGATATTAAGAAAAATCCAGTTCTCCATTTTTCTTTTAGCCATAAGCCACATTCCCGCCCAGGTAAAGCCGCTTACCGCGGCATCCCAAAATGGAACATCAGAATCTGTATGGAAGCGAAGCCAGTAACTCATTATTGCAAAACAGGTCAATACAATTCCCAGGGCTTTTAAGTGTTCAGATTTACTGGAATAAGAAATGGGGGTTTCTTCTTCTTTCTTTCCGTATCTCCAGTAAAACCAACCATAAATACTCATTACGAGATAATAAAGGTTTAGAATTATATCGGCATAAAGTTTAGACCGGTACATTACAAACAGACTAATAAGAATGGAAACAATCCCGAATAAGTAATTATGAATATTGTTTTTTCGTGCCAGTAACACCTGCACCACTCCAAAAGTGGTTCCCAGGGCTTGTTGCCAGGTAAGTTGTGTAAAGAAATCCTCTATCATTGTTCTAAATTATCAATGAAATGAGGTGATGAAATAGCTAAAAATTGCAGTAATGCAACCTATGCTTAGAAAATCCCTACGCCGGCATTATCCGGATCAGGTTTGGAGTAAATAACCTCGGGGCAAGCCCCAAAAGGCATTTTTGGAAAATATCTCTTATTCAAGAAAAAACATTTTAAATGTTTTAATCTCGATTATCGAGTAAACTCCTGGGTATCATCTCAGCCCGCTTTATAGCAAGCACCCCATTTCAATAAAGTAGCCTCACCAGGAATCGAACCTGGATCTAAAGTTTAGGAAACTCTTATTCTATCCGTTGAACTATGAGGCCTTGTAAGCGGGACAAAAATAATAATGTTTTCAGAAATTCATCATATTATAATTTAAAACTTCAGCTGGTTACTTTGCTTTTATTAATTTTAATCAAACTTATATTTTAAACCCAATCTTTATGAAAGCTATTATTTTAAGCATGGTTACAGGGCTCATTTTTTTAAGTACAAATTGTGACAGGCAAAATTCTGAAGAACATATGCAGCTTAAAGGAACTATAGAAAGCCAGGGTATAACTTCCTACCAATATGGCACTCATACTTTAAATACTGAAGACGAGTTATATGCGCTAAAAAGTGAAAAAGTAAGTTTAGACGAATATGTTGGGAAAGAAGTTACTATTTCAGGAGCAAAAATTGAAGGTTACCCTGTAGATGGTGGTCCGGATTATATTCTGGTTACCGAAGTGAAAGAATAGCAAATCCTTATTTTTTTCTTACGGAATGTTATATTTGCGGAAAAAGCAAAAATGAAAAAATCACTCCTTTCCGCAGTTCTTTTTAGTTTATTTATGTCTTTTTCTGTCAATGCCCAAGTTGATGAAGATCAAACCGGCGCCTGGTATATGTATTTTTGGAATACAAATTTTGGGGAAAGTGAATGGGGACTTCAGGGAGATATTCAATATAGAAACTGGGATCTGGGCGGTGATTTAGAACAATTGCTTATTCGTGGCGGACTCACCTATTCCCCAAAAAATACCGATATAAAATTCACCCTGGGATATGGAAATATTACCTCCGGTGAGTTTGGCGAGGGTAACGAAACTTCGGGTGAAAGCAGGATTTATCAGGAGGCTTTACTTCCGCATAAATTGAGCAATAGATTTTACCTCACGCACCGTTTTAGATACGAACAGCGTTGGGTAGAAAATCAGGATTTTAGAACGCGTTATCGCTATAATATATTTTTAAATGTGCCTTTAAATCAGAAAAACCTCAACAAGAATGCTGTTTATCTTGCCTTATATAACGAGATCTTCATTAACGGTGAACGCGAAATTGGTGATGGTAGAAGTGTAGAATTATTTGACCGTAACCGGTTCTATTCTGCCCTGGGTTATGCCCTAAAAGACAATCTTAAACTCCAGGGAGGGTATATGACACAAACTACTAATACGGTTAGCAAAGGACAAATTCAGCTTAGCCTGCATCATACTTTTTAAGTAATTCAGCAGAGTTTCGTTATCTTAGCTTCTAATCAGAAACCTGAATTATGAAGCAATTTTTACTTTTTTTCGCTTTAATATTTATTTCAACCTTAAATACCAAAGCTCAAACTTCTGAAATTAGCGGAGACGCTTTCGCGCACACGTATTCTATTGTGGCGCGCGATGCAAAAACCGGGGAAATGGCCGTGGGCGTTCAAAGTCACTGGTTTTCGGTGGGTCCATTGGTAGCCTGGGGGAAATCTGGGGTTGGAGTGGTTGCTACTCAATCTTTTGTAAATCCCGCATTTGGCCCCCAGGGACTCAAACTTTTAGATGAAGGTTATACTCCTGAAGAAGCCGTAGAAAGTCTTATAAATAATGATGAAGGTCGCGAATTTAGACAGCTTGCCATTTTAGGAAAATCTGGCGATAATGCTGCATATACCGGGGAAAAATGTGTAGCTGAAGCCGAACATCTTAATGGAGATAATTTTTCAGTCCAGGCTAATATGATGCTGAATGATAAAGTTGTTCCCGCAATGGCAGAAGCTTTCGTTGAAAATGCAAACTTACCTCTGGCTGAAAGAGTTGTTGCGGTTTTAAAAGCCGCCCAGGATGCTGGCGGAGACATACGCGGAAAACAATCGGCCGCCTTAATTGTGGTGGGGCCAGATAAGGTTGACGAAGTTTGGAAAGACAAAAAAATAGATCTTAGGGTAGACGATCACGACAATCCTATTGAAGAATTAGAACGTTTGCTTAAAACCGCAAGAGCCTACGAATTTATGAACCGCGGTGATCTTGCCATGGAAGAAGGAAATGTAGAAAAAGCTTTAGAAGAATACGGCACCGCAGAAAGTATGTTTCCCAACAACCTGGAAATGCGTTTCTGGAAAGCTGTGGCTCTTGCTAACAGCGATCGTTTACAAGAAGCGAAACAAATTTTTGATAGAATTTTTGATGAAGACGAAAACTGGAGAATAATGCTGAAGCGTTTGCCCAAAGCCGGCCTCATAAACGTTAGCAAAGAGGAAATGAAGATGCTTACTAAGTAATCTTCACAGATTTAGTATATTTATAACTTAAAATAATGCTGTTATGAAAATTACTCTTAATAAAGTTATGCTTGGACTTGCGGTTGTATCACTTACCGCATTTACTTCTTGTAAAGACTCAGAAGAAAAAACTGCTGAAGAAACCCAAACTGCTCCAAATACCCAAATGAGTGGAAACACATCTGGAAATGCAGAAACCCCAGATGTAAACCCTCCTCATGGTGAACCCGGGCACCGCTGTGATATGCCCGTTGGTGCTTCTTTAAGCGGAGCAAGTAACAACACCAATGCAGGTTCAGGTTCTGAAATGACTACTTCACCAATTAGGTTGAAGGATTCAAAACCTTCTAAAAACCCTCCACACGGTGAGCCTTATCACGATTGCTCAATTCCTGTAGGAGCGGATCTTCAAAGTTAATTTTGAGGTTTTATAAATACTGAAATAAAAAAATAAAACGTCATTACGAACGGAGTGCAGGGATCTGTTATTATTCTACAGATTGCTTCGTCTTTCGTAATGACGTTTTTAAATTCATCATCCTGAACTTGTTTCAGGATCTAAGATCCTGAAACAAGTTAGAAACTGAAACAAGTTCAGCTTGACGAAAAGAGAAAAAATCAAACAAGCTTTTTATTAGTTAGACCTTAATCCAATCCCCCTTTTCGCTCTCCATCTCTTGGCTCAGGCCAGGTCATTTGTTCACCCGATCTTCTGCTTATTGGCAATACTGCTTTTTCCCTGGAAGTAGTTTCTGGATCTTCACTCGCCATATAGGTCATAATCGCGGTTAAGATCACGTTGCTTCTCACATCATCAAAAACAATTTTATCATAAGTATCTAAGTTGGTATGCCAGGTATAATCCCAGTAAGACCAATTTAAAGAATTAAGCATAAATGCTGGTGCACCGGCTGCTACAAAAGAAGCGTGATCTGTTCCTCCACTTGATGGAGTTCCCGGGAAAGAAGTTTCAATTTCTCCCTTAATTTCCTGCGGAACCGGCTCCAGCCATCTTCCTATATAATCGTAAGCGTGTAGAAAACCCTGTCCGCTAATATTCTTAACCCTTCCGGTTCCATTATCTTGGTTGAATAAGGCTTGTACATTAGCCACAATCTCCGGATTATCTTTTACAAAAGCTCGAGAACCATTAAGTCCTTGTTCTTCACTTCCCCAATGTCCTGCAATAATTGTTCGCTTAGGATTTGGATAAAGTTTTTTAAGAATTCTCATTGTTTCCATCATTACAATAGTTCCCGTACCGTTATCTGTAGCACCGGTTCCACCGTCCCAGGAATCAAAATGTGCTGAAAGAACAACATATTCTTCAGGTTTTTCGCTGCCTTCGATTCTTGCAATAGTATTAAACGTAGGTACTTCACCAAGATCTTTAGACTGAGCAACCACTTTTATTTTGGGAGTATTATCATTTTCAGCTAAACGATAAAGCAAGCCGTAATCTTCCAGGTTAAGGTCCAAAGTTGGAATTTTATTGGTATAAGCTCCAAATACTTTATTTGCACCAAACCCGTGAGACCAGTTAGAAGTTATAATTCCGGCAGCCCCTGCGTTTTCCAGTGCTTTAGGTAATTCTCTGTAACCATACCCGGTTTTGCTAATTCGGTCCCTCCAAATAGAATCGGCTTCTTTTATACTTCCCTGCATCATTTTCCAGGACTTTTCAGTAGCCCATTCTTCCCAGTTGTATGGAGGTCTACCGGTAGGTTCATTAACCGAGATCATCACAAATTTTCCCTTAACCGAAGAAAGCATATTGGCAAATGCAGTAGAATCTGAAGCTTTTGGCAATAGCACAACCTCAGCGGTTACCCCTTTTTTTCCGGTTGAAGGGCTCCAGGCAAGTTGCCTACCTTGCAGCGTTCTTAATCTTGGCTCTACAAGGTCAATATGGGTAATGCCACGCTCCCAGCCACGCCAGGTACCATATTCTTCGTTTTCAGCTGAAATTCCCCAGCTATCATATTTCTTTACTGCCCAGTCGTGAGCATTTTTCATTTGTGGTGTTCCTACTAAACGTGGTCCTACCACATCCACAAGCTCGTGGGCAAGTTCTTCTAATTTTGAATTTTCATTGGCCTCGGTTACAATTTTGTTAACCATCTCTTCCTGTGCCTGTACCTGCAATGCCCCGGCTACAAGGAATAAACTAAAAAGTGTGCGGAAATTTTTCTTCATCCTGAATTATTAAATTTAAATTTTAAGCGTAAATATATTAATTAAATCCGGGGGGGCATTTCCTACAGATTCTTTACAGATATTATCTATTTAACTATATTGGCAGTGTTTTTAAAAAATAAACCCACAACTCCTTAAATCAATGAAAAAAACGCTACAAAACCCCTTCAATTTTAAATTTCAGTTTCTCTTTTTAATATTTTTAGGTTTAAGTTTTTCCGGAATTTCCCAAACAAGTGAACTTTCTGTAGAAAAAATTATGCAAGATCCTAATTGGATGGGTACTTTCCCTTCTAATGTAAAATGGAGTGCCGATAGCGAAACCATTTATTTTGATTATAATCCTGAAAAAAATGCTGAAGATTCGCTTTATAAAATTGAACTGAACAATACTTCAAAAATCAGCAAAGTAAGTTTAGAAGAAGAACGAGGAATAATTACCTCCTACGGCGATTTCAATAAAGACCGAAGCAAAAAGATTTTCAGCAAAGATGGCAACCTGGTTATTTACGATGTTAAATCTGGCAAGTCCACTCAATTATTAGATCTTTCAGAAGCTATTAACAATGCTGAATTTTTAGCAGACGAAAATAAAATCACCTTCAACGCCGGCGACAATGCTTTTATTTACGATAGGAAAGCAGGCAGCATAAAACAACTAACCAATATTGCTGAAGGTAAGGCCAAAGAAGAAAAAGAAGATAAAACTTCAGAAAAAGATGCGTGGGTAAAAGACGAAAACCTGGAACTCCTGGAAGTTGTAAATCAACGTAAAACCAAAAAAGAAAGCAGGGAAGCTTATCAAGAGGCAACTGCTGAAAAAGAAGATTATACTTTTTACCTGGAGGATCGCGATTTAAGTAATTTACAGGTTTCTCCCAATGCAAAATTTGCAACTTTTAAGTTAATTACCCGGGAGCGAAATGGAAGCACCGATGTGCCAAATTATGTAGATGAATCTGGCTACACCGTAAATCTCCCTGCCAGAAGCAAAGTAGGTGAAGATAAAACCAGTATTGAACTGGCCATCTATAATTTCGAAAAGGATACAGTTTATACCTTAAAAACAGACGATTTACCCGGAATTACCGATTTACCCGATTATGTAAAAGATTATCCCGCTAAGGAATGGGAAGAAACCCAAAGAGAAGTAGCGCCTACTACGGTTTATTTTTCAGATAACGGGGAGTACGCTGTAGTTAACCTTCGTTCTAAAGACAATAAAGACCGTTGGATCGCTAAAATTGACCTGGAGACCGGAGATTTAAACACTTTAGACCGCCAAAGAGATGAAGCCTGGATTGCAGGACCGGGAATTGGCTACGCTTATTACGGCGGTGAAGAAATGGGTTGGTTACCCGACAACAAACATATTTACTTTCAAAGTGAAGAAACGGGGTATTCACATTTGTATTTATTAGACGTAACTACCGGAAATAAAAAAGCACTTACTCAAGGCGATTTTGAAGTTTTTGATCCCGAACTTTCAAACAGTAAAAAACATTGGTTTTTAACAACCTCTGAAGTTGGACCCGGAGAACGTCACTTCTATAAGATGCCGGTGATTGGTGGTAAAATGGAAAAACTTACCCAAATGGAAGGGAATAATAATGTCTTCCTTTCTCCCGATGAAAAAAACATGGCCATTTTACATTCTTACAGTAACAAGCCCTGGGAATTATATTTAAAGAAAACGAAAGCAAATGCGGAAGCCAAACAATTAACCGAAGGACAATCTGAAGCATTTAGCAGCTACGACTGGAGAGAACCTGAATTAATAAAATTTGAAGCCGAAGATGGCGCTATGGTTCCCGCCAGGTTATACAAGCCAGAAGCAAATGTAAAAAATGATGCTGCGGTAGTTTTTGTGCACGGTGCTGGTTACCTGCAAAACGCTCACAAATGGTGGAGCAGTTATTTTAGAGAATATATGTTCCATAATTTATTAACCGATCTTGGTTACACCGTAATCGATATTGATTACCGCGGAAGTGCAGGTTATGGTCGTGACTGGCGTACAGGGATTTATCGCCACATGGGAGGAAAAGACCTTTCTGACCAGGTTGACGGAGTAGAATATTTAGTTGAAAATCACGGAATAAATCCTGAAAAAGTCGGGATTTATGGTGGAAGTTATGGCGGTTTTATCACGTTAATGGGAATGTTTACCGAACCTGAAACTTTTAAAGCGGGCGCTGCATTAAGATCGGTAACCGATTGGGCGCATTATAATCACGGCTACACTTCTAACATTTTAAACGAACCTGCGGCAGACCCGATCGCTTATAGAAGATCTTCGCCTATTTATTTTGCTGAAGGTCTGGAAGGAGATTTATTGATCGCACACGGCATGGTAGATGTAAATGTTCATTTTCAGGATGTGGTTAGGCTTTCACAACGTTTAATTGAATTAGGCAAGGAAGACTGGGAAATGGCAATTTATCCCGTAGAAGATCACGGTTTTGTGGAACCCAGCAGTTGGACCGATGAGTACCGTAGAATCCTTGAATTGTTCAATGAAAGCCTTTTAGACTAATGGATATTGAATTTGTAAGAAGTCAGTTTCCGGCTCTGGAAAAGGAATTTACTTTTATGGATAACGCTGGTGGCTCTCAAACCTTAAAAAAGGTTGCCGAGCGCATTAGTGGATATCTATTACATCATAACGTACAACTAGGAGCTTCATATAAAGTTTCCCGGGAAGCTGGAGAAAAACTGAATTACGCCACTAAGCAAGTCAGCCGGTTTATAAATGCCGGCAAACCGGAAGAAGTGGTTATAGGGCCTTCTTCTTCTATGCTGCTACGAATTTTAAGTATTTGTATTAGTAAACAATGGCAGGAAGGAGACGAGGTGATTGTAACAAATACAGATCACGAAGCCAATGTTTCTCCCTGGACAGATTTAAAGGAAAAAGGCATTAATATAAAGGTTTGGAAAGCCAATCCCGACAGTCTTGAGCTGGAAATAAGCGATCTAAAAAAATTACTGAACAAGCGCACCAAACTGGTTGCCGTTACTCACGCTTCAAATATTTTAGGAAGTATAAATCCTATTAAAGAAATTGCAAAAACGGTACATAAAGCAGGAGCTCTTATTTGTGTAGATGGAGTTGCCTATGCACCCCACCGACGGGTAGATGTTAGAAAATTAGATGTAGATTTTTATGTTTTTAGCTGGTATAAAACCTACGGCCCGCATTTAGCTGTGATGTATGGCAGGTATAATCAATTGTACCAAATGGAAGGATTTAACCACTACTTTTTCACCAAAAAAGATGTGCCATATAAATTTCAACCCGGGAATTTCAATTTTGAACTAACCTACAGTTTACTGGGAATTATCGAATATTTTGATCAATTATTTAAGCACGAATTCCCCAAGGAAAAGAAAGCCGATTTTCAGGAGAAAATGGATAAAATTTTTGAGCTGATTGGCAGGCACGAAGAGCGAATAAGCAAACCGTTGATCACTTATTTAAATGAACATCCAAAAATTAAAATAATTGGCCAGAATACTGCGGAAAGGGAAAAAAGAGTGCCTACTATTTCTTTTGTACATAATGAGCTCACGAGTGATCAAATAGTTGAAAAGGTTGATGATTTTAGAATAGGTATTAGATTTGGAGATTTTTATGCAAAAAAACTTATTGAAGATGCTGGTTTGAAAGAGAAAAATGGCGTGGTGAGAGTAAGTTTAGTGCATTACAACACCCTGGATGAAGTGCAACGATTAATATGGATTTTAAAAAAGGTGATTTAGTATCTTAAGGTTTCGTCATTGCGATAACGTAGCAAACATCTTCTGGTAAACTTGCATAGAGATTACTTCACTTCGTTCGTAATGACGGTTGTAATTTAATTTTGAAGCAAATATTTTCAATTATTTCTAAAGCTGAAAAAAATTATTTTCTTGTTAGAAGTAATATAAAAAAGCCACGAAGGATAAAACTCATTCGTGGCTTAATATTTTATTTAAAAAAAGCAAGCTACCCTAAAGCTTGTTTCAGGTCGTTTATTAGGTCTTCTTCATCTTCAATTCCCACGCTTAATCTAATTAAGGAATCTACAACCCCGGTTTTTGCTCTTTCTTCTTTTGGGATAGAAGCGTGAGTCATAGTGGCGGGGTGGCCGGCTAAAGATTCTACACCGCCAAGCGATTCGGCCAGGGTGAAAATTTTTAGCTTTTCAACAAGCTTTGTTGCACTTTCTAGCGTATTTTCTTTTGTGCTAAAAGAGATCATTCCGCCAAAACCTTTCATTTGTCTCTTTGCA
Organism: Salegentibacter sp. BDJ18; assembly: GCF_017579965.1. NCBI lineage: Bacteria > Pseudomonadati > Bacteroidota > Flavobacteriia > Flavobacteriales > Flavobacteriaceae > Salegentibacter > Salegentibacter sp. BDJ18. Next base: position 176,412 of record NZ_JAFLQX010000003.1, read on the forward strand.
ATATCGTGGTTTGGATGATCTTCAAATCCGGGCCAGTAAACATTTCCTACTTTTGGGTGTGATCTCAGGAATTTTGCAACCGCTTCGCCGTTTTCACAGTGACGCTGTATTCTAAGATGCAAAGTTTTTATTCCGCGTAAAACCAAAAAACTGTCTTGCGGGCCGCAAATTGCACCGCTGGCTTTCTGAATAAAATATAGCTTTTCAGCTAATTTTTGATCTTTTACAACTAATCCGCCTAAAACTACATCACTATGGCCACCTAAATATTTTGTTGCGCTGTGCATCACAATATCTGCTCCAAGATCTAAAGGTTGTTGTAGATAGGGAGTAGCAAAAGTATTGTCTACCGCAAGCAGTAAATTATGGGTTTTTGCGATTTTAGAAACCGCTTCAATATCAATAATATTCATCATAGGATTGGTAGGGGTCTCAATCCACAGTAATTTGGTGTTTTTGTTTATATATTTTTCAATATTACCGGCTTCATTCATTCCAATAAAATGAAATTTAATCCCCATATTTTCAAAAATGGAGGTAAACAATCTATAAGAACCACCATAAAGATCGTTAGTAGAGATTATTTCGTCGCCAGGTTTAAAAAGCTTCATCACCGCATCAATCGCCGCAAGTCCAGAACCAAAACCAAGCCCAAATTTTCCATTTTCTAAACTAGCCAGGGATTTTTCTAAAGCCGAACGGGTTGGATTTCCGCTTCGTGAGTATTCAAAACCTTTATGGCCACCGGGTGTACTTTGTGAATATGTAGTTGTTTGGTAGATAGGCGGCATTACAGAGCCGTATGCGGGATCTATATTTTCCTGCCCACCGTGTATGGTTTTAGTATTAAATTTCATAATTCTTGCGTTTACAGCAAATGTAGCGCGCTCATTGTCTTTAAACAAAATAGGTTTATCTTTATTCGCGTATTTAACAGCCTTTTCTATGTCTCAAAAAATCCTTTCCCTCCTGGTCATTTTCCTAATATTCACTTCCTGTCGGGACGAAAAATCTGACGCCGGCGTAAAACAGGTTAAGGGCGATACCGAAGCGCTTAGTTTCTACGAAGAAAGCTTTTTACCAAAAGATTTTGAAGCCTGTAAAACCGAAAAATGCCCTAAAATACGAGTGAATTATTTAAAATTTAGAGAAGATAGGGAGGCTGCCAAAGAAATGAATAGTTATAACCAGGAGAACCTAATTAAGATTTTTAATAATACTGAAGTAGCTTCTGAAGCTGAAAATGTAAAGGCCGTGGTTAATGAATTTATCCAGGATTTTCAGAATTTTAAAAGGGATTTCCCCGAATCTCAAGCCGAATATGAAGTTGAAATCTCTCAATCGGTATTAAGCCAGACGAAGAAACTATTGGTTCTGGAAACCAATTTCTACCTTTTCACCGGTGGTGCGCACGGGTACGGTGCAACGCGTTATGCTAATTACGATATCACTTCAGGCGAATTACTTTATAAAAACGATTTGTTTTCAGATTTAGAAGCTTTTACCAATTTTGCTGAAAAAGAATTCAGAAAGAAATATGAGATTCCTGAAGGAGAAAATATTAATTCCAACGGATTTTTCTTTGAAAAGGATAGTTTTGCACTTCCGGAAAATATTGCGGTTACTAAAAATCGGGTTATCCTGGTTTATAATCGGTACGAAGCTGCCAGTTATGCCGAAGGGGAATTAAAACTTTCTTTTCCGAAGAATAAAGTAAGCGAATGGCTTAACTACTAATTAAAATTAGCTATGAAAAAAGTATATCATCTCTCTACCTGCAACACCTGCCAAAAGATTTTAAAAGAACTGGAATTACCAGGTTCTTTTGAGCTTCAGGATATAAAAGAAGAAGAAATTACTGAAAAACAACTGGAAGAAATGAAAGCGCTCGCCGGGAGTTACGAAGCTTTATTTAGCCGCAGGGCAAGACTTTATCGCGAAAGAGAGCTTAATAAAAAGGAACTTTCTGAAACCGATTATAAAGAATTAATTTTAGATCATTACACTTTCCTAAAAAGACCAGTAATTATTAATCAAGACGAAATCTTTATAGGAAATTCAAAGAAAACCGTCGCGGCGGCCAAAGCAGCGGTTCATGGATAACAAACGTATTCTGGCCATCTTTGCGGCCATTGGCGCAAGTGCAATCTACGGGCTAAACCATACGATTGCTAAAGGCGTAATGCCTACTTATATTGAACCTTTTGGCTTTATTTTTTTACGGGTTTTTGGTGCGGCCGTTCTTTTCTGGGGAATTAGTTTCCTGGGGCCAAAAGAAAAAATTGCAACTTCTGACTGGCCAAGAATTTTAGGTTGTGCCGTTTTTGGAATGGTAATTAATATGCTATTCTTCTTTAAAGGATTAAGCCTTTCAACACCTATAAATAGTTCAGTAATTGTCACGCTTTCGCCGGTTATGGTGTTAATCCTTGCATCAATTCTCATCAGGGAAAGAATCACATTACTTAAAACCCTGGGAATAATCGTTGGTTTGGCCGGAGCCCTGGTTTTGGTTCTTTTTAGCGCCGAAAGCACCGGAAACGCACCTAACATTCCTATGGGGAACGTACTATTTATTGTAAATGCATTTAGCTACGGACTTTATTTAATTCTGGTGAAACCGCTAACGGCAAAATATCACGCGTTTACCTTAATGAAATGGCTATTTCTAATTGGTGTTATTATTAATTTCCCAATAACCATAGGTGAATTTGCCGATGTAAACTGGACAGGCTTACCTTTTGAAGCGATTTGGAAAATGGCTTTTGTAGTAGCCGGAACCACCTTTTCTACTTATTTACTGAATATTTATGCACTAAAACAACTTTCGGCTTCTACCATAAGCGTGTTTATCTATATGCAACCGCTTATTGCAATTACTTATGCAATTTTAACCGGCGCCGATCAACTGAATATGGTAAAAGTAGTGGCAGCAATCCTGGTTTTTGTAGGAGTGTATATGGTTACCAAGAAGAAAACCGAAATAAGAGCTTAGGTTTTAATCTTCCAGTTTTTCAGCTAGTTTTTTTAAGTAATTCTTATTTTTCTTAACGGAAGAAAGCGAAGCGGTATAAGTATTTACTTTACCTACGGCTGGAAAACTCAATTTCCCTTTGGCCATAGAATTTGCAAGTAATATTTGTAAATAATTATAAATGAGTATAATTTGCTGAATTATATCAGTTCTTTTTGTTGTAAAGCCCAGTTTTTCAGCTGTTCTTTTGTTTAAAATATAGCTGGTACCTTCCAGGGTGATTTCAGCAGCTTCCTTTTCGTTATAAGATTCGGTAAGATTCACCAATCCTAAAATATATTGCCTTAAAATATATCTTATGCGTTGCTTCGCTTTCCAATTTCTATTAATCACGTAGTAATAATCAAATAAAGTCCCGCCGTGAATAATAATTTTGCCATTTTTCTCTTTTTCAGTAATAAAAAGTGGAGAATGATAAATCAATTTTCCCTGCTTTTTTCCCTGGGGTGTATCTATAAACGGCGCCAAAACCGATAGGATTAGCGGAGCTACAAATAATGGCAAATAATACCATTCCAGCATTAGTGCAATAATTACAAATCCCAGAAAAATCAAAAAAGCAAGCCCGGAAAATCTAAGAATTTCCCGGGTTTGTTCTTTTTGTGGTTTTATATAAAATTGATGTTTTTCGATGCGGGAATTTAATCAATTTCACCGAAGAAGTCTCTAAAATCCTAACTTTTCCGGATCTAAATGTTGGGGTCGTTTTCCGAATCTCCTGGTATCTTCTTTGGTTAAAATTTTAAAATCATCGGTGTGGCTTAAACTGTCTAAATTATCACGCAGGGCTTTAGGCAATTTTGTAAGTTTTCTTTCCTTTAAATCTATCCACGCACCCATCATTTCACAGCTGGCAAAATTCCGACCTTTTTCATCATAAAAATTATGTAGAAATTCAAAGTACATGCCGTCTTCTGCGAGGCCTTTTAACTGTAAAGTCACTTTTATGGGTTTACCGGCAAAAACTTCTTTAAAATAATAAATGTGCTCGTAAAAAACCACCGGACCAATATTATTCTTCGCCAAATCCTTTTGTCCAAACCCGTTTTCCATTAAAAATGCCATCCGGGTGTGGCTCATAAAATTCACATAAGCCGTATTGGCCAAATGCCTGTTTGCATCTATATCACTCCAGCGTATTTCAAATTCTTTGGTGTACATGCTATCTATTTTTTTAATAAAATTAAGCATAAATATTATGCACGCATAATTATTTTAAAAATTTACATCCTTACCTTAGCGCCATATGCCTATAATTAATACTCAATATAAATCTCCCGGTATTTTTAAGAATGCCCATGTTTCAAGTATTTATGCCGCTACTTTACGAAAAGTAAGCTTTAGTTTTAGCAGAAAAGATCGCATTGAATTAAGCGATGGAGATTTCCTGGATTTAGAGCGTAGTTTTTATTCTGCTGAAAATGATAAAATAATCATTTTGTTACACGGCCTCGCTGGAAACGCCAATCGCCCTTATATGCTTGGGATGGCAAAGCATTTTCAGGAAAACGGCTGGGATGTAGCTTCCATGAATTTTAGAAGTTGTAGTGGAGAAATAAACCGACTATACCGCAGCTACCACGCGGGTGCTAGCGAAGACCTTGAAGCGGTTATAAATCATCTTCAGCAGGAACAGAAGTATAAAGAAATCGGCCTGGTGGGGTTTAGTTTGGGTGGTAATTTAATGTTGAAATATTTAGGAGAACAAAATGAGATTCCTTTAGAAATTAAATCGGCAGTGGCAATTTCTACCCCTTGCGATTTGGGTGCTTCCCTGGAAGAACTGAATAAAACGCATAATTTTTTATATTCAAAACGCTTTATTAAAAATCTAAAAAAAGAACTGCAGCTTAGGCAAACCCATTTTCCTTCAGAAATTAGTAAAGAAGAGATCACGCAATGCAATTCACTTCTTGCCATAGACGAACTTTACACCAGCAGAGCGCACGGTTTTAAAGATGCTTCAGATTATTATAAAAAATGCAGCTGTATAGGTTTTCTACCTCATATTAAAGTTCCCACACTTTTGCTTAATGCCAAAAATGATACTTTTCTTTCGCCAAATTCCTATCCCATAGAAGTGGCAAAAAATTCTGAATTTCTTCATTTAGAAATTCCAAACCACGGTGGGCACGTGGGGTTTTTTCAGCATAAAAAAATATATTATCACGAACAGCGGGCCTTAGAATTTATAACTTCAAGCAAGTCAATAATTTCAGAATCTTCAAAATAGGCTTTGGCCGGCTTTGCGCTGCTACAGAATTGATTATCTTTGCGCAAGCTTAAAAATCACGCATGATTCAGTCAATGACAGGTTTTGGGAAAAGCATAACGCAACTCCCATCAAAAAAAGTAACCGTTGAAATCAAGTCGCTAAACAGCAAAAACCTTGACGTAAACGCCCGAATCCCTTCGCAATACCGCGAAAAAGAACTTCAACTAAGAAATACAATTTCTAAATCGCTTACCCGCGGAAAAGTGGATTTTTCCCTTTTTGTAGAGGTAACCGGCGAAGAAACTACCACTTCTGTTAACCGGGGCGTAGTAAAAAATTATATGCAACAATTAAAAAGTATTGTTGATGGCGATGAAACCGAATTGCTAAAAATGGCAGTAAGAATGCCTGATGCAGTGACTACCGAGCGCGAAGAAATTGATGAATCTGAATTTAAAGCAATTGAAGCCGCGGTAATTGAAGCCCTGGAAGAAATTAACCAGTTTAGAACAGATGAAGGGGAAGCTTTAGAGAAAGACCTGAAACTTCGTGTGAATAATATTGAGTCTTTGTTACAGGAAGTTTTAAGAATTGATCCGGAAAGAGTAGATGCGGTAAAAGAGCGTCTTAGAAAAGGAGTTGCCGATCTTAAAGAGAATGTTGACGACAACCGTTTTGAACAGGAACTGGTTTATTACATTGAAAAATTTGACATTACCGAAGAAAAAGTGAGGCTGGAAAACCACCTTGCCTATTTTAACGAAAGTATAAATTCCTTAGATTCCAACGGGAGAAAACTCGGTTTTATTTCTCAGGAAATGGGGCGTGAGATCAATACTATTGGCAGCAAATCTAATTATGCACCAATGCAACAACTGGTGGTGCAAATGAAGGATGAGCTGGAAAAAATTAAAGAACAACTTTTAAACGTACTCTAAATGAGCGATGGTAAACTTATCGTATTCTCGGCGCCTTCAGGATCGGGAAAAACCACGATAGTCCAACATTTATTAAAGCACAAAGAATTAGACCTGGAGTTTTCTATCTCTGCCACATCTCGTGAGCCAAGAGGTGAAGAAAAAGACGGGCAGCATTATTATTTCCTTTCTTTAGAGGACTTTAAAAAGAAGATAAAAAACGACGAATTCCTGGAATGGGAAGAAGTTTATCGCGATAATTTCTACGGAACTTTAAAAAGTGAAGTAGAACGTATCTGGTCTCACGGAAAAAACGTGATTTTTGATATTGATGTGGTAGGCGGACTAGATATTAAGAATATCTATCCGGAGAAAACCCTGGCGGTTTTTGTAAAACCACCAAGCATTGAGGAATTAAAGATTCGGCTAAAAAAGCGCAAAACCGAAAGTGACGACAAAATAAATATGCGTGTTGCGAAAGCCTCTATTGAACTGGCAACCGCCCCGCAATTCGATTTTATTATTGAAAATCATCACTTAGATACCGCGCTTCAGGAAGCTTATGATCTTGTGGCAACTTATGTAGGTGTAAAAAATTCGGCTAAAAATGAATAGGAAAATCGGTTTGTTTTTTGGGACTTTCAATCCAATTCATATCGGGCACCTTATTATTGCCAACCATATGGCTGAATTTTCAGATTTAGATGAAGTTTGGCTGGTGGTTACTCCTCATAATCCACATAAAAAAAAAAGTACATTACTTGAAAATCATCACCGGCTGGAGATGGTTTATAAAGCCTGTGAAGGTTATGAACACTTAAAGCCTTCTAATGTTGAATTTAGCCTACCACAACCCAATTACACCAGTACTACCCTGGCACATCTTCAGGAAAAATATCCTACCAACGAGTTTTGCCCAATTATGGGAGAGGATAACCTGAAAACTTTTCACAAGTGGAAGAATTACGAGGTGATTTTAGAGAATCACCAAATCTATGTGTATCCCAGAATTTCTGGCGGAAAGGTGGAAAATGAGTTTAAAGATCATCCAAAAATTACCCGGGTGATGGCCCCCGTGGTAGAAATTTCTTCAACATTTATTAGAAAAGCGGTAAAGGAGGGTAAGTTTATAAAACCCATGCTGCCAGATGCGGTTTGGGATTATATTAAACTGATGAATTTTTATAAATAGTCTGAATTTAAAAAAAGAAAAGACTGTTTAAAAATCTTATGTTAGCCGTTCTGGTTAGCTGATTGAACCTACTTTTTTCATTGTGGAACTACAAGCTATAGGACGTCGTCTGCCCTCAATGTAACAACTTCAAAAACTTTAAACAGTCTTTAATCTTTATTTTTTCTCCTGGCGCGGTATGCGTAAAACCTGCCCTGGATATATTTTATCGGGATCTTTAAGCATTGGTTTATTAGCTTCAAAGATCACTGTATATTTATTTGCATCGCCATAATGTTCTTTGGCAATTTTGCTTAGGTTTTCGCCTCTTTCTACCGTATGAAAGCCAGATTCCGGTTCTTCTTTTTTAACGGCTAACCTATCGTCTACCTTCGCAATTCCTTCAGAGTTACCAATTACAAGTACTATTTTTTCACGCACAGCCTGTGAATCTGCAAGGCCGTAAACTATAGCCGTATTATCTTCAATTTCAATAGCAGGGTTTTCAACCTTTAAATCCAGCCCTTTTATTGTATTTAAGAGTTTATCAGCTGCTTTTGCATTCTCTTTTCTTATAACTTCTTTTTTAGCTTCAGAAATTTCTATGTTCTCCTCTTCCTGTTCTTTTTCTTTTCCGAAGATTTTTTCCCCGGCATCTTTTATAAATGAAAATATTCCCATATCGTTGATTACTAAGTTAGTGAAAAGAAAAGTACAAAAGGAAATTTGTATTCTGCTTACACTTAGTCCTAAATTTTTGTTAGATTTTAATTCTTCAAACAAAAACCGCAAACTACAATGTAAATTGCGAGTTTGCGGTTTTCAACTAAATAACCAACCAAAAAACTAAGAAAATCCATCTTCATTAAAAAGAAGATCTCGTCGTCTAACTAAGAACGGAAAAACTTCTGCAGAATTGTAATCTGGTTAAATTTATAGATGTTAAAGTTTTGTATTCAATTCTTTGCTTATTTAGTAATGTTTTGCTTTATAACCACTGTCTTTTTAGATATACTTAGAAAATTGCTTATTTTTGAATTACAATAAACCAACCTATGGATAAGTCTCCAAAGTTTGCCGTAATTGGCGGCGGTAGCTGGGCTACTGCAATAGTAAAAATGTTAAGCGAAAATGTAGATACCATCTATTGGTATATGCGCAGCACCTATGCTATTGAGCATATTAAAAGACAGGAACACAACCCAAATTATCTTAGCTCTGTTGAATTTGACAACGATCAATTAGAACTAAGCAGTGATATTAATAAAACTATAGCAGCGGCAGATTATTTAATCTTTGCCATCCCTTCGGCCTTTTTAAAGCGGGAATTAGACGCTCTAACGGTCTCCCTGGAAGATAAGGTTATATTTTCGGCTATTAAAGGGATTGTGCCAGAGAGCAGCCTTATTGTAGGCGAACATTTTGAAGAATTTCATCACGTTCCCGCCGATAATATTGGGGTAATTACCGGGCCCTGTCACGCAGAAGAGGTTGCCCTGGAAAGACTTTCTTATCTTACTATTGCCTGTACCGACGAGGAAAAAGCAAAAATTGTAGCTAAAAACCTGGACAGTGAATACATAAAATGCAAAATTAGCGATGATGTAACCGGGACTGAATATGCTGCAATGCTGAAGAATATTTACGCCATTGCTGCCGGAATTGCCCACGGATTAGGTTATGGAGATAACTTCCAGAGTGTGTTGATGAGTAACGCTATTAAAGAAATGAAACGCTTTATTAAAAAAGTACATAAAATGAAGCGTAATATTAACGATTCAGCTTATTTAGGCGATCTTCTGGTAACAGGATATTCTGTATTTAGCCGAAACCGTATGTTTGGAAATATGATAGGAAAAGGCTACACCGTAAAAAGTGCCCAGATGGAAATGAGTATGATCGCTGAAGGTTACTACGCTACCGAAAGTGCTTATAAAATAAATAAAGACAAAGGGGCAAAAACACCAATTATAAACGCTGTTTATGGTATTCTTTACGAAGGAAAAAATCCAAAAAAAGTGATTAAAAAACTGGCAGAAAAGCTGACTTAATTATTCAGCAAGAATTCCTTTGTTTGGGATAATTGGGAGTTCGCGCAAGGCTTTTTCATTTACGCTATTTTTTCTGAATAAATATTTCTTTTCATACATTTTCCCCTCAGCAAAAAAAGTCACCTGAAATTGATTATTCAGCGCAAGCACTTCTTCCTGGATAAATTCGATCTTAGCGAAAGATTTGGCCGGTAAATGCTCCAGTTTATGCCTAATAGTTGAGGTTTCTTTGTTTTCATCAAAACCCTTACTCACAATTAAAGCCATCTCAATAGCTTCATCTTTATCGTTTATAAGATATGCATTCCACTCCTCTACCTTAAAAGCCTCGTTATAGACTTTAACAGCCGCTACATAAACTTTCTCAACCTTTGGTATATCAATGTCTTTCTTCACTAATCTTCAATCTTATTTTTAGCCCACTTGAACAAACCCCAAAGAATAAGTGCTGCAATAACTAATAAAATAGCTCCTAAAGCCAGTTCTATTATTTCTACAGCAACTAAAATAACAATTACCCCAAGGGCAAGAATCCCGAAAATTACTAAACCAATTTTTTTCATAAAAAAATGTTATTTTGCTTTAGCGTTCGGCCAAGGCAGGTTATTAAAACGACGATTTAAACTGCTCCAGGAATCTAAGGTCGTTTTCATAGAACATTCTAATATCGCCTATTTGATAAAGCAGCATTGCAATACGTTCTATTCCCATCCCAAAGGCAAAGCCTGAGTATTCGGTAGGATCTATATTACAATTTCTAAGCACATTTGGATCTACCATCCCGCAGCCCATAATTTCTAACCAACCGGTTCCTTTAGTAATTCGGTAATCGGTTTCGGTTTCGAGGCCCCAGTAAATATCTACCTCGGCACTTGGCTCTGTAAACGGAAAATAAGAAGGTCTAAGCCTTATCTTAGATTTTCCGAATAATTGTTCTGTAAAGTAAAGTAAAGTTTGCTTAAGATCGGCAAAGCTTACATTTTTGTCTATATAAAGTCCTTCTACCTGGTGGAAAATACAATGGGAACGTGCCGAGATAGCTTCGTTTCTAAAAACCCTTCCCGGAGAAATTGTTCTAATTGGCGGCTTGTTATTTTCCATATAACGCACCTGCACCGAAGAAGTGTGGGTACGCAATAAGATATCGGGATCTGTTTGAATAAAAAAGGTATCCTGCATATCGCGAGCCGGATGATATTCGGGAAGATTTAAGGCCGTAAAATTATGCCAGTCATCTTCCATTTCGGGCCCTTCAGAAACATTAAAACCAATGTTTGAAAAGATCTCGATAATCTGGTTTTTTACAATAGAAATAGGATGTCTTGCCCCAATCTCTATTGGCTCTCCCGGTCTTGATAGATCGCCATAAACCCCGCTTTCCTCCTGTTTACTTTCCAAGAGTTCTTTAAGCTGCGCAACTTTAGTTTCAGAAGCTTTTTTAAGTGAATTTACCGCCTGGCCAAACTCTTTTTTCTGTTCGTTGGGAACTTCTTTAAACGAAGCGAAAAAATCGTTTAAAATTCCTTTTTTACCAAGATATTTAATTCTGAATGCTTCTACTTCTTTAGCCGATTCGGTTTTAAAAGCTTCTACTTCAGCTATATGTTGCTTTATTTTATCTATCATGAGATCCTTTTCTTTTCAGAAGGGCAAATTTAGTAAAAATGTAGTTTTAGGCAGCACGTGTCGCCCTTAATCTATGTATCCGTTATTGATAAAATAATTTACAATGGCCTCCTTCATTAAAACCGATTGCTCCCCGGCTTTTAAAGTAGGTAATTGCTCTAAGATCTTATAATGCGGCCATCCGTCTTCATCAAAATAATCAAATTCATAGTAACCGTAAGGCTCCAGCAAACGGCAAATAGCAATATGCATCAAATCTATTTTATGATCTTTCTTAAATTTCTTGTGTGGCTGACCTAATTCCTGAACGCCAATTACATAAATTATCGCATCCAGATCCATTGATTCTCCATCGGCAAACTGATTAGAAAGTTTTTTTTGCAAACCTTCCCACCTGCCTTTCAAATTTTCGTCTCTTGTCATACCGCAAAGATAATATCTTAGTATTTGAAAATACTTCACATACAGGTTTGATTTTCTTCAATTTTACCTGTTTAAAACTTAATTGAAGTATTTTAATTGATAATAGAAATTAATATTTCGCTCTGAAATTTCAGAATGCTTTGGAATGCACCTATTTTTTTATGAATACCTCGTTACCTTGCCAAGAAGTAGTTTTCCTATATTTGAAATATGAATACAGTAGATATCGTCCTGGCTTTAATACTGCTTTACGGACTCGTTAGAGGTTTTTTTAGAGGCCTGCTGGCCGAAATTGCTTCCCTTGTAGGTATTGTAGCCGGTATTTACGGTGCCATTCATTTTTCTCATATTTTAAGCGATTTTTTTTCTGAAAATATGAATTGGGATTCAGATTATGTTAACCTAATCGCCTTCGCTATTACATTTATTCTCATTGTTTTTCTAATTTCTCTTGCCGGAAAAATTTTAACTAAAATGGCCGGTTTTGCTGCCCTTGGCATTGTGAATAAATTACTCGGCGGTGCATTTGGACTATTAAAAATGGCTTTTTTAGCCAGTGTGGTTATTATGTTTTTTGGCGCTACAAACGAAGAAATAGATTTGGTAAGTGAAGAAAGCCTGGAAGAATCTAAATTATATGCTCCTGTAAAAACCATAGCCCCGGCAGTACTCCCTTCAATTATAAGAGAAGCCAGAGAAAGAGATATATTAAATGAAGAAAATGATTTTTTCAGCAATGAAAAAGAGGAAGTTTAAAAAGTTTTTAGTTCGCCATCCTGAATTTTATTTCAGGGTCTAAAATTTTAGATGCTAATCCCGAAATTTCGGGACAGCCTGACGAGAATTAAACTTCTCAAACTTCCTCTAAAAAAATTCTATTCTATACTTCTAAACCGGAACGTCCAGTCCAAAAAATCTTCTAAAACTTTCAGGATTCACCACTTCACCTTTATCGGCAATAAGCTTAATAGTTATATCCTTACGTTTTGCCTTAATAGCAAATTCATCTAAAATTTCAAGTACATCATAATCCAGTACACGGGTTTTTCTTACATCTAAAATCACCGTAGAATTATCTGGAATTTCATTTAACTCTCTTAGAATTGCACCTTTATTTAAGAAAGACAACTCTTCAGCAAGTGTGATTTTGTACTGGCCATCATTAACATCATAGCCTTCTTTGTGAAGAAAGTGAGAGTTTTTGTAGCTATTAATTAGAATAACTCCAATTCCTACCGCAAGTCCGAGTCCTATACCCATTAGCAAGTCTAAAAACACAACCCCAAGAATGGTAATTATAAATGGAAGAAATTGGCCCTTTCCTAATTTAAACATTTGCTTGAAAAGAGCCGGTTTAGCCAACTTATAACCTACCAGTAGAAGCACGGCGGCAAGTACGGCCAAAGGAATCATATTCAACACAGTTGGTATAGCGATAATAGAAAATAGTATGAGGAAACCGTGTAAAATTGCAGAAAGTTTAGTTCTACCACCAGATTGTGCATTAGTAGAACTTCTTACAATTACCTGAGTAACAGGCAAACCTCCAATAAGACCAGAAATCATATTACCAGCACCCTGCGCATAAAGCTCACGGTTGGTATTTGTAGTTCTTTTTAAAGGGTCTATTTTATCTATAGCTTCTACACTTAATAAAGTTTCCAAACTGGCAACAATCGCAATTGTTACTGCCACAATCCAAACTTCAGAATTTGTGATTTCAGCAAAATTAGGCATAGAAAATTGTCCAAAGAAAGAAGCTGCGCTTTCTGGTACAGGTACACTTACTAATTGAAAATCCTGAATCCCAAAAGCAGGACCATCTACTACTAAATAGTAAACTACCCCCATAGCAACAGCTACTAAAGGTCCTGGAACAATACTGAATATTTTGCTCTTTTTAGTAAGAACTTTTTCCCATAATAATAAAATTGCCAGGGCCACAAGAGTAATTAATATACTACCATAATGAAGGTTATCTGCTATGTTACCTAATGCAGAACCAATGCCGCCATCTATAGAAAAAATTTCTAAATCACTGGAAAAGCCCAGAACGTTTGGAATTTGTGAAATAGCAATGGTAATACCTATACCCGCAAGCATACCCTTAATTACTGATGAAGGGAAATAATATCCAATAATACCAGCTTTTAAGGCTCCCATTACTATTTGAAGAATTCCGGCGATTACTACGGCAACCAGGAATATTTCGTAGCTCCCAAGCGATTGTATTGCTCCTAAAACAATAACCGCTAAACCTGCTGCAGGACCACTAACCCCTAATTGAGAATTAGAAATACTACCTACAACGATACCCCCAACCATACCGGCAATTAAACCGGAAAATAGTGGGGCTCCACTGGCAAGGGCAATTCCTAAACATAACGGAATCGCTACGAAAAATACTACAATACTTGCCGGGAAATCTTTATTAAAATGTTTAAACATATAAAACGCTTTATTAAATGAGACCTAAGCAAAATTTAGCCTAGTAATGTCTCTAAAATCTAATTTTTAGAAAAATGAATAGAATTTTTTATAACAATCTAAATACGAATGCTATAGCCACTGCAGAAATTGCAGATAGTTCATAAAAATCCAGAAAAATTTAAATTAGATTATGCGTTTTTGGGTGGGGGAAAGATCACGTCTAAAAATACTACAGGATAACTTTCTGTATAGAAATCTTTGGTATAATCCTGCTCCTGAAGAAAATGAATACTGGCGTAATTGGTATTTTGCTCTTCAAAATTAAATTCCAGGTTAATCTGGTTTTTAGAAGAACTTTCTTCTTCATTTACATTAAAAGCAAAAGAAACATCTACAGAATTATCTATATAGGCAACAATGCTAGGCGTTGCTAGAAATGCCATAAATATAAAAGTTAGAATGTAGACCGGTGTTTTCACAGCGACAAAAATAACAAGAAATGCGTCTAACTAGCAAAAAATACTCATACTTTAATGTTAAACTAATATCAATAATTTTTATAGTCGCTTTAAATTATTATTTTCTGTCCAGCCCTGGGTGCCGTTAGATAGTTCTAATTTCACCCATCCCTGGTAATTCTCCAGTACCTTGGCTTTAGTGCCTTCGTGTAAGCTAAAGGCAGTCTCAGCCCGTGGGGAAGGTTCATTTTTCACGTCGGCTTCTTCAGTAAAAATAATAGCAAATTGATTGTTGAATTGAATCTCCTGTTGCTGAAATGCAAAGAATACTGAAATTCCCCCAAGTAAAAATATGAAGATGGCAAATCCAAACAAAGTTCGTTTTATAAGCGGTTTTCTACTGAAATAATAAAATAAGAAGAGCACTACAAAGATTATGGAGAAAGCAATAGAAAAATAAGCCCAGGTATTATAAGAAAATGTAGATAGAAATTGGTTAACTTTTTTTTCAAAACCGGTTTCCTCTACCACGGGAATATCATCTATAGTCATACTACGTGCAAATTCTATATTATTTTGCACATCCTCATCTGTAGGATCTAATTGTAATGCTTTTTCGTAATAATAAATACTTGGGGCTACATTATTTAATTTATAATGCGCGTTTCCAAGATTATAATAGGTTGCTACTGAAGTTTTTCCATTTGCCAGAATTTCTTCATATTTGGCTATGGCAGTTTCAAAATCATCGTTTGCATAGGCTTCATTTGCTTCTTCAAAAAGGCTTGGGTATTGTGCCTGAGTCACGACGGAAACGAATACCAGGAAAATTAAAATCAGCTTTTTCATACTAAATCTCTTTATCCAGTTTTGAAATTACTTTTACAGCTTTATCGTAATCTTCCTGCTGCGCAGAATTTGATGCTGGGGTGTACCTCGCAAACTCGCAGCTTTTTAAAACCTCAATAAATTCTGCAGAAGTTTCATCGGGAACATTTTTTTCCTTCAAAATTTCTAAAATGCGTTCTTTACTCATTTCAGAAGTTTGAATATGAAGTTTCGCTTTTAAATAATTGTGCATTGCACGCTCTAAAGATTCATAAAAAGCCTGCTGATCGCCAAGATTCTTTTTGGCTTCAGAAAGGTATTTTCTTGCCAGTTTATTCGCTTTTTTAAGTCGGTTTCCATGTACATCAGCGGCAATGGCTTCTCTCTTTTTTCCGAATAAAATAAAGAGCGGAATAGCTGCAAAAGGCAAAAGTAGCGATCCCCAATAAGTCCACGACCTAAAAAAGGCTTGTTGCTCTAACGGCCTAAGATTGGTTTGGGTTTTTATAAACCTAAACTGTTCTGAAGGTAAATTAACCGCGCGCTTACTGTTTTCTGCAATTCTACCACCCGAAGTACTAACCGGACCTTCTTCTACATCTATTAAAATTTCCTGGGAAGACAAACTCTTATAAGTTTGCGTTTTTGGATCAAAATATGAAAAAGTTAATGGCTGAATTGGATATTGACCTTTTCTGGTAGGCACAATAGTGTAAGAATCTATAATACTTCCCTGTTTTCCGTTTAAAGTAGTGGTAACGTTTTCGGTTCTTTGTGGATCATACATTTCAAGTGAAGATGGCACCTCAAGCGAGGGTAATTCAAACAAATTTAAGTTCCCATTTCCTCTAATTTCAACCTTTGCTTCCAGGGATTCTGAAGCATCAAGTTTATCTTTAGTGGTGCTCACATCTAAACTAAATTGCCCCACGGCGCCGGTGAAACCAGCAGGTTTCCCTTCGGGCAATGGTCTTACATCTACTGTTCTAGTGCCCGCAGCAACAGTTTTATTTATAGTTTTATAAATTCTACTGCCAAAAATGTCACGCCTGTCACTTGGTACATCTACCGAAACTGACAGGGTAAGTGGTTCAAGCTCTAATTTACCGGTTTTCTGCGGATAAAGAACTGCTTTTTTAAGTACCACAGACCGATAAGGTTCTCCTCTGTATTCCTCATTTTCCGGCCTTAATTCCCTTATTTCAATATTCTGACTCCAAAAATCTGAAAACTTAGGGCTATCTACTTCCCTGAAATTGCTCACGCTAATTCGCGGACTCACAAACAATTTATAAACCACGGTTATTCCTTCGTTTAAATAAGGATTGGGATTGGACACTTCAGCAACTAAATGCAAGTTATCTGAAGCTATAAGATCTGAATTATCACCATCGATTGGCTGGTCTACCGCAGCGGTAACCTGGATATCTATAGGTGTGGTTTTATAAATCTTGTCGTCTATGGTAATTTCAGCCTGGGCAATGGTTTTGCTTCCACGTGAATTGGGCTGTAAATAATAAGAATACGTTTTTGAATATGTACGATCCCCATTAATCCAGCGATTACTCACCGACTGGTTTGGGCCGCCTACAACGGTAAAACCATCAAAAGAGGGAGGACGAAAATTATCGCCATCCTGGTTCATTTCAAAATCTACCCTAAGGCGTTCGTTTACCCCAAGTTTGTCCTTGCTCACTTTGGCCTCAAACTTTACCTGGGCCTGTAAACCAAAGCCGGTAAATAATAAAATGCTAATTATTAAAAACTTCACCTTCATCTATAAAATCCTTTCTTTAAGATAAGTATGATTTTGGAAAGAAATGTATCAAAAATTTTACCAATCTTTTTCAGATTGCACTTTGGCACCTTTTTGTTTTTCCGCATTTACTTTATCCTGCACCTTTCTTTCTTCATTATTCATCGCTTCCAGTAAACTCTGAATTTGCTCTGGAGACAATTGTCCCTGCGTGGGTTGAGGCTGGCCTTGCTCAGGTTGCTGCTCTTCCTCTTGCTGGTCACCCTGGCCATCTTGCTGCTCCTGCTCATCCTGGTCGCCTTCCTGTTCTTCCTGATCCTGATCTTGTTGATCCTGGTCACCTTCATTATCTCCCTCACCATCCTGATTCTGCTGCTCCTGGTTTTCCTGATCCTGGTTTTGGTCTTGATTTTCCTGATCCTGATTTTCCTGATCTTCATTCTCATCATCGCCACCGTCCTGGTTATCCTCCTGGTTTTCCTGTTCCTGTTCCAGCATCTTTTTAGCCAGGGCTAAATTATACCGTGTTTCATCGTCAGTTGGATCGTTTCTTAAAGCATCTTTATAGGCATCTACCGCTTCCTGATACATTTTTTGCTTCATATAAGCATTTCCCAAATTATGGTTGGCTTTGTGCCTGGCAGTTTTCGTGTCTGCAACCTCAGCCGCCTGTTTAAAACGTTGTGCAGCCTGTGGTGCATTTTCACGGGTATAATACATATTTCCCATATTATATCTCGCGTCTGCATTCTCAGCATCTTTGGCAATAGCTTTTCTATAAGCCGCCTCGGCTTCCGGGAAATTATTTTCTCCTAAAGCAACATCAGCTTCCTGCATAAATTGCCGGGCTTCCTTTTGGGCTTTTTCTCTTTCTTTATCACTTTGTTGCTGGGCTAATACCGGAAGTCCAAGTACCAACCCAAAAAACACACATAAACTAACTCGAAGAAAGCTCAAGGATAAATTAAAATCTCGATTATCGAGTAATATGTTTGCTGAAAAACCTCTCATTGAATCACTCCTCTGTCTTTCTTTTTTCGTTGAATAAATTAAGTTTCTTTATCCAGCCGGTCTTGCGTTCCAGCATAAATACATCCAGTAACAGCAATAAGATTGCCAAACCAACAAACCACTGAAACTGCGATTTATAATCGGCAAATTGTTTTGCTTCAAATTCTGTTTTTTCAATGGTAAGCAACTCTTCCTGAACTTTTTCGGTTACTTCAGCAGTTATGCTACCATCAATATATTCTCCGTTTGTTTCGCTCGCAATTTGCTCTAAAATTGCCGGATCAAGTTTTGTAATTACGGTTTCTCCCTGGTTGTCCTTTTTATAATTCTGCACCACTCCATTCCTTTTTATAGGAATTGGTCCTCCCTTGGTGGTGCCTACACCTATAGTATAAATTCTAATCCCGGCTTCAGCGGCTCGTTCCGCCATATCTTCAACATTACCCTGGTGATCTTCGCCATCGCTTAGAATAAACATCACCCGGTTGGTTTGTTGGTTATCGTCAAAAAACCCGGTAGCTAAATCTATAGCATCTCCAATGGCGGTTCCCTGCGAGGAAATCATATCGGTATTTAGACTCTCCAGGAACATCTCTGCCGAGCCGTAATCTGTAGTAATTGGCAACTGCGGAAAAGCGCTCCCGGCATAGGCGATAATTCCCACGCGATCGCTTCCCAGGTTCCCTATTATTTGCCGTACCAGTTGCTTCGATTTTTCTAATCTATTGGGCGCAATATCTTCGGCCTCCATACTTTTTGAAACATCTACGGCAAAAACAATATCTACACCTTCACGTTTTACTGTTTCCAACTGGGAGCCCAATTTAGGATTTACAAGGCCAAAAATTAAGCTGGCAAAAGCGCCAAGAATGAGCATTAATTTTAAAACAGGCTTAAATGCCGATTTGTTTGGGGATAAAAAACTTAGAAGCTCGGGTTTGGCAAACCTTGAGCGCGCACGCTCCTGCCAAAGCCTAAAAATAAGGTATAGCAAGATTACTACCGGAAGGAGGAGTAATAGCCATAAATATATTTTTTCTTCTAAGATCATTAAAACTTTCTTTCTAATTTTTAAATAAAGCCTCTAAATACCGTATATCGCAGGATCATTTCAAAAAGTAATAATCCTAAAGCCAGTAAAGCATAAGGCCTAAATTTTTCGGTATAATTATAATACCTGAATTCTTCTATTTCAGATTTCTCCAAACTGTCTATTTCTTCATAAATCTCTTCGAGGGTTTCATTATTGGTAGCTCTAAAGTATTTCCCGCCGGTATCTGCAGCAATTTGTTGCAATAAAGCTTCATCTATCTCCACTTTTTGCACCCCATATTGAAACTTTCCGTTAGGCAAAATATTTACTGGAGTTAGGGCATTTCCATTACTTCCCACGCCAATTGTATAGACTTTAATATCGAATTCCACAGCGAGCTCGCTGGCTATTTTAGGATCTATAAACCCTGAGTTATTTACCCCGTCGGTTAATAAAATAATCACTTTACTTTCGGCATCACTATCTTTTAAACGGTTAACCGAAGTTGCCAAACCTGAACCAATTGCCGTTCCGTTTTGTAATACATTACTGTATTCAATTTCTTCAATGGCTCTTAAAGCAATACTTTTATCGCTGGTAATGGGAGTTTTGGTAAAACTTTCTCCAGCAAAAAGAACCAAACCAATCCTATCTGTAGGCCTATTTTCTATAAATTCGGCTCCTACCTCCTTTACAGATTCCAGTCGATTAGGTTCAAAATCGCGAGCCAGCATACTTGCCGAAACATCTATGGCCATTACAATATCTATACCCCTAATATTGCTGCTTTGCGTGGTTACATCTACCGTTCTTGGCCGGGCCATTGCAGTTATTAACAGCGCCAATGCCAGTAAGCGTAAGACAAAAAGTATTGGTTTCAATTTTGAAAGCAGCGATTGCTTTACCTTAAAACCTTTTACGCTAGACATTCTAAGTTCTGGCGTTTGCTGCTTTCGTTTCCAGAAATACCAGGCCGTTGCCGGCAGAAGCAGCAAAAGCAGCCAGAAAAATTCTGGATTTTCGAATGTATAATTAGCAAACATCAATTAGACTGATTTCTTAATTCTATAGAACTTTCTACTCGCTGTAATATTTCTTCGGCATATTCATCATCTTCATCAAAAACTACCATAACCTGCTGAAATCCGCCATTTTCTCCCAGGTTTAGAATAGCATATTGCTTTTGAATTGGTCCGCCTGTAATTGGATTTTCAAGATTAAAAGTTCCAAAAACCTTAATTCCCTTGGCGTTATTTAAAGTTGAAAATTCTTCTTCTTTCATAATAATATTACGGACACCCTGGTTTTCCAGGTTTTCGTAAATACCGTCTACTGCCTTATCAAGGTTAAAATCACTTTGCGGATTTACAGGCCCGGTAATTAATAAAATATATAAATTGCTCTCCAGTGTTCCAGAATCAAAAGTTTCACTTCCCAGAAGCAATTCCTGTAGCTCATTGTCCCTATCTACAGCCTTTCTTACCAATACCTCTGGAGTGGTTATGGTTACACTTGGCGTACCGTATTCACTTCTAATCCAGTCGCCTTCCAGCAATTCTTTGGTCTCATTTCCTAAAACCGAATCTTTTACATAATCAAATCCTCTGGTATTTACCAAAACCACTATTACAATGATTCCCAGAACCAATACACCACCAATTATGGCCAGGATTTTATTTCTTCTTTTTCTTCTTAATTTCTCTGTTCGGTATTTTTCATCCTGCATCAATTCTTCCTCGGTTGGCTCAGGAACTACCTGGCGAATGTCTTTTATAAGATGCTCGGTTTTAGTTCTATCACTTTTCGCGGTAATTACATCGGGGCGCGAATTGGCAAATTTGGCCAAATCGGCGCGTTTTAATAATTGCTGAAAATTATCTATAGATTTATCTTTTAAACTTAATTCTCCCGCTTGTTTTCTTAATTCCAGGTAAGCAATAAGTTCTGAAGTTGTACTCTCCAGTGCCCTATCGTAAATTTTTCTGTCTAAATATTTTCTAACAATAAATGCTAGGTTTGAATAATATTCCTTGATTTCCCTGTCTTGCAACAAAGAAGAATTATCTAATTGTTTTAACTCGAACATGGCCTGCTCGTAAGGCGGTAATTCGGGCTCTGCTTCTTGTCTTTTCTTTCTTCTTCGGAAAAAATAAAAAGCTACACCTAATAAAATTAATGCTGCCAATAACCACCAAATCCAGTTCGGAATACTAAAAGGTTTTGGAACATCTACCGCCGGTTTTATGGGATACATTTTTTGGCGGGTGGTATCAACTTTTACATCGGCAACCTCAACTCTAAAAGAATCGGTTAAATATTCCCTATTTTGAATAATAATTTTTTGCTGCGGAATAGTATATACACCGGAATCGAACTGGGTAAGCGAGTATTTCTTTAAAAGCCTGAAGCGATCTTCAACCGTAGTGGTATCGGCTCCTAAAGATTCTACCATTTCCATTGGATCAAAAGTTTGGCCCTCAGGGAAAACCACCAAGTTGGTAGAATCGGTTTCTACTTCAATACTATAAATTATTTGTTCTCCAATTTTTATGGAAGTTGAATCTATGCCGGCATTAATTTGAGGTTGCTGGGCGAAAGCTGAAAAAGACAACAACAAAAAAAGCAACAAGGCCGCCGCTTTAAAACTATTTAATGTTGTTGTAAATCTATTATTCATTTGTTTCTAACCTCTTCTTTTAAAATAACCCAGTAATTTTTTCACATAACTCTCGTCAACACGATTGTTGATAACGCCAGCTCCACTTAGGGTAAAACTTTCGTTAAAATAAGCCGCTCTTTCACGATAATATTCTGCATAATTTCTTCTAACCGATTTAGAGCCAGTATTTACCGTAACATATTCCCCGGTTTCCTCATCCAACATTTGTACCAATCCTAAATTTGGAATTTCCTCCTCAGCCGAATCGTAAACCCTAATTCCTGTAACATCGTGTTTATTGCCCGCAATCTTTAAAGTTTGCTGGTAATGGTCGTCCATAAAATCTGAAAGCATAAAGACAATCGCCTTTTTCTTCATCACATTAGAAAGGTATTTTATGGCTACCGCGATATCAGTTTTTTTAGATTTCGGCTTAAATTCTATTAATTCCCTGATAATTCTAAGCACGTGATAACGCCCTTTTTTAGGCGGAATATAAAGCTCTATTTTATCTGAAAAAAGCATCAGCCCAATCTTGTCGTTATTTTGGGTAGCTGAAAAAGCTAAAGTTGCAGCAATTTCGGTAATCACATCTTTTTTAAGCTGATTTTGTGTTCCGAAGAATTCTGAACCCGAAACATCTACCATAAGCATCATGGTAAGTTCACGTTCTTCTTCAAAAACCTTTACAAAGGGCTCATTGTATCGAGCGGTAACATTCCAATCTATACTTCTAACATCGTCGCCAAATTGGTATTGCCGCACTTCACTAAACGTCATCCCACGACCTTTAAAAGTAGAATGATATTCCCCGCCAAAAACGTGATCGCTCAAACGCCGGGTTTTTATTTCAATCTTTCTTACTTTTTTTAAAAGCTCTTTGGTATCCATCAGGAAGCGGTTGTGTTTTTACACAGCAATTATTGGAAAATGCGAAAATTAAGTGAACTACAAGGTTTATGGAACTTCAATCTCGTTCACTATTTTATGCACAATATCTTCTGAAGTTACGTTTTCGGCTTCAGCCTCGTAGGTAATTCCTATTCTATGGCGAAGTACATCTAAAACCACGGCTCTAACATCTTCTGGAATTACATAACCACGACGTTTTATAAATGCGTAACATTTTGAAGCTCTCGCCAGGTTAATACTTCCCCTTGGAGAAGCGCCAAAACTTATTAAAGGTTTTAGATCTTTTAAATTATATTTTTCAGGATTACGAGTGGCAAAAATAATATCAAGAATATATTTTTCAATTTTCTCATCCATATAAACTTCCCTGGCAGCCTGTTGTGCACGTAAAATTTGCTCAATGCTCACCACGGGATTCACTTTTGGAAATTCCCCTCTTAAATTGGCGCGCATAATTAACTGCTCGTCATTAATTTCGGGATAATCTATTACGGTTTTTAGCATAAAACGGTCTACCTGGGCTTCAGGTAAAGGATAAGTTCCTTCCTGCTCTACCGGGTTTTGCGTGGCCATTACCAGAAACGGTTTATCTAAAATAAAGGTCTCTTCGCCAATGGTTACCTGCTTTTCCTGCATAGCTTCCAGTAAAGCCGATTGTACTTTGGCTGGAGCCCGGTTAATTTCATCTGCCAGGACAAAATTTGCGAAAATGGGTCCTTTTTTAATACTGAAATCATTCAGCTTCATATTATAGATCATAGTACCCACAACATCTGCAGGCAAAAGGTCTGGAGTAAACTGAATTCTACTAAAGCTACCGTGAACGGCTTGAGAAAGGGTATTAATAGCCAGGGTTTTTGCCAAACCGGGAACACCTTCCAGCAAAATATGGCCCTGCCCCAATAAACCAATAAGCAAGCGCTCCATCATATGCTTTTGCCCTACTATTACTTTATTGACTTCAGTATTTAGTAAATCTACAAAAGCACTTTCCCTCTCTATTTTTTCATTTAAACTTGCAATATCTACAGAGGCGTTGTTATCTATCATTTTATGCGTATTTAAGACCGTGAATTCGAGGCCGCAAATTGGAAAATTATTAGCGTTTCTGCTGTTAATGTATGGTTAAAAAACAAAAAAGCGGCTAAAAATAGCCGCTCTTTTTTTATAAGGGAAATCTTTTAATTATTCCAAATAAATAGTTTCAAGATCTTTTGCTTCTCCCTGTACTACTTCAACATTGTCTTCGGTAATGGCATCATACCCAGTTTCGGCATCTGGAGTTACAATAACTTTATAAGTTCCTGCCGGCACCCCGTGCAGCGCAAAATTTCCGTCTTCGTCAGTATAAGCCGAAATAGTATGGCTTGCATTCTGGGCTTTTACCAAAGATTTTTTATCGTTAGGATGTACTTCACCTACAATAGAACCGGTATTGGCCATAGCAGACATTCTAATTACAGGTTTAAGGATGTAACCTCCATTCCCGGTTGTCACGATAGATTCGTCTACATCAAAATCCAGAAGATACTCATAGCTCTCTCCTGCTTCCAGCTCTTGTTGCACATTTAATTTTAATCCAGATTGTTGTGCACTTGGGGTAGCCATAGGATTCTCTTCTCCATTAATTACCACCACATTGTCTGGTCCTAAAACCAGTCTTATTTGATCAAGATAACCTGCAGGAATTTCAACATCGGCCAGTAATTGTGATACTCCGCCGGTTAATTGCAGAAGGTCATAACGGCCAGTTTCTACATTAGAAAGGCTTTCCCATTCGGCTTCTTCTTCGCCAACGGCGGCTTCTGTTTTAATCATTACATCCTGCACATCTACCCAAACTTCATCGTAGTCTCCGGGGGCATCTGTCATTCTAACCGTTAACTGGGCGTTGCCTTCTTCCACTCCGTTTTCATCATCATCACTACAACTGGTAAATCCAAAAGCAACTACTGCTGCAAGCAATAAGCTTTTTAATTTTAGGTTCTTCATCGTTCTTTTCATAAATAGGTTTATTAATTGTTTAGAGAGGAAAACGCAGCATCATTGAATAAATTTTATCCAGATGCCTGGATTAACTAAATTTAACAGGATTTTAAATTGCATTTATACATTTAAGCTAGTTTCTTGTAGAAGCTTTATAACTTAGAAAAACTTATGAAAACTGCACTAATTACCGGCGCCACCAGTGGAATTGGAAAAGCTACCGCCAATGCTTTTGCAAGAGAAGGGATTAATTTAATTCTCTGTGGAAGAAGGGAAGAACGTTTAGACGAATTAAAAAAAGAGTTATCAAAAAGGGTCGCGGTTTATACTCTTTGTTTTGATGTTCGTGACAAAGCCGCGGTTTTTGAAAAAATTAATGGACTTCCAGAGAAATTCAGCAAAATTGATATTCTAATAAATAATGCCGGAAACGCACACGGTTTAGACCCCATACAGGATGGAAATATAGACGATTGGGATGCCATGTTAGATATTAACGTAAAAGGCCTGCTGTATATTAGCAAAGCAATTTTTCCAAAAATGATAAGCCAGGGAACCGGGCATATTATTAATATTGGATCTACTGCAGGGAAAGAAGTCTACCCCAACGGAAATGTTTATTGTGCAAGCAAATACGCGGTAGATGCCTTAAACCAGGGAATGCGCATAGACCTCAACAAACACGGAATTAAAGTTGGCGCCGTAAACCCGGGACTTACTCAAACAGAATTTAGCGAAGTAAGATTTAAAGGCGACTCCGAAAAAGCAAAAAAAGTTTATGAAGGATTTCAAGCTTTACGCCCGGAAGATATCGCCGATATTATTCGGTTTGTGGTAACCCGACCTTACCACGTAAATATTGCAGATTTAGTAGTGATGCCAACCGCGCAGGCGAATAGCACTACGGTGAATAAAAATTAATATTTCTTGAGATTTACATCCTGCAAGGTTTTAAAAACCTTGTAGGTTTTTGGAATACCTTAGGAATAAAAATATTGAGAAGTAATAAGGTTTAACGCAGATATGTAATAGGAAAAAGAATAGATAATAATTAAAGAGATTTCCGTCTTCACGGAAATGACAAAGTTAGTATGATCAACAAACGGCTTTTAATAAAAAACTTACTCGCTCACAACGACGAGAACAGCTTTTATGATAAAAAGCTGAAGCTTAATATTGGCGAACGCGAAGGAAAAGCCAAGTTTTTAAAGCACGTTTGCGCACTTTCTAATTCCAATCCAGAAAATAATTCTTATATCGTTATTGGGGTTCAGGATGAAGATAACCGTATTGTTGGCACCGATTTTTTTGACGATAGTAAAATTCAAAACCTGGTGAATGCTTATTTAAGTAATCCGCCGTTAATATCTTATGAAAATATTCCTTTTCCGCATTTGCCGGGAAACCTTGTGGTTGGCCTGGTAACCATTAAGCCCAACCACGGAAAAATATGCTCGCTTAGAAAAAACATTTGGAAATATTATGGTGGCTCGGTTTTTCTTAGAGATGGCAGCATTAGTATGCCCAAGGTTTTTGATATTACTATTAGCGATGTGAATTCAGAAGTGGTAAATTCTATAGAAAACCATTCCCATAATAATATAGAATTAACCCTGGACGGGGTGTTTGATTTTCTTCAGAAGAGAAAAGATTATAACGCCACTTATAAAGTTTTTAAAGAATATTTTGTGGTTTGTTGGGCCGGAAAAAAGATTCAGGCAAAAAATGAAACATTTTACTCCCGTGTAGATATAGAATTAATAAACGAACAGGTGAAATTGTTTTATTCAGATTTGGACCAGGTGAGTATTAGCCTTACCGAAGAACAATTTAAAATCCTGGAATATGTACAATTGGGACTGCACGATAAATACCAGTTTTATCCCTTAGAAGAGGTGACAATTCGCTTTAAAGACAGCGTGAGCTATGAGATAGAAAGCAAATTGCTATTTGAGCCACCAGAATTCGACAAAAAAACGCTTTATCATATATACAACACAAACAATAAACTTCTGGAAAGACTTAAAAAGAAACTTCCGCTAAATAAACAACAAATAAAAGATCTTAAAAATTTGCCTTCAACTTATTTACTTTGTTATTTAAATAACTTTGCACAGGCAATAGACAAACTGGAAGAAGCCAAACCATTTTTAAAAGAATACAGCCAGGAAGTTTATAATTATTATAAGGAAAGTATGCGAATTTTAAGAAAAGTAAAATACAATTAATATGGGTAGAAGTATTGCCATTGGAGACATTCACGGCGGATTAAAAGCATTAATACAGCTGCTTGAAAAAATTGAAGTCACCCCAGACGATGAACTAATTTTTTTAGGCGATTATGTAGATGGCTGGAGTGATTCGGCAAACGTGGTTTCATATTTAATAGAATTCGCAAAGCAAAATACCTGTATTTTTATTCGGGGAAATCATGACGATCTTACTCATCGCTGGCTGGAATCTGGAGAGCTTAACGAAAAGTGGCTGGAACACGGCGGGCAATCCAGTATTGATGCGTATAGAAATTTTTCTTCAGAAGAAATAGAAGCGCATATCGAGTTTTTTAATCAGATGGTTAATTATTACGTAGATAAAAAAAACAGGCTTTTTGTGCACGCGGGGTTTACAAATCAACATGGTCCTGAACAGGAATACCATGATACCGGATTTTACTGGGATAGAACCCTGTGGGAAATGGCACTTTCTTTAGATAAAAATATAAAACCAGATGATATAAATTACCCAAAGCGCCTAAGACTTTTTGATGAAATATTTATTGGCCATACCCCGGTTACCCGAATTAACGAAGATGTCCCGGTAAAAAAAGCAAACATTTGGAATGTAGATACCGGCGCTGCTTTTATGGGAAAATTATCGGCTATAGATGTAAATTCAAAGGAAATATGGCAAAGTGAGCCGGTTTTTAAGCTATATCCCGAGGAGGAAGGTAGAAATTAAGACGATTTTACCAGAAAACGCCTTTACTCTTTATATCTTTGTACTTTAATGATTTTGAGTTTTATTTTAGCTGAATTATATTAGTAAAAACTAAAACACAGTTTTTGTAGCATAATTATAAATCCCAGCAGGGTTTCTAAAATACCTGCTCCAATCCACATAAAATGGCCCTCGATAATATTAGATTAGAAGTAATGAACACCGTTGAGAAAGAGGTAGACGGTTTCATTGAAAAATACCTTATCCCGGTAGAAGAAATCTGGCAACCTACAGATTTACTTCCAAATTTACAGGGAGAGGATTATATGAATGAGCTTACCCAAATTAGGGAAGAAGCAAAAGAACTTGAATACGATTTTTGGGTAGTTTTAGTTGCCGATATGGTTACCGAAGAAGCCCTCCCCACCTACGAATCCTGGCTTATGGATATGGAAGGGGTAAAACAACACGGTAAAAGCCGCGGTGAAGAAAATGCCTGGTCCAAGTGGGTTCGTCACTGGACGGGAGAAGAAAACCGCCACGGAGATA
The DNA here is from genome assembly GCF_017579965.1 of Salegentibacter sp. BDJ18. Taxonomy (NCBI): domain Bacteria; kingdom Pseudomonadati; phylum Bacteroidota; class Flavobacteriia; order Flavobacteriales; family Flavobacteriaceae; genus Salegentibacter; species Salegentibacter sp. BDJ18. The sequence goes on from NZ_JAFLQX010000003.1 coordinate 204,408, forward strand.
CGCTTAACAAATATCTTTACCTCTCTGGCAGGGTAAATATGCGTGAAATTGAAAAAACCACACAACATTTAATAAATGATGGTTTTGATATTGGAACGGGGCGTGATCCTTATAAAAACTTTGTATACACCAGTTTCCAGGAATTGGCTACCAATATTTCGCATAAGCGTGTTGGCCAGTTAGCTAAGAAAAAAGGCAATAAAATGCTGGGAAAAATGTGTAATATTATTGCCGGAGACGAGATGAGGCACTATATGGCTTACCGGGAATTTGTAAAAACCATCTTTGAACACGATCCCAGCCAAATGATGCTGGCTTTTCACGATATGATGAAAAGAAAGATTGTTATGCCAGCTCAGTTTTTACGTGAAAGCGGACAAGGAATTGCCGAAGCTTTTGAAAACTTCTCTAACGCAGCCCAAAGACTTGGCGTATACACCACTTACGATTATATTGAAATCCTTGAAAAACTAAATGGATACTGGGAAATTGATAAAATGCGTTCCCTTACCGATGAAGCTGAAAAAGCCAGGGATTATCTCATGAGATTGCCCGATAGAATGCGAAGAATTGCAGACCGTATGGCTGTTCCGCAAGATCAACATATCTTTAAATGGGTTGAGCCTAACGGAAGAATTTAAGGCAATTTGTCTATAAAAAATTTAGACCTCCCAAGTTATGAAAACCTGTGAGGTCTTTTTTTTTGAATTTATTCGTGGGAAATCTTTAAAACTACACTTCTTGTTTCTTCCAAATTTTATAAGAAATTAGATCTTTTTCTATGAGATTTAGACAAAAAGCAACGACCGCAGCATCGTCTAAATAACCAATAATTGGAATAAAATCGGGGATTAGATCTATGGGCGAAAGTACATAAAGAAGAGCGCCTCCAATAGCTGCAATTACGTTAAAGGGTACTTCCCTGTAATTCCCGTTGGCATAATCTTTTAGCAAACTAAAAAGTATTACCGCATCATCCAGATAACGCTGTAATTTTCCTTTATTTTCAAATTTAGATTTTATCGCATCTTCATCTTCCAGTACATCATCTATATCTTCTTCTTCAAAATCGTCCTGACGCTTTTTATGCTCTTTCTTAATTGTTTCGTTATCGATTTTACTCATTGTCTATTTTTTTGATGACCACAAAATATAAAATTATTATTGAAGGTTTAATTAGGGAAATGCTAAAATATGAGAAAAAACAAACCTCACAGATTTTAAATGCTGTGAGGTTTGTTTGGTTCATAATTCTAAACAGGCTACTCTGTTATTCTGTCCCGAAGCTTCGGGATTATTTCAGACTGTAAGTCATTTTCTATACCTATTAGACCCTGAAACAAGTTCAGGGTAACGATTCTTTTATTAAATACTACAAATCGAATTTAATACCTTGCGCCAACGGCAATTCAGTGGTATAATTAATAGTATTTGTTTGTCTGCGCATATAGATTTTCCACGCATCAGAACCAGATTCTCTTCCGCCTCCGGTTTCTTTTTCACCTCCAAAAGCACCGCCAATTTCAGCACCTGAAGTTCCTATATTCACGTTTGCAATCCCGCAATCTGAACCTTCTACCGAAAGAAAACGTTCGGCTTCCCTTAAATTGTTGGTCATTATCGCTGAAGAAAGCCCCTGCACTACCCCATTTTGTAATTCCAGGGCGTTAGAAACATCTCCTGAATATTTCATAATATAAAGTACTGGTGCAAAAGTTTCGTGCTGTACGATCTTAAACTCATTTTTTGCTTCGGCTATTGCTGGTTTCACATAACATCCGCTTTCGTAACCTTCGCCTTCCAAAACACCACCTTCAACTAAGATCTTACCGCCTTCTTCCACCACTTTATCCAAAGCGTTTTGATAATTTTTTACCGCATCTTTATCGATAAGCGGTCCCACGTGATTATTCTCATCCAATGGATTTCCAATGCGCAGTTGCTTATAAGCTTTTACAATAGCATCTTTTACTTTATCATAAATAGATTCGTGAATAATTAATCTTCGGGTAGAAGTACAACGCTGTCCGCAAGTTCCAACAGCACCAAATACAGCACCAATTACCGTATTTTTAATATCGGCATCTGGCGTTACGATTATGGCGTTATTCCCTCCTAATTCAAGAAGCGATTTCCCTAACCTTGCGGCAACTGCCTGGGCAACTATTTTTCCCATTCTAATAGAACCCGTAGCCGAAATTAAAGGCACTCGTTTATCGTTGGTCATCATTTCACCCACCTTATAATCGCCGGTGATCAATGAAGAAATCCCTGCCGGAACATTATTTTCAGCAAAAACTCTAGCGGCAATATTTTGACAGGCGACAGAAGTTAACGGAGTTTTCTCTGATCCTTTCCAAACGCAAGCATCTCCACAAACCCACGCTAATGCCGTATTCCACGACCAAACCGCCACGGGAAAGTTAAATGCCGAGATAATTCCAACTACTCCAAGCGGGTGGTATTGCTCGTACATTCTATGCCCGGGCCGTTCAGAATGCATGGTTAAACCGTGTAACTGCCGCGAAAGTCCCACTGCGAAATCGCAGATATCTATCATTTCCTGAACTTCGCCCAAACCTTCCTGGTAAGATTTTCCCATTTCGTAGGAAACCAATTTTCCTAATGGTTCTTTTAATCTTCTTAATTCATCATTGAACTGGCGAACCACTTCCCCACGCTGAGGTGCCGGCCAGGTGCGCCATTCTTTAAAACCTGCAGTAGCAGTAGTAATTACTTTTTCGTAATCTTCTTTGGTGGTGGCCTTTACTTTTCCAATTAAAGCGCCGTCTACAGGAGAATAAGATTCAATAACTTCCCCACTACTAAAAAAATCTTTTCCGGTAGAAGTTCCATTATTGGTTTCCTGTAAACCAAGATCTTTTAAAGCTTGTTTAATTCCGAATTTTTCTGCTATTTCACTCATTAAATTGTAAATTTTATCTGTTCTTTTGTGTGTTTTCTGCTAAAATAATAAATTTTTTATGCTATTCCGTTTCGGCTACAAAACGCTCATCTACCGGCATTACTTCCCCGCAATTATCACAGGTACGTAATTCTTTACTTCCGTAGAAATGTTTAAAATGCTTTAAAAAATCTTTTTCAATATCTTCTAATGGAAAATAAACTTCATATAATTTATGGTTACAATTATCGCAAAACCATAATAGCCCGTCTTTGCCTTCAAGTTGCACACGTTTACGCTCCACAACCAGCCCAATAGAACCTTCTTTTCTAACCGGTGAATGTGGCACTTTTGCGGGATGCAAATACATATCTCCAGGACCTAATTTCATCGTTTTTTTCTTACCATCTTCCTGAATATGCACTTCAATTTCGCCTTCCAATTGATAAAAAAGCTCCTCGGTTTCGTTATAATGATAATCCTTGCGTGCATTTGGCCCTGCCACCACCATCACGATATAATCTTCAGATTCTTTATAAAGATTTCGATTGCCCACCGGCGGCTTAAGAGATTCCCGGTTTTGGTCAATCCATTTATTAAGATTAAAAGGTTTATTTACTGCCATGATTTCTAATTTATATTCCTTAAAATTACAACTTAAAGCTTAGACAAATGCCCCATTTTCTTATCTTTTTGGGCGCCTTAACGGGCTATGCGCTGCAAGTCCTCGTCGCCTATCGGTTCCTGTGGGCTTTACGCTGCTATCCCTGGCGCAAAATAAAAAACTTAACAAAATGCGTATCTTCGACCTAAAATCACACTCTATATGAAAAAAATATTCCTTTTATTCAGTCTTTTTCTCTTTTTAGCCTGTAATATTTCAATTGAAAAAGATTCAGAAAAAAATGAATCCACCGAAGCTGAAAAAATTCAGGATTCTGCGGGGAATTTTGGGATTGTTATTCATGGTGGTGCCGGCACAATTTTAAAAGAAAATATGAGTGATTCTCTGGAACAGGCTTACAAAGCCAAGCTGGAAGAAGCCATAAGAACCGGGCACGAAATTCTGGCAAACGGCGGGACCGCGATAGAAGCTGTACAACGTACCATAAATGTCATGGAAAATTCACCACTCTTTAACGCAGGGAAAGGTGCTGTTTTCACCAATGATGGCAAAAACGAACTCGATGCTTCTATAATGGAAGGAGAAACTCTAAATGCAGGTGCAGTTTCTGGAGTAACTACGGTAAAAAACCCTATAAATCTTGCCTGGGAAGTAATGGAGAATTCAGAGCACGTAATGCTTTCGGGTAAAGGCGCAGAGCAATTTGCTAAAGAACGAAATTTGGAAATTGTAGACCCAAAATATTTTTATACCGAGAACCGCTTTAAAAGTTTAGAACGTTTAAAAGCAAGAGATTCAGAAAAAACAGAATTGGATCACGATAGCAAAACTGCATTTGTAGATCCGTTTATTAAAGATTCTAAATTTGGTACGGTTGGTTGTGCCGCTTTAGACAAAAATGGAAACCTTGCCGCAGGAACTTCTACGGGTGGAATGACGAATAAAAAATGGGGCCGAATAGGCGATGCTCCCATTATTGGCGCCGGAACTTATGCTAATAATAAAACCGCAGCGATTTCAGCAACCGGCTGGGGAGAGTTTTTTATACGGGGCGTGGTAGCCTACGATATTTCAGCAATGATGGAATATAAAGGAATGAGCCTTGCTGAAGCTGCAAAAGAAGTAATTCAAAACAAAAATCCCCAACTGGGAGGAAACGGTGGCATCATTGCTATAGACCGTAATGGGAATGTTTCCATGGAATTTAATACCGCGGGAATGTACCGTGCAAAAATGAATAAAGAAGGTGACCTGGAAATAGGAATCTATAGCGAATAACCTTCTTTAATAAGATCTTTACAAGCCCAACCTAAACGGTTGGGCTTTTTTTTAACTCAATTTTAGAATTCGTTAGTTCGGAAAATCCCGAACTAATTATAATTTTGCAAACTTTCTAAATAACTTACAAATGAGAAATAAGTACGGTGTAATTTTAATATTGGTCTTTATATTCTGTTATGGAGAGGTTTTTTCACAACGTTTATCACGTGAAAAAATAAACAATACCATAGAAAATATGCCCACTTTTTCTATTCACAAGGATAATTATTTTATCACGGGAATTTCTACAAATAAAGATCTCAATTCTAAATCTGCAGATGCAAAATATCAAATTAGTTTTAAAGCATTAATTACGCGTAATACCTTACCGTTGGACACCTACTTGTTTCTCACTTATACCCAAAAAGCTTTTTGGAATATTTATGAGTTTTCAAGCCCCTTTCGCGAACTTAATTTTAATCCCGGGGTAGGCTTGGGAAAACCCGTTTATAGTAAAAATGATGATTTGGCAGGAATGGCGCATTTACAGTTGGAACACGAATCCAACGGGCGGGATAGTATTTATTCCCGAAGCTGGAACTCTCTTTCTTTAAGTTATCACACCGCGATAAATAAAAACCTTTTAATTAGCGTAAAAGGCTGGTTGCCATTTAAATATAAAAAGGATAATCCCGAGCTAATTGATTATGTAGGCTACGGAAAAATAAGCCTTACTTACAATGTAATTCCAGAGAAATTACTGGTAGATCTTATGCTTAGAAAAGGCATAAAAGACTGGAATGGAACCTTGCGAACCAGGTTGCTTTACAAACCTTTTGATTCCTCTAATTTACATTTGATGTTGGAGTGGTATAAGGGAAATGCTGAAAGCCTAATCAACTTTGAAGAGAACCGGAGTATGATTCGCGCAGGCTTCGTTCTAAAATCAGACGAATTAAACTTCCTGAAATCGCTTCCCGATGCAATTTAACAAACCTTTTAGATTTTTGGTTCGGGTTATTCGGAACTAAATATTAATTTCGCGCCTTCAATTTATTAAAATGAACAAAACGGACTTACAAGCACAAAAAACACGTTTAATTGAAAAATTGGGCGTCCAGTTTGAAAAGGAGCATCAATTAGCTCCGGTTGCAGCCAGGATTTTTGCCACGCTTATTGTTACCGGTAAAAAAGGAATCACTTTTGAGCAATTGGTAAAAGATTTAAATGCCGGAAAGAGTACGGTTTCTACTCATTTAGAACATCTTCAAACAACAAACCGTATTGAATACTACACAAAATCTGGAGACAGAAAGCGGTATTTTATAGTGAAACCGGATCTGATGGAAAATCATATCGATGAGGTAACCGCAAAGTGGGAAGCACAAAAATGCATTCATAAAGAAGTGTTGGAATACAAACTGAAAAGCAACGAATTGAATAAAGAAAATCCACCCTTTGATATGGAATTTCAGAAAAGCCTGTTAGACTTTTTAGATGAAGCCACCGCAGCGCTTAATAAATTAAAGAAGAACATCAACAACCATTAACATACATTAAAAAGCAATGAAAAAGATAATTTATTTCAGTCTGTTTATAAGTGCTGCCGTTTTCACTTCCTGTTCTAACGGGAAAGAAGGACAGCAAGCAGCACAGGGCCAGGGTGCACAACCACTCCCGGTATTAGAAGTACAAACAAAGACAGTTACCGGTTTCACTTCATATCCTACCAGTATAGAGGGTGTAGTAAACAGTCAGGTTAGAGCAAAAGTTTCTGGTTATATCACAGATGTTTTAGTAGATGCAGGAGAAAAAGTAACAAAAGGACAAAGGCTTTTTAAGCTTGAAACAGAATCTTTATCTGGCGATGCCGAAGCCGCCCAGGCAAATGTAAATGCCGCCCGGGTTGAAGTTGAAAAACTAAAACCTTTAGTTGAAAAAGATATTATTAGTGAAGTGCAACTACAAACTGCCAAAGCACAGCTCTCCCAGGCCCAGGCTAACTACAACAGTATAGCTGCAAATATTGATTATGCAAATATTAAAAGCCCGGTAGATGGTTATGTAGGTAATATTAATTTTAGAAATGGAGCACTTGTTTCTCCCGGAGACCCTACGCCGCTTACTACGGTTTCCCAAACCGATGAGGTTTATGCGTTCTTTTCTATGAACGAGAAAGATTATATGAGTTTTCTTCAGGAAACTTCGGGCAGCAGTATAGAAGAAAAGATATCAAATTTCCCAGAGGTAAGTTTAATTCTGGCCAATGGTAAAGAATATGAACAAAAAGGGAAAATTCAAACAATTTCTGGACAAATTGATCCTTCAACAGGTACAGTAACCTTCAGGGCCAAATTTCCTAATCCAAATCAACTATTATCTAACGGTAATAGTGGTAAGATTCGAGTACCACAAACTTTTGAAGACGTAATTGTAGTACCTGAAATCTCAAGTTATGAGCAACAGGGAAGAACTTACGTTTATAAAGTTCAGGGTGATAGTTTGGCTGTTTCTACACCTATCACAGAAACTTCAAGAGTAAATAATCTTATTGTTGTTGATTCGGGCCTTAAGAAAGGCGATAAAATTGTTGCTCAGGGCGTGGCAAAACTAAGAAACAACACTCCAATAAAACCGCAAGAAATTCCTTTTGATAGTATTGCGAATTCTATTAATACAGTATTTAAATAAGACTTTAAGATGCTAAAGAAATTTATAGAAAGACCGGTATTATCAACGGTCGTTTCCATTATAATTGTGGTATTGGGTGTGTTGGGAATTTCAACACTGCCCGTAACGCAATATCCAGATATTGCTCCTCCAACGGTTCAGGTTTCGGCTAATTTCCCGGGGGCAAATGCTCAAACAGTACTGGAAAGTGTAATTATTCCTATTGAAGAGCAAATAAACGGGGTTGAGGGAATGGATTATATTACCTCAACAGCCAGTAACAACGGTAGCGCCAGCATACAAATATTCTTTGACCAGGGAGTAGATCCAGATATCGCCGCGGTAAACGTTCAAAACCGTGTGGCGAGAGCTACACCTTTACTGCCGCAGGAAGTAACCCAATCTGGGGTAACCACGCAAAAAGAACAAACCAGTGCATTGATGTTCTTTACTGTGGTTTCAGACAACGAAGAATATGACGCAACTTTTATTCAGAATTACCTGAATATTAACGTGATTCCAGAATTACAGCGTATTAACGGGGTTGGGAACGTAAATGTTTTTGGCGCCAAGAAATATGCGATGCGAATCTGGCTTCAGCCTGAAAAATTAGCGGCTTATAATTTAATCCCTTCAGATGTTATTGGAGCCATTAATGAGCAAAGTCAGGAAGCTGCTGCGGGATCTTTAGGTCAAAATAATGCTGAAGCGTTTGAATATGTACTGCGTTATAGCGGAAGATACCAGGACGAAGATCAATACCGAAATATTATTATTAAAGCCCTTGATAATGGGCAATACCTAATGTTAGACGATGTTGCAGAAGTTGAACTTGATGCCGAGGGTTATAATGTGATTGGGTATACTAACGGAAAACCGGGAGTGAATATGGCTGTTTACCAAACGCCAGGTTCTAATGCCCAGGAAATTATTGAAAATATTCACCAGAAGCTGGACGAAATGGAAGAAGACTTTCCAACCGGGCTTTCGGTATACATAAATTTTGATACCAACGAATTTCTTACCGCTTCTATAGATAAAGTGATTTTAACGCTTATTGAAGCGTTTATACTGGTATTTATTGTAGTGTTTATATTTCTTCAGGATTTTAGGTCTACCCTTATTCCTGCCATTGCGGTACCGGTTTCCATAATTGGTACGTTCTTTTTCTTAAACCTGTTTGGGTACTCTATAAACTTATTAACACTATTTGCGCTGGTACTGGCTATTGGTATTGTGGTAGATGATGCCATTGTAGTTGTAGAAGCTGTACACGCTAAAATGGAAGAAGGAGCTAAAGATGCCATAAGCGGTACAAGAAAAGCGATGGATGAAATTACCGGGGCAATTATTTCTATTACGCTGGTAATGGGTGCGGTATTTATTCCCGTAACTTTTATCACGGGACCCACAGGAGTTTTCTATGAACAATTTGGGGTGACTTTAATTGTAGCTATTGCAATATCTGCAGTTAATGCTTTAACTTTAAGTCCTGCGCTTTGTGCCATTTTCTTAAAACCACATCGTGAAGACGAAGAACATAAGAAAAAGAATTTTTTACAGCGCTTCTTTAGTTCGTTTAATACCGCTTTTAAAGTAACTACTGACAAGTATGTGAATTCCCTTTCATTTTTAAGTAAACATAAGTGGATTACAGGGCTAATCCTTGTAGCTGCGGTACTTGCTATATTTTGGGGAGCTAAGACTACTCCAACCGGTTTTGTACCAGATGAAGACCGTGGAATATTATTTGTAAATGTTGAATTACCTGCCGGTGCATCTTTAGACAGAACCGTGGGAATTACTTCAGAACTAGAGAAAAAAGCTCAACAAATTGAAGGTGTACAGGGTGTTTCTTTGGTAAATGGTTTTAGTTTAATTGGTGGAGCCGGTAGTAACTATGCACTTGGTTTTATTAAATTAGACGACTGGAGTGAACGTGAAGAAGATCACCTATCGGTAGAATCTATCCAGGGACAATTATTCCAGATTGGCGCTTCATTTTCTGATGCCGAAATGCTATTCTTTTCTCCTCCCAGTATTCCAGGTTTTGGAGTTTCAGGGGGATTCGAAGCTAAATTGCTAGATAGATCGGGTGGTAGTTTCCAGGAACTGGATACCCAAACCCAAAATTATATTGCAGCACTTTCCCAAAGACCGGAAATTCAATATGCACAAAGTTCTTTCAACACAAATTATCCGCAGTATGAAATGGATTTAAATATTCCGAAAGCTAAAGAAGCAGGCGTGGATATTTCTACCATCTTCTCAACATTACAAGGGTATATTGGAAGTATTTACGCAGCAGATTTCTCTAGATTTGGTAAACAATATCGTGTGTATGTTCAGGCTTTACCTGAAGATCGCGCCGGCACCGACGATTTAAATTCTCTTTTTGTAAGAAACTCTCAGGGAGAAATGGCGCCTTTAAGTGAATTTGTAAGCTTAAAACGGGTTTACGGTCCGCAATCGGTAACCAGGTTTAACCTATTTAACTCCGCAACTATAAACGGCGCCCCGGCTCCGGGTTATTCTTCTGGAGACGCTATTGCAGCAGTACAGGAAGTAAGTGCAGAATCACTACCCTCTAATTTTAGCGTAGATTATAGCGGACTTACCAGGGAAGAAGTTTCAGCAGGCTCACAGACTACTTTTATCTTGATTTTAAGTATTTTGTTTGTTTACTTCATTCTTTCAGCTCAGTATGAAAGTTACCTTATTCCTTTCGCAGTGCTACTTTCATTGCCGGTTGGGGTAATGGGCTCTTATCTGGTAACTAAATTCACAGGGCTTCAGGCAAATATTTATTTCCAAATTGCTTTAATAATGCTGCTGGGGCTGCTGGCTAAGAACGCAATTCTTATTGTAGAGTTTGCCATGCAACGAAGGCAGGCAGGCCTCTCTATTGTAGATGCTGCCTTAGAGGGTGCAAGAGTGCGGTTAAGACCTATTTTAATGACCTCTTTTGCCTTTATTATTGGTTTACTTCCTTTGGTTTTTGCCGGTGGTACAGGTGCTGCAGGTAACCGCTCTATAGGTACGGGAGCTGTTGGAGGTTTATTAGTTGGTACCATATTGGGAGTTTTTATTATTCCAATTCTTTATATCATTTTCCAACATTTACAGGAAAAAATAACCGGGATACCAGAAGCAGCTAAAACAGAAAACAAATCAATTTCTGAAAAAGAATAACAATGAGAAAGAACAGTATATATAAACTTTTGCTTGGGGGAACCTTACCATTTTTACTGGTTTCCTGTTTTGCAGCCAAAGATTACGAACGTCCTGAAATAGAAGAGATTTCTGAAGAATTGTATAGAACAGATAATCTTCCGCAGGATTCCCTAAATATGGCCACTATTTCCTGGACGGAAATTTTTACCGATCCTATTCTGAAAAACCATATTGAAGAAGGCCTGGAGAATAATATAGATATACGCATTGCCATACAGCAAATGCTGGCAGCCGAAGCTTATGTAAAACAAGGGAAAGCGAGTTATTTCCCTACGCTAAGTGCAGGGCCGGCCGTAAATCATCAAATTTTATCTCCTAACAGCCAGTTTGGTTCTTTCTTTGACGGTAGTATTACCCAATACGACGTTACCGGAAATCTTTCCTGGGAAGCTGATATTTGGGGAAAAATAAGAAGTAACGATCGTGCTTTTACCTCAGCTTATCTACAAAGTGAAGCTGCTCATAAAGCGGTAAAGACTCAACTTATTTCCAATATTGCTAATAATTATTATCAATTACTAAGCCTGGACGAGCAACTTAGAATTGCAAAAGAAACCCTGGAAACCAGGAAAAGCAGCCTGGAAACTACAATGGCCCTTAAAGATGCCGGAAATGTGACTGAAGTTGGTGTACAACAAACCAAAGCGCAGTTGCATACAGCCGAGGCTTTAGTAGTGCAGCTTGAAAACCAAATTCGCTTGCTGGAAAATTCATTTTCCATTTTACTGGGCGCAGGGCCACAGGAAATAGAACGAACTGACTTATCACAACAAAAAATTGTAAGTCCGTTGAATACAGGAGTGCCCTCACAGCTGCTAAGAAACAGGCCAGATGTGATTGCCGCCGAGTACCGATTAATTAATGCTTTTGAACTTACTAATGCGGCTCGCGCTAACTTCTATCCTTCGCTTACGTTAACCGCTTCAGGTGGTTTTCAAAGTTTAGAACTGGATAAATTATTAAATGCCAATTCCCTTTTTGCTAATTTAGGTGCTTCGCTTTTACAGCCAATTGTTAATAAGCGACAAATAAGAACCCAGTATGAAGTTTCGCAGGCACAACAAGAAGAAGCTTTGCTAAACTTTAAACAAGCCATTTTGGTAGCCGGCAGGGAAGTTTCAGATGCACTTTCTAATTACCAGGCAAGTACAGAACGCATAGATATTCTGGAAAACGAATATGAAGCTTACAATAAGGCTTCAGGCTATTCAGAAGAATTATTGAATAACGGTCTTATAAATTACCTGGAAGTATTAACCGCAAGGGAAAATGCTTTAAATTCTCAGCTAAACCTTATAAATGCTGAATACAATAAATTGAATTCCATCGTAAATCTTTATAAAGCCCTTGGTGGAGGCTGGCAATAAATTGTGTTGAATTTGTTTTGTTAATTGTTGAATAAACAGCTCCAGAATTAAATTTTGGGGCTGTTTTTTGTTGAGATTGAAATTTATTTTCGACTAAGCCAATAAAATATCTGGCGGGAGCCCACGGGGCGTTTTGTAAGAAAAATAGTTTTATTTTAGACAAACCTCGTAGCATTTAAATCTCGATTATCGAGTAAATTCAGTAACTTTAAAAAAGCTTAAATTTCATTAAAATGAAAAGTAGTTTTAGTGATATTATAAAAGATGAAAAACCTGTTCTAGTTGATTTTTATGCTGACTGGTGTGGCCCTTGCAAAACACTGGCGCCAATTTTAAAAGATGTAAAGGCCGAATTGGGCGATGGCGTAAAAATTGTAAAGATAGATGTAGATAAAAACCAGGAATTGGCGGGAAAATACCAGGTGCGCGGTGTTCCCACAATGATGCTGTTTAAAAATGGCCAGCAACTTTGGAGACAATCTGGAGTTTTACAAAAAGCTGAAATTGTAAATATAATTAATTCTAATTCCTAACAGAAACCTAAAGCTGAGAAGCAATGTATGTTTTTGAAATTATTTTAAGCTAAAACCTCCTGGAATTCGGGTTCTTTTTCTATTACACTTTTTGCAAAAGGACATAGCGGAATCACCTTTAGCTTATTTTTTTTGGCAAAATCTACAGTAGCTTTTATTAGTTTCTGGCCTATACCCTGGCCTTTAAAACCGGGGTTAACTTCGGTATGGTCTATTATAAACTTACTTCGGCCTGCCCAGGTATATTCAATCTTTCCGGCAATTTTATCATTTTCTAAAGCTTGAAAAAAGCCCTTCTTAATTTCATCAACTTGTTCAATCTTCATAATTCAAATTTTTAAGAATTTTAGTCTGGTTTTTAATCCAGTTTCCCGCCTTTTGCGGTCCACCAGGGATGAACTTCAACTTTTAATCTACCGGCTTTTACCATAGGATCCTGTTTTGCCAAACTATCAGCTTCTTGCTGCGTAGCAGTATTATAAACCGCAATTCCACGAATATCCCCGTCATCACCAAAGGGGCCAATTAAGCTTGCATAGCCTTCTTGTGCCATTCTGCTTAAATAAGCCAGGTGTTCCTTTTGCAGTTTTGCCGCTTCAGTAGAATCCTGGTTGCGGTTTTTGCCCTTTTTCAAAAAAACCATATAATATTGCTGCATCAAATAAGTGCTGTCTCCTTCTTTATAAGTAAAAGTTTGATAACCTTTATCATTTAAATGTTTCGCAATAGAATCTATATTGGCTTTGGGCTTTTTCTTCTCAACTTTCTCTGGCCCGGGAATACCTCGCTCCTGTTCCGGAATATCTTTGCAGGAAAGTATTAAAAACGGAAAAACGAGTATATAAATTAATTTCTTCATATTAAATTTTACCAGTTTTTATACGGGTTCTTGCTTAATTGGGAATTATAATATTTTATATCTCCCGTTACTTCTTCTCCCAGCCATTTGGGGTTCTTAAAGGTATCGGTTTCAGAATTCAATTCTATTTCTGCTACGGTTAAACCTTCATTTTCAGCGTGAAATTCATCAATTTCAAAAACAAAATTACCGCCTTTCACCAAATACCGGGTTTTTTCTATAATTCCCGGTTCACAAAGTCCAAATAGCGCTTCGGCTTCCTTTATATCAATTTCCTTTTCCCATTCAAAACGTGTAAGTCCGTTTTTAGAAGATTTCCCTTTAATGGTAATAAACGCATTATCGCCGGTAATTCTTAAGCGCACTGTACGTTCGGGATCGGTATTTAAAAATCCTTGTTTTATCCTGAAATTTTTAAATGATTCCTTTTTAAAATCTTCTGAAAGTACAAGGTATTTACGTTCAATTTCCTGCATTTAATTATTGTGTGCTATATTTTTAATTTCATCTGAAGGAATTCTTTCTACGTCCAATTCGGGCTTATTAGCAATGGCTACCATAGCCCTGGCAATACTTTCAGCCGAAATAGACTTGTATTTACGTAATGTTCCCAGGAAAAACGGATTGATAAAATTGAGCATTACTTTTCCAACTTTTTCAAAGCTTCGGCTTTCCTTCCGCTCGCCGGTAATAAGCGAGGGTTGTAAGATATAGGTATTCTTAATTTCCTGCTCTAATACCTCTTTCTCCATTTTCCCTTTGATACGGTTATAAAACACCCTGCTTTTGGGATTCGCTCCAAGTGCCGAAACTACCAGGAACGTATCTATATTATTTGCTTTACAAAGCCTGGCCGCTGTCACAGGAATTCCGCGATCAATTTTGGTGTAGGTGTTGTGATCTGGGGTTTTCTTTTTGGTGGTGCCCACGCAACAAAAAACCTCGTCCCCGGTAAATTTATCTTTATGCTCTTCGAGCTTAAAAAGATCTATTAAATGTTCTTCGATTTTAGGATTGTTTATTTCTACTGAATTCCTTGAGAAAAGTTTGATTTTCTCATACCTGTCGTCTTCAAGTAATTGCTGTAGTAACATTCCTCCGGTTAGGCCGGTAGCTCCTAAAATTATTGCTGTTTTTGGCATATACTATTTATTAATGAACCGGTCTTTGTCTGGTTCCTCTAAAATTAATTATTTCGATTCTTTGTTTCTCTTTATTTTCTCTATAAACTAGGTAATTATTTTTATCTATCAAAGCTTTAAAAAGCTTAGGGTTTTGAGTGGACTTAGGAAAAAATTCTGGGTTTAAAATGATGATTTGAATAACTACTTTAAGTTTTTCTTCGAGTTTAAGTATTTCTTTTTCAGTCCAATTTTCTTCCAAATATTCCAGCACTCTCTGCAAACCTGTCTTTGCAGTCTCTGCCCAAAAGATCTCTAATGCCATTTTTTAAACATTCGCATAACATCTTCATTAGCTAACACCTTATCGTTATTGGCATCCTCTAAGCCTTTTTGAATAGCAACTTTCTCAATTTCGCTAAGCTCATCCCACCAATCACCTTTTTTTTGCTTTTTATAAGTTTCAGCCACTTCTGCTATAAGATGAAGTAATTCTTCATCAGCTTCCTGAACGTAAGCCAAAACCCGTTGCTTAAGTTCCTTCTCTTTCTTCATTTTTTAATTGATTTTTATAAAGTTACGATTTTTAAATTTCTGAAGTTGAAAGATTTTATAACAGGTTTGGGAAATAAATAGCTTTCCAGACAACTTGAAGTTTCTTTAACTTTGTAAAGTGAACCAAAACCTTCCTCTTCGAAAAATCATTCATATAGATATGGATGCGTTCTATGCTTCGGTAGAACAACTGGATAATCCCGAATTACGAGGTAAGGCGATTGCTGTGGGCGGAAGTTCGCAAAGAGGTGTTGTTAGCGCAGCAAGTTATGAAGCGCGAAAATATGGCGTTAAAAGCGCTATGAGTAGCGTAATTGCTAAACGTAATTGCCCGCATCTAATCTTTGTAAAAACCCGTTTTGACCGTTACCGGGAAATTTCACAGCAAATAAGGAAGATCTTTTATGAATATACAGACCTGGTAGAGCCACTTTCTTTAGATGAAGCTTACCTGGACGTAACCGAAAACAAAAAAGGAAATCCCAGTGCAAGCCTAATTGCAAAAGAAATACGTGAGAAAATTAAGAAGAAAACAGGCTTAAATGCCTCGGCAGGAATTTCTATCAATAAATTTATCGCAAAGATTGCCAGTGATTTTAATAAACCTAACGGACAAAAAACGGTAAATCCTGAAGAAGTGGAAGCCTTTTTGGAAGTTTTAGACATCAGGAAATTTCACGGAGTAGGTAAAGTGACTGCTGAAAAAATGTATATGCTGGGTATTTTTACGGGGAAAGACCTGAAAAAGAAATCTCAGGAATATTTAACCGAAAAATTCGGGAAAAGCGGTGCGCATTATTACAATGTGGTTCGCGGTATACATTTGAGCGAAGTAAAACCAAACCGAATAAGAAAATCTCTTGGTGCCGAACGCACTTTTAATGAAAATATCTCTTCGGAAATTTTTATGCTGGAAAGGCTGGAAAACATTGCCGAAGAAATAGAACGCCGACTCAAAAAAAGCAAGGTTGCTGGTAAAACGGTGACCCTGAAAATAAAGTATAGCGATTTTACCCTGCAGACTCGCAGTAAAACTATTTCGTTCTATATCTCCAGTAAAGAATTAATTCTTGAAAATGCAAGGGAGTTATTATACCAGGAAAAAATGAAGAATTCTGTGCGACTTTTGGGAATTTCCCTTTCCAACCTAAATACCGATAAAAACGAAAAGAAGCCGGAAGAAGAGAAAAAAGTTGAAGTACAGCTAAAGTTTGAATTTTAAACAAAAAAAGCCCCAAATAGAGTGTATTCGGGGCTTTAAGTATAAATATTATTAGATTATTCTATTTCTGAAATCCTTAGCGTATTTACCATACCTTTTTCACCAATTGGCATAGCAGCCAGGTTAATGGTATAATCTCCCACCTCTACAAAAGATTTCTCTTTTGCAATGCGGTTAATATCTTCTATAGTTTCGTCTGTACTTACAAATTTATCATAATGGAAAGCTTTAACACCCCATAATAAACTAAGTTGTGAGAGAATTCTATTATTAGAAGTATACACCAAAATATGCGCTTCAGGCCTCCATGCAGAGATCTGGAAAGCTGTATACCCGCTATTGGTTAAGGTACAAATTGCTTTGGCCTTAATTTCGTTAGCCATATGGGCCGCGTGATAACAAACAGATTTGGTAATATAACGCTTGGTACGTACATGCGGCGGATCGTGAGGAACTTTAATCAATGGTGAGTTTTCAACACTCTCCAAAATTTGGGTCATCTTTTGAATCACCTGTACCGGGTACTGCCCTACTGAAGTTTCTCCACTAAGCATTACCGCATCGGCACCATCCATAACAGAGTTCGCTACGTCATTAACTTCGGCTCTTGTTGGCGTAAGACTGGTAATCATCGTCTCCATCATTTGAGTAGCAATAATTACAGGTATTCTCGCTTTTTTAGCTGTAAGAACCAATTTCTTTTGAATAAGCGGAACTTCCTGCGCAGGAATTTCTACTCCTAAATCTCCACGAGCCACCATTAAACCGTCACAATAAGCCACAATTTTATCAATATTGGCTACACCTTCCGGTTTTTCGATTTTGGCTATAATTGGGATTTTATATTCGCTGTGCTTTTTAATTAAATCTTGCAGTTCTTTTAAATCTTCTGCGTGACGCACAAAAGAAAGAGCCATCCAGTCTACCTGCATCTCACAAGCAAAAATAGCGTCTTTCACATCCTTTTCAGTTAAAGCAGGAAGCGAAATATTAGTATTTGGAAGGTTTACACCTTTCTTAGATTTTAAAGGTCCACCCTGGATTACCCGGGTTTTAACCTCATCTTTTTTATTTGTACTTACTACTTCAAAAATAAGTTTACCATCGTCTAAAAGAATACGCTCTCCCGCAGCTACATCTTGCGGAAAAGTTTCATAATTCATATAAACGCGTTCTGCGGTTCCTTTAAATTCTTTTCCGGTAGCAAAAATAATCTCATCACCTTCTGAAACTACCACTTCGTCTTTCATCACTCCTACCCGAAGTTTAGGACCCTGTAAATCTCCAAGAATTGCGGCATTGTAGCCTTTTTCTTTGTTCAGATCTCTAATCATGTTAATGCGTTCTTTTACATCGTCATAATTAGCGTGGGAAAAATTAACTCTAAAAACGTTTACTCCGGCCTGGAGCATTTTATCTAAGGTTTCTTTGGAACTCGTTGCCGGGCCTAGGGTTGCAACGATTTTAGTCTTCTTATTTGTTGGCATTATTCAAAAATTAAATTTTGTTTAGATTTTAATAAATCTGTGTCAATTTTATAAACTGCTATTACCTGCGGTATCTGGCTTATGGCATTAACAAGTAAATTGAGGTCTTTTTGATTTAGCTCCTCGTCTATTTTAAGAAAGAAATCTACCTTTTTATACTCAGGTACCAGGTTTACCTGTAAGGGTCTAACTTCTTCCTCTTCAAATAAAGAACCCGAGCTTAATATCTTTTTAGGTTCTCCTTTAAACTTATTGGCCACAAGGTGATAAGACCTGAAATTCGCCAGATCTTTAAAGGTATAATGGGCGTAGAAAGCTTCTACCGATTTATGGTTGAAGTCTATATCCCTGCGTTCTCTTTTTAATTGAAGTTTAAGATGCTTATTTAATAAATAGGCCATCTTATATTCTTCTAAATCACCATATAGTGCTATTAAGCCAAAATCATCTTCCTCTACATCCTCAAGCAGCATTTTATGAGATTGCATAGCTTTTAATTTAAGGTTAAAGATAAGATAAGATTGAGAAAAATGAAGGTTTATCCTACCAAAACTTCGTATTTATCTACGAAAACGTTATAGTTTGCACTAATTTCATAATTTTATGTGATTTTATTTTGAAGTGCATAATAAGCCCTTTTTGCTGTTTTTTCTTCGGCTTTCTTTTTGGAGGTTGCCCTTGCCTTGGCAACAACTTTATCATCTAACCTCAATTTTACAGCAAAATGCTTTATTTCATCGTTCCCGGTATCTTCATAAACTTCAAAGTCAAATTCCCGTTTTTCTTTTTGACACCACTCAATAAACAGACTTTTATAACTTATTACCTGGCCTTCTAATTGCTCTATATCTACATAAGGATCTATCACTCTTTCGTAAATAAAACGCTTACAATATTTATAACCGCGGTCTAGATATATTGCGCCAATTAATGCTTCAAATAAATTGCCGTGAATATTTGCTCCAAATTGATCTTTGGGAATATTAGTTTGAACGTGGTCTATAAGTTTCAGGTCTTTACCAAGCTCATTTAAATGCTTTCGGCTAACAACTTTAGAACGCATTTTGGTAAGATAGCCCTCATTCCCGCCAGGAACTGCTTTGAAAAGGTGGGAAGCTATTACAGCGCTTAACATGGCATCTCCCAGGAACTCCAGGCGTTCAAAACTCACCGCATTTCCCTTTTCATCTTTAATATTTAAAGAACGGTGGGTAAAGGCTTTACGGTAGTGAAGAATATTCTTGGGCTTAAATCCCAGAATTTTATATAAAATGGAAAAAAAATTCCCGCCTTTATCAGAACGGGAATTTAATATATTTCGAAGAACGCCCATAATTAAAGGTTATTCATCAAATCTTTTAAATAATAAACAAGCGTTGTGACCTCCAAATCCAAACGTGTTGCTCATCACCACCTTTACATCACGTTTTTGGGTCTTGTTTAGAGTAAGGTTTAATTCAGGATCAATATTTTCATCTTTATGTTCGTGGTTAATAGTAGGTGGTACTATTCCATGTTTCATAGACAAAATTGCAGAAATTGCTTCTACAGCTCCTGCAGCACCAAGCAAATGCCCGGTCATTGATTTTGTTGAATTAATATTAATTGTTTTGGCGTGTTCACCAAAAACCTTACTTATCGCTTTTAATTCGGCTACGTCTCCTAATGGAGTAGAAGTTCCGTGCGTATTAATGGCATCTACATCTTCGGGCTTCATTTCTGCATTTCGAAGACAGTTTTCCATAACCGCAACAACTCCGTTTCCTTCAGGATGTGGTGCCGTCATATGGTAAGCATCAGAAGATAATCCTCCTCCAAGTACTTCAGCATAAATTTTAGCTCCTCTGGCTTTGGCATGTTCATATTCTTCAAGAATAAGTGTACCGGCACCTTCCCCTAACACAAATCCGTCTCGAGTAGCATCAAAAGGTCTTGATGCCGTTTCGGGGTTATCGTTTTGTGTAGAAAGGGCGTGCATAGCATTAAAACCACCCATACCAGCCATAGTTACCGCAGCTTCAGAACCTCCGGAAACAATAATATCACTATGTCCCAGCCTAATATTATTTAATGCATCTATCATAGCATTTGCTGCAGATGCACAAGCTGAAACGGTAGTATAATTTGCTCCCATAAACCCATGACGAATGGAAATATTACCAGGGGCAATATCTGCAATCATCTTAGGAATAAAGAAAGGATTAAACCTTGGTGTACCATCTCCCGTCGCGAAGTTTATCACTTCGTTCTGAAAAGTTTCCAATCCGCCAATTCCGGCCCCCCATATTACACCAACACGGTACTTGTTTACAGTCTCCAGGTTGATGCCGGAATCTTTTATTGCTTCATCTGAAGCTACAATGGCATATTGGGCAAACCTGTCCAGCCTTCTTACTTCCTTACGGTCAAAGAAATCGAGCGGGTCAAAATTTTTGAGTTCACAAGCGAATTTGGTTTTGAATTTTTCAGTATCGAAATAGGTAATAGGCGCACCACCACTTTTTCCGGCTACCAAAGCCTCCCAATATTCTTCAATATTGTTACCAATGGGGGTTAGGGCTCCCAGGCCCGTTACTACAACTCGCTTCAACTCCATATGGTCTATACTCTTTTTATTTTTTTGCGTCTTCAATATAAGAAATTGCCTGACCTACTGTGGCAATGTTCTCAGCCTGGTCATCAGGAATCTGGATATCGAATTCTTTTTCGAATTCCATGATCAATTCCACAGTGTCCAATGAATCAGCACCCAGATCGTTTGTGAAGCTTGCTTCGTTTACAACCTCGTTCTCGTCAACACCTAACTTGTCAACGATAATCGCTTTTACTCTTGATGCAATGTCTGACATAATACTTTTATTTTAATTTTGATTAGGTGGCAAAAATAAAAAACTTTATTTTAAAACCGATTTTTACTTTAAAAATGTGATCGTAATTTACATAAATTTAGTTGAAAGGACTTAATTTTACATTCTAATAATTGTTAACAAGCTTATTTTGAGCAATCCAACCCATACCCTACAAAAAAAAATAGTTGTCTTTGCTTCCGGCTCGGGAACCAACGCCGAAAATATCATTAAATTTTTTCAGAAACAGCCCAATGCCAGTGTGGTAGCGGTTTTCTCGAACAAAAGATCGGCTAAAGTGCTAAAAAGAGCACACGATCTCAATGTTAAAGCGCTTCATTTTGACCGGGATGCACTCTATAATAGTTACGATGTTCTGCATATTTTAGAAGATATAAATCCAGATTTAATTGTTTTAGCAGGATTTATGTGGATTTTCCCCGAAGACATTTTAAAACGTTTTCCCAATAAAATTATAAACATACATCCGGCGCTACTTCCAAAATATGGCGGTAAAGGAATGTATGGAATGCATGTGCACGAAGCTATAATTCAAAATAAGGAAAAAGAAAGCGGGATTAGCATTCATTATGTAAATGAAAATTATGATGATGGTGAAATAATCTTTCAGGCGAAAACAGATATTTCAGAAGAAGATACACCCGAAAGTCTTGCAGAAAAAATACATAAGCTGGAATACAAACATTTCCCAGAAATTCTTCAGCAATTACTTCAAAAGAAATCACAATAGTGCAAACAGCCCAGGTACACATTTATACCGATGGCGCCGCGAGAGGAAATCCCGGCCCCGGCGGTTACGGCATTGTAATGGAGTGGGTAGGAAAAGCCTATCGCAAAGAATTCGCAAAAGGATTTAAACACACCACTAATAATAGGATGGAATTGCTGGCAGTAATTGAAGCTTTAAAAAAGCTGAAAAAGCCCGGAATTTCTGCCATTGTATTTACCGATTCAAAATATGTTGCAGATGCGGTTAACAAAAAATGGGTATTTGGCTGGGAAAAGAAAAATTTTAAAGACCGAAAAAATGCCGATCTCTGGATAGAATTTCTAAAAGAAATACGCAAACATAATGTAGGCTTTAGGTGGATAAAGGGACATAATGACCATCCGCAAAACGAACGCTGCGACGCTTTGGCGGTAGCCGCCTCAAAAGAAAAAAGGCTTCTGATAGATGAAGGTTTTCAACAAAATTGAACGGAATTAATCTTTAAGTAGAGTATTCGAAATGAACCATAAAGGCATTATTAATATTATATCCTGGTTTCGAGACAAAACGTACAATATTTAAATCTCGATTATCGAGTAATTTTGATTGAACCCTTGAAAAACAAACTGTATATTTGCAGCACAATTATTAAACCATTTTATGAGTAAATTACTGATTGTAGGCACTGTAGCCTTTGATGCTATTGAAACCCCATTTGGGAAAACCGATAAAATTCTTGGAGGTGCAGGCACCTATATTGGGCTTTCAGCTTCACAGTTTAATGTAGACAGCGCCGTGGTATCTATTGTTGGAGACGATTTTCCACAAAAATACCTGGACCTGCTTACCAAAAACAATATAAATATAGATGGAATTGAAGTGGTTCCCGGCGGAAAAACCTTTTTTTGGAGCGGCCGCTACCATAACGATTTAAATTCAAGAGATACTTTAGATACCCAATTAAATGTACTGGCCGATTTTAATCCGGTAGTACCAAATGCGTATAAAGATGCAGAAATTGTGATGTTAGGTAACCTGCATCCTTTGGTACAACTTAGCGTTTTAGAACAAATTGAATCTCCAAAACTCGCCATTTTAGATACTATGAACTTCTGGATGGATAACGCCCTGGAAGATTTAATGAAGGTCATTGCCAAAGTAGATGTAATTACTATTAACGATGAAGAGGCAAGGCAACTTTCTGGCGAATATTCTTTAGCCAAAGCTGCTAAAAAGATTGCTACAATGGGCCCAAAATATGTAGTGATTAAAAAAGGAGAACACGGCGCTTTATTATTTCACGAAGAGCAGGTGTTCTTTGCGCCCGCCCTTCCGTTAGAAGAAGTTTTTGATCCAACCGGTGCCGGCGATACTTTTGCAGGCGGTTTTGCAGGTTATCTTGCAAAAACTGGAGATATTAGCTTTGAGAATATGAAAAACGCCATTATTTACGGCTCTAATCTCGCCTCTTTTTGCGTAGAAAAATTTGGAACCGAGAGGATGGAGGAACTTTCAGGCGAGGAAGTAAATTCGCGCCTCGCAGAGTTTAAGAAATTAACTCAATTTGAAATAGCATTAACCTAAACTTATGCCCTGAATTTTCAGGGCATTTTTTATATAAAGCAGGAATAAAATCTGCCACGAATTATGAGTGACGCCTTAAAACACGAATGTGGAATTGCCCAAATACGATTGTTAAAACCACTGGAGTACTACAAAGAAAAATATGGTACTGCCTTTTATGGGATTAACAAAATGTATTTAATGATGGAAAAACAGCATAACCGAGGCCAGGACGGTGCCGGTTTTGCCAACATTAAATTAAATACTGCTCCAGGAGATCGCTATATAAGCCGAATAAGATCTAATGCGGCACAACCCATCCAGGATATTTTTGAGCAGATAAATGGTAGAATAAACGACGAAATAAAAGCAAACCCTGAGTATTCTGAAGATGTTGCGCTGCAAAAGAAAAACCTTCCCTATGTTGGAGAAGTTTATCTTGGACACGTGCGCTACGGTACTTTTGGAAAAAACAGTATAGAAAGTGTACACCCATTTCTTAGGCAAAACAACTGGATGCACCGTAATCTTATTGTGGCCGGGAATTTTAATATGACCAACGTAAACCAGCTTTTTAATAACCTGGTCGAGCTTGGGCAGCATCCCAAGGAAAAAGCCGATACCGTTACGGTAATGGAAAAAATTGGGCACTTTTTAGATTCTGAAGTTCAAAAACTTTATAAAAAATTAAAAAAACAAGGCTACTCTAAAGTTTCAGCTTCTCCTATTATTGCCGAAAAATTAAACGTTGCCAAAATACTAAGAAAATCGTCTAAAAACTGGGATGGTGGTTACGCCATGGCCGGTTTACTTGGCCACGGTGATTCTTTTGTACTGCGTGACCCTGCGGGAATTCGCCCCGCTTATTATTATAAAGATGACGAAGTGGTAGTTGTTGCTTCAGAAAGACCGGTGATTCAAACTGCTTTCAACGTAGATTTTAATGATGTCCATGAGCTTCCGCCGGGACACGCTATTATCACGAAAAAAAGTGGAGAGGTAAACATTACCCAGATTTTGGAACCTCTAGAACGAAAAGCCTGTTCTTTTGAACGTATTTATTTTTCCCGCGGAAGTGATGCCGAAATCTATAAAGAACGGAAAATGCTTGGGCGTTTATTAATGCCCGAAGTATTAAAATCCATAGACCACGATACCATAAATACGGTTTTCTCTTTTATTCCAAATACTGCGGAAACCAGTTTCTACGGAATGGTTGAAGCCGCACAGGATGAATTGAATAAACAGAAAAACGATGCAATTCTAGCTGAAAAAGATACTTTAACCGATGCGCGACTTCAGGAAATTCTAGCACACCGTTTACGTACCGAAAAAATTGCGATAAAAGACGTAAAGCTTAGAACCTTTATTACCGAAGATAGTAGCCGTGACGATCTTGTAGCTCACGTTTACGATGTAACCTACGGCGTGGTTAAACCAGAAGATAGCCTGGTAATTATAGACGATAGTATTGTAAGGGGAACAACTTTAAAGAAGAGCATCATAAAAATGATGGACAGGTTAAACCCCCGGCAAATTGTAGTAGTTTCTTCGGCGCCACAAATTCGTTATCCAGATTGTTACGGTATAGATATGGCGCGGTTGGAAGGTCTTGTTGCTTTTAGGGCAGCGCTAGAGCTTTTAAAAGATAATAATCAATACGATATAGTGGAAAAGGTTTACGAAAAGTGTAAACTCCAGGTAGATCTTGCCGATGAAGAAGTGAAGAATTTCGTTAAGGAAATCTACGAACCTTTTACCGATGAGCAAATTTCAGATAAAATCTCAGAGCTACTTTGTGATACCGATGTAAAGGCAGATGTAAAAGTGATTTACCAAACAGTAGACAATTTACATAAAGCCTGCCCTAAAAACCTGGGTGACTGGTACTTTACCGGTAATTATCCCACATTTGGTGGTAACCGGGTAGTGAATAGAGCTTTTATTAATTTTTACGAAGGAAATGAAGGGAGAGCCTACTAAGTGCAGTTTAACAAGTTTTTCTGCCTTTCGTCTAAAATGATTTTTTACAGAAATAAGAATCTATACATTAGCAGAACCATAAACATAAGTAGGTTAAGTTCATGGTAGATTTGGGGCAAAAAAAGGTGGATATAAAAATCCGCCTTTTTTTATTTTCACCCGATTTTAAAACACTTAAGAAAATAAAACTTCCCACAACTAACTTACACAAAAACCCAAATTTTCTTACATTAAATATTGAATTTCAATACTTTAACAGATATTTACGCCTTTAATCTAAAAAATTTGCACGCAACATTTATTCAATATACTTTAGACTCACCATAACATAAGTAGGTTAAGTTCATGGTAGATTTGGGGCAAAGAAAGGTGGATTTAAAAAATCCGCCTTTTTTTATTTAACATTCTGGCAAAAAAAAGACCGCCAAACAGCGGTCTTTTTATAATATAATCAAAAAATAACTAAGTTATTATTTCTGCTTTGCATATCTGCTTCCCACTTCTTTCCAATCTATTACATTAAAAAATGCATCAATATAGTCTGGACGACGGTTTTGATAGTTTAGGTAATAAGCGTGTTCCCAAACATCAAGACCTAAAATAGGAGTTCCTCCACAACCAATTCCTGGCATTAATGGATTGTCCTGATTTGCAGTAGAGCAAATTTCTACTTTTCCGCCTTCGTGAACACAAAGCCAGGCCCATCCAGAACCAAACTGTCCTGCAGCTGCCTTGGCAAATTCGTCTTTAAAAGCTTCAAAAGAACCATATGCAGCATCTATTGCTTTAGCAAGTTCACCTTCTGGTTTTCCACCACCATCTGGAGACATTACTTCCCAAAACAGGTTATGGTTATAAAATCCGCCACCGTTATTTCTTACAGCGGTATTTTCTTTATCAAGATTTTCAAGAATATTCTCTATAGTTTTTCCTTCAAGATCGGTGCCTTCTATTGCTGCGTTTAATTTCTTAGTGTAACCTGCGTGGTGTTTTCCATGGTGAATTTCCATGGTCTTCGCATCTATATGTGGTTCTAATGCATCAAATGCATATTTTAACTTTGGTAACTCAAAAGCCATTTGTATCTATTTTTTAGTGATTAGTAATAAAATTCACTCAAATTTAGGTATTAAGCTATTTAATAAAAACATTTTAGTGTTATAAAATACTTAAAAGCGGGGGGAGAATACAAAACATTTTTATTTTACCTTTAAAATTCAAAATCTTCATTAAAATCCAGCTTTTTTGACTAATAATTTCACTATTTATAATGCTTCGGCGGGATCGGGAAAAACCTTTACCCTGGTTAAAGAATATTTGCTCTTGCTTTTTAAAAGCAAAAAGCCAGATGCTTACAAAAACATTCTTGCTATCACTTTTACGAATAAGGCGGTAGATGAAATGAAATCCAGGATTATTATCAGTTTAAGAGATTTTACTGCGGGAGAAACTTCAATTAATAGTAATCCGCTTTTTAAAATTATTGCTGAAGAAACCGGTTTATCTGAAGCCGAGCTTAAAACTAAAGCTGCAAAGATCTTAAAAAGTATTATTCATAATTACGCCGCTTTTGAAGTTTCTACCATAGACGGTTTTACACACCGGGTACTTAGAACTTTCGCTAAAGATCTTGGATTGCCCGTAAATTTTGAAATTGCTCTTAACACACGGCAAATACTAAGGGAAGCCGTAGATAGGCTTATAAGCAAAGCCGGAACCGATAAAGAGCTTACAAAGGTTCTTATTGCTTTTGCAATTAGTAAAACTGATGACGACAAAAGCTGGGATATAGCTAAAGATCTTTTTGAAATTTCTGAATTACTTATTGGCGAAAATCACCAGGAAGCACTAAAAAAACTAAAGGGAAAAACTCCAGAAGATTTTCAGAAATTCAAAGAAAGAATAAGTTCAGAAATAAAGAAAACCGAAGCTTTAATTGCAGAAACAAGCCACGAGTTCTTTGACTTGCTTGAGAAAAATAGCATCGAAGAAAAAGATTTTAGTGGCGGTTATGTTTATAAGCATTTTATAAAGTTAAGAGATCAAAAACCTATTGACGGATTTGAAAAGGCCTGGATGCTAAAGCTGGAAAACGCTCCGCTTTATGCAAAATCTAATAAAAACCAGGCTGTTAAAGATGCATTAGACGATATTCAATCTTTAATAGTTAGTCTATTCGAGATTTCAAAAAGAGCGTATTTAAATCTGGATTTTCTAAGCTCAATTAAAAAGAACCTTACCCAACTTTCTTTACTTAATGCCATAAACCAGGAAGTAGAGCTTATTAAAAAAGAGCGCAATCTTATTCTTATTTCAGAATTCAATCCTAAAATAAGCGCGCAGGTTAAAAATCAGCCCGCACCCTTTATTTATGAGAGACTCGGGGAACGCTATCAAAATTATTTTATAGACGAGTTTCAGGATACCTCGCAAATGCAGTGGGAAAACCTTATTCCGCTAATAGATAATAAACTTTCTTCTGAAAATATACAGGATCCTGCCAGTGCGATGCTGGTTGGTGATGCCAAACAATCTATTTACCGTTGGCGTGGCGGAAAAGCCGAGCAGTTTATAGACCTTTGCTTAGATACTAACCCTTTTAGTATTGAAAAATACGTTGAAAATCTGCCAGATAATTACCGCAGCGGAAGCCAGATTGTAAACTTCAATAATAGTTTATTTAGCTATGCAGCCGGTACTTTGCAACACCCTGCTTATGCTAATTTGTTTCAGGAAAGCGGTCAAAATCCTAAAAAAGGAGATTTTGGATATGTAAATATCGACTTCATTGAAGCCGAAAATGCGCCGGAAGAACACGAAATTTATCCTGAAAAAATCCTGGAAATTATTCAGAATTTAGAACAAAGAAAATTTAAAAAAGGAGATATCTGCATCTTAACCCGTAAAAAAAAGGAAGGCGTTACTATTGCGAGTTATTTAAGCGAAAATAATATTCCGGTAGTTTCTTCAGAAACTTTGCTGGTGGCCAATTCTCCTGAAGTAAATTTTATCGCTAATTTGCTAGAATTTTCTTTAAGTCCTAAAGACAATATTTTAAAACTGGAACTTTTTGATTTCCTGGCCGAGTTTCTTGAAATAGAAAACCGCTATCCCATAATCTCATCCAATTTATCAAAAGATGGAAAAGCATTTTTTAATTGGTTGAAAGAGTATGATATTAATTTTAACCTGGATGAAATAAAGCAACTTTCGGTTTACGAAGCCGCAGAATATATTATTAGAAGTTTTTCTCTGGTAGAAACATCTAATGCGTATGTTCAGTTTTTTCTGGATTTTATCTTTGAAAGCACGCAAAAGGCAACCGCAGGCATAGCCGATTTCATAGATTTATGGAAACAGGAAATAGAAAGCTTAAGCATTGTAGTTCCCAAAGCTGAAGATGCCGTACAAATAATGACCATCCATAAATCTAAAGGCCTAGAATTCCCGGTGGTGATCTATCCTTACGCGAATTCCGATTCCAAAAGCACTCGTATGGATTCACTTTGGTTACCTATGGAGCCGCCTTTAGATGAAATTCCTATGAATTACCTGAGTGCATCAGATAAAATGCTGAACTGGGGACCAAAAGCTTCAGATATTTACACCGAGTTAATTCATCAAAAAGAGCTGGACACCTTAAATGTGCTGTATGTGGCCTGTACCCGTGCTTCGCAACAGCTATATTTGCTCAGCAAAAAAGAAATAGACTCAAAAGGAAATGAAAAAGCTTATAAGACTTCAGGCTTACTGATTGGCTTTTTAAAAGAAATTGGGAGGTGGGATTCCAACATCAATACTTATGAATTTGGGGAAATTGGCGTTCCAAAAACTTCAGAAAAAAACAGTTCAGCAAATATTATTTCAGAAAAATTTTATTCTTCAGCAACACAAAATCAAGCGGTGAATATCGTGACCAAATCTGGAATGTTATGGGACAGTAAACAGGAAGAAGCGATTGAAAAAGGGGAAATTCTGCACGAATTATTGGCACAAATAGATTATAAAGAACAGGTAAAACCAGTGGTTGCACAAGCGGTGAACGATGGAATAATCACCAAAGATTCCGCAGAAAAAATAGAAAAATTGCTTCTTGAAATTACCAATCATCCACAACTTTCAGAATACTATACAGAAAGCGCTACAAATTTTAACGAACGTGATATTTTAAGCCCGGAAGGAAAAAGGCTAAGACCAGACCGCATTAATTTTTCGGGAAAAACAGCGAATATTATAGACTATAAAACCGGAAAGTTTGACATTTCCCACGAAGCTCAAATTAACAGCTATGCCGGGATTTTAGAAGATATGGGTTACCAAATAGGAAGTAAAAACCTTGTTTATACAAATAAAGCACTTAAGGTGCGCCATGTTTAAAAGAAATGTAAGTTTGTAAAAAATTAAAAATTATGTACGGATCAATAAAACAACATTTAGAAAAAGAGCTGGAACAAATTAAAGAAGACGGCCTTTTTAAAAAAGAACGAATAATTACCGGCCCTCAGGATGCGGTAATTAAAATTTCTACCGGACAGGAAGTAATAAATTTTTGCGCCAATAATTATTTAGGATTATCCTCACATCCAGAAGTTATAAAAGCAGCAAAAGACACTATGGACACCCACGGTTTTGGAATGTCTAGTGTTAGATTTATTTGTGGAACCCAGGATATCCATAAAGAACTGGAGCAAAAAATAGCCGATTTCTACGGCACTGAAGATACTATTCTTTATGCTGCTTGTTTTGACGCTAATGGCGGAATTTTTGAACCGCTTTTAACCAAAGAAGATGCAATAATTTCAGATTCGCTTAACCACGCCTCTATTATTGATGGGGTTAGGTTATGTAAAGCGGCAAGATATCGTTATCAAAATGGCGATATGGCCGATTTAGAAAAACAACTTAAAGATGCCAACGAAAAAGGAGCAAGATTTAAGCTCATCGTTACAGATGGTGTTTTCTCTATGGACGGGCTAGTAGCTCCTTTAGATAAAATTTGTGACCTGGCTGATAAGTATGACGCGTTGGTAATGATAGACGAATGCCACGCTACCGGGTTTATTGGAGAAAAAGGAATTGGAACCCTGGAAGAAAAAGGAGTGATGGATCGTGTAGATATTATCACCGGAACATTAGGAAAAGCACTTGGCGGCGCTATGGGTGGCTATACTACAGCAAAAAAGGAAATTATAGAATTGCTAAGACAACGCTCAAGACCTTATTTATTTTCAAACTCCCTTGCTCCTTCTATTGTTGGTGCTTCGTTAAAGGTTTTTGATATGCTTAAAAATGACAATAGTCTACGCGAAAAACTAAAAAGCAATACTCAATATTTCAAAAAAGGAATTAAAGATGCCGGCTTTGATATTATAGATGGAGAATCGGCTATTGTACCGGTAATGCTTTATGATGCCAAATTATCTCAAAAAATGGCTGAGAGACTACTGGAGGAGGGTATTTATGTAATAGGATTCTTTTACCCGGTAGTTCCAAAAGAAAAAGCCAGGATAAGAGTACAATTATCTGCCGCCCACGAGCAGGAGCATTTAGACAAAGCCATTGCGGCCTTCACCAAAGTGGGTAAAGAATTGGAAATAATTTAGTCTCAATGTTAAAGAGTAGCTGATTCTTATAATGAAATATTAGCAAAAACAAGGCTTTACAAATCTTAAAAAGCTCTCAAAAACGCCATTATCTAAGGGTTTATTAAGAAAACTTTATTATTTTATGCTTTGCCGATAAGCTTTAACAGTCTACTTTTGTTAACAATTAACACTTAAAACTAAACTATTGAATATGAAACATCTTAGCAAAATTTTATTCGCTACAATGTTGGTTCTGGGCATTACTTCGGTGACTGCGCAGGATGCAAACAATCCCTGGTCTATAGGGATTCAAACCAACGCGGTAGACTTTCACCCTACCACTGATGTAGGAGGAACTTTTGACGATTATTTTAACGTTGGAGATCACTGGAATATCTTGCCATCTATGTCTAGATTAACAGTAGGTCGTTATATTGGAAGTGGCTTTGTATTTGAACTTGCGGGTTCTGTAAACCAAATAGAACAATATGGCGCTGAATCTGTTCCACAAATGGCATATTATTCTGTAGATGGATCGTTTAACTACAGCTTAAGAGCTTTATTAAATGACGGATGGTTAGATCCTGTTGTTGGTATTGGTGGTGGTTACACCAGCATTGCTGATAATGGAGATTACCCAATTTCAGATCTTAGTGCAGCAACTCTTAATGGTAAATTCGGATTAAATTTCTGGTTTACAGATAATGTTGCTTTAACTGTTGAATCTAATTACAAACACGTGTTTGATGTTGATGGTGCAACACACTTTCAACACGCAGCGGGTGTGAAATTTATGTTCGGTGGAACAGATTCTGACGGTGACGGGATCTACGATAAAGATGATGAATGTCCAGAAACTCCAGGTTTACCTGAGTTTAACGGATGTCCGGATTCTGACGGTGACGGGATTGAAGACCGTATGGACGCTTGTCCAAATGAAGCTGGTTTAGCTGAATTTGATGGTTGTCCTGATACCGATGGTGACGGAATTGCTGATCCTAATGATGACTGTCCTGAAGTAGCCGGATTGGCTGAACTTAACGGATGTCCAGATGCTGATGGTGACGGAGTTGCCGATAACGAAGACGACTGTCCAAACGAAGCAGGTCCTGCTGAAAACAATGGTTGTCCTTACGAAGATATGGACGGTGACGGCGTTTTAGATAAAGACGACGATTGTCCTGAAGTTGCTGGAACTGCAGCTAACAACGGATGTCCAGAACCAGACGTAGAAGTTATTTCTGAATTGAACGAATATTCTAAAACTGTATTGTTCGACTTGAACAAGGCTACAATTAGAGATGAGTCAGAAGAAGCACTTCAGTCTATTGCTGATATTATGAATGAATATTCAAATACAATATTCCACATTGAAGGTCATACCGATAGTACTGGTAGCGCCGAATATAACGAGAAACTATCTCGTGAGCGTGCTGCTTCAGTAGAGAAATGGTTAGAAGAAAATGGTGTACCAAGCAACAGATTAACTTCTGAAGGTTATGGTGAAGAAAGACCAATTGCTACTAACAATACCGCTGCCGGAAGACAGGATAACCGTAGGGTTGAAATCTCTTTAGATAAAAATAAAGAAGTAAAAGATTCTGATTCTTCTATGGAGTAAGAAATCTGGTAATTAGTTAGATAATTATTATAGAAAAACGCCTCGGTTCCCGGGGCGTTTTTTATTTTTAGCCTATGGTATCTTTTATTTCAGGAGTTCTTAAGGAACTCATTTCTTCAGAAGAAAATATTTCAGAAATCATCTTTATTCTTCCCAGCAAACGTGCGGGAAGTTTTCTATTAAAAGAACTTTCTGCTTTAAGCGAAAATCACATTTTCGCCCCAAAAGTTTATAGTATTGAAGAGTTCACAGAAGTAATTTCTAAAATAAAAACTGTAGATAATACCCTTACTCTTTTCGAATTTTATAATGTCTACAAGAAAATTACACCAATAGAGGAACAGGAAGATTTTGAAACTTTTACGGCCTGGGCACAAAGCCTTATCCACGATTTTAATGAAATAGACCGTTATTTAATAGATTACAAAAGTTTTTTTAATTACCTGGCAGATATTCAGGACCTAAAACATTGGTCTATCCAGGAACCCAAAACCGAATTGATAAATAATTATTTATCGTTTTGGAATAGTTTACCGGCATTTTACGAAGCCTTAAAAGAAGAATTACTTTCCAAAAACACCGGCTACCAGGGTTTAATTTATAGGAAAGCCTCAGAAAATATTACAGAATACACCCAAACCAACAAAGCCCGGCACCTTTTTATCGGTTTTAATGCCCTAAATACTGCTGAGCAACTAATAGTTCAACATCTATTAGAAAACGATCGTGCAGAGATCTATTGGGACTTAGATGAGGTTTTCGTAAAAGACCGCCAGCACGATGCGTCCCTTTTTATAAATCAGTATTTAAAAGACTGGCCGGTTTATAAGAAGAAGAAAGCTAAGCTTAACGTAAACGAGTATTATAAAGCTAAAAATATTCAAATTACCGGCGTTCCCAAAAATGTGGGACAGGCCAAATATTTAGGAGAATTATTGGCGAATTTAGATGAAGAAACACTACAGGAAACCGCCGTGGTTTTAGGAGAAGAAGATCTTTTGTTACCGGTTTTAAACAGTTTACCACCCAATGTAAAGGATTTAAACATTACAATGGGATTTCCGCTTAAAAATGCGCCAATTGCTTCTTTGTTTGATAGGTTATTTCAAATTCACCAAAACACCGGTTCGGCATATTATTATAAAGATGTGATCTCGGTAATTAATCACCCCGCTTTAAACGAAATTCTAAAGAAGGAAACCGAAGTTTTTATAGACAAAATCCAGTCAGAAAACACGGTAAATCTTTCAGAAAAAGAAATTATAAAATCGTTTTCTGCTGAAGCAAAATCTTTAATAAAAGCTTGTTTTAGAAGTTGGGATAACTCGCCTAAAAAAGCCTTAGAAGCTTTTCAGGAAATTATAAACCAGGTTAAAATTCATTTAAAAAGCAGTGAAAACAAGCTTGGGCTTGAGTTTTTATATCATTTTCATGTGCTTTTTAATAAGCTGGAAAACCTCAACGAAGCTTATCCACATCTAAAAAGTATTAAATCACTTTACCAGTTTTATAAAGAAATAATGAGTACCCAAAGCCTGGATTTCCAGGGAAGGCCGTTTAAAGGTTTACAGCTTATGGGAATGCTGGAATCTCGCGCTTTAGATTTTAAAAATGTGATTATTTGCTCGGTTAACGAAGGCGTTTTACCTTCGGGTAAATCGGGGAGTTCTTTTATTCCGTTCGATTTAAAACAAACTTACAAACTGCCCACTTACAAAGAGAAAGACGCGGTTTATACCTATCACTTTTACAGGCTTTTACAACGCGCTCAAAATGTGCATTTGCTTTATAATACAGAAACCGACGGGTTGAATTCCGGAGAAAAAAGCAGGTTTCTTACTCAGCTGGAAATTGAGAAACAACCAGGACATCAGCTCACGCATGCTATGGTGAGTCCAAAAGTTCCGGCAATTAAAAATGAACTTCGGGAAGTGAAAAAAACTCCTGAAATCATGGAGAAGATCCAATCTCTCGCTACTTATGGCTTCTCCCCTTCTGCCCTAACTTCTTATATTAGAAATCCGCTTGACTTTTACAGGCAGTACGTTCTAGATGTTCGTGGTAGCGAAGAAGTTGAGGAAACAGTAGCTTACAACACATTGGGGACGGTGGTACATGATAGCCTTGAGAATTTTTATAAACCGCTGGAAAACCAAATACTCACGGAAGAGTATATAAAAGATTTTAAAGCTAGGATCCAGGAAGAGATCACGCTTCAGTTTAAAAAATCTTATATGAACGGACCGGTAAGCCAGGGAAAAAACCTGTTGATTTATGAAGTGGCCAAACGTTATTTACGCAACTTTTTAAACCTGGAATTAGACAGACTGAAATCCGAAGAAATTAAAATCCTAAAAATTGAGAAAACTTTAAAATCTGAAATTAGGATAGAGCATCTTGATTTTCCGATCTTTATGCACGGAAAAGTTGATCGTGTGGAAAATGCTGACGGTATAACCAGAATTATTGATTATAAAACGGGGAAGGTAACCCAGGATAAAATTGAAATTGTAGATTGGGAAGATCTGACTTCAGATTACGATAAATACAGCAAAAGTTTCCAGGTTTTGGCATATACTAAGATGATGCAAGATCAAAGCTCGATAGATTTACCGGTTGAAGCCGGCATTATTTCATTTAAAAATTTAAAAAGCGGATTCCTGAAATTCGGCAAAAAAGATAAACCAAGAACAAAAAATAAAGAAACTGCTATAAATAAGGAGATTCTAGGCGCATTTGAGATAGAATTAAAGAAACTAATTACCGAAATTTGCGATCCCGAAATTCCTTTTAAAGAAAAAGAAATATAAAAAACCTATGGAAATCACTAAAAGAACTAACCTCCAGATAGATGGAAAGCACAATAAACCTATTCTTATAGATTTAATTTTTAACGACGATAAGAAACCCAAGCCAATCATAATTTTTTGCCACGGTTATAA
Source organism: Salegentibacter sp. BDJ18 (assembly GCF_017579965.1). Lineage (NCBI taxonomy): Bacteria > Pseudomonadati > Bacteroidota > Flavobacteriia > Flavobacteriales > Flavobacteriaceae > Salegentibacter > Salegentibacter sp. BDJ18. The sequence goes on from NZ_JAFLQX010000003.1 coordinate 239,516, forward strand.
AGGTTTTAAAGATTGGGGCGCCTGGGATAAAATGGGAGAATTTTATGCCGAAAAAGGTTATTTCTTCGTGAAATTCAACTTTTCTCATAACGGGACTTCTCCAGAAAACCCAACCGAATTTTTAAATATTGAAGCCTTTGGAGATAATAATTATATAAAGGAGTTAGATGACCTCCAAACCGTTATAGACTGGGTGCTAACCCCAGATTTTGACCAGGCTCAACAAATAGATGTGAAGAGTATTAACCTGATTGGGCATTCCCGAGGTGGCGGAATTGCAATTATAAAAGCTGCTGAAGAAGAAAGAATTAACAAGCTTATTACCCTAGCCGCGGTAAGTGATTTTGCTTCTCGTTTCCCGAAAGAAAAAGAACTGGAAGCCTGGGAGAAAAAAGGCGTACAATACATAAAAAATACACGTACCGGGCAGCAATTACCGCATCATTACCAATTCTATAAAAATTTTAGAGAAAACAGGGAGCGCTTAAATATTCAAAAAGCAACCAAAAAGCTGGATATTCCTCATTTTATTGCTCACGGAAGTAATGACACCACGGTATCTATTGCCGATGCCGGGAATTTATTTGAATGGAGTGCTATTTCTAAATTGCTTTTGGTAGAAAATGCCGATCACGTTTTTGGTATTTCCCACCCGTGGAATAAAGATGAATTAACTAAAGAATTTCAGCACGTGCTCAACAGAACAGCAACTTTTCTCGATGCCAGCGTTCAGGATCTAAAAGATGAATACATAGATAACGACGAAGCTGATTCTTAAGCTTATTAAAAGAATATTTTCACTAAAAACGGTCTTGAGTTAATTCTTAAGATCGTTTTTTATTTTAAATAAATCGTCATTCTGAATTTAGTTCAGAATCTAATATTTTGATAATCTAAACATGTTAGAAGCTGAAACAAGTTCAGCTTGACGAAAACCTTGTTTAGACAGCGTGGTTTGTGAAGAATATCGCCCCGAAGCGTCGTGGGAACCGATGCCTTCCCGATCTTGCATCGGGACGCACTAGCCAGCTCTCAATATTTTGAAAATTAAAAAGTTCGGAAATAAAAAAACCACCGCGAAAAACGGTGGTTTTGTGGAGAATATCGGAGTCGAACCGATGACCTTTTGGCTGCCAGCCAAACGCTCTAGCCAGCTGAGCTAATCCCCCAATTGGAAGGCAAATGTAATAATTTTCTGTAAATTCCAACAAAGAACTTTTATTTATTATTGTTGATTAAAAAATGATTAGAAAAGCTAACCTAAACGATCTCAGGAAGATCAAGAAACTAACCGAAGCCTGTGCAAAAGCGCTTCAGCAACAAAATATCTTTCAATGGAATGAACATTATCCCTCCCTGGAAAAGCTTCAAAACGATATTGAGAAGCAAGAATTATATGTTTTTGAGAAAGAGAATAGGATTATCGCCATTATAGTTCTTACTCCCAATATGGATGAAGTTTACCGAAATATAAACTGGCTTAGCAAAACCGGCAATAATCTTTATGTTCACAGGCTGGCCACGCACCCAGAATTCTGGGGAAAAGGATACGCCAGGAAAATGATGGATTTTGCTGAAGAATTCGCTAAAAACAAGAATTTTACCTCTATAAGGTTAGATACCTTCAGTAAAAATATTCGCAATCAAAAATTCTACGAAGCCCGTGGATACACCAAACTTGGTGATGTCTATTTTCCGCATAAAAATGAACATCCTTTTCACTGCTACGAAAAACTTTTAGCAACTTCTTTAAACGAAAACTGAGAAGAACCTTTAAGAAATTAGTCTTGCGATGAGGCTTTACAATAAAGCATTTTATATTTGCTGCTGAAAATAACCGCTGTTGGAATCTTCTGTTAGTTTTAAAAATATAAACCGAATTGCCATTCCCGCAATTATCGCCGGGATTGCCGAGCCGTTAATCTCGCTTACAGATATTGCGGTAATTGGAAATGTAGAAAAAAACTCGGTTGAAGCGCTGGCTGCGGCAGGAATTGTAGGTTCATTTCTTTCAGCGATTATTTGGATCGTAGCTCAAACAAAAACCGCTATTTCTGCCATTGTTTCCCAACATCTGGGCGCAAACCGAATTCACGCGGTAAAAACGCTTATTCCGCAGGCTATATATTTCAATTTTGTTTTTAGCCTGGTGATCTATGCTACCACCGCATTTTTCGCAGAATCAATCTTTAGCGCATATAACGCCGAAGGTTTGATCTTACAATATTCTGAAGATTATTATCAAATCCGTGCCTTGGGCTATCCGTTAACTTTGGTGACTTTTGCCATATTTGGCGTTTTCCGTGGGCTTCAAAACACGCTTTGGGCAATGAAATGTAGTCTTGCCGGAGCCGCAGTAAATGTAGGATTAGATTTTCTACTGGTTTACGGAATTGACGGACTGATTCCTGCGATGCATCTTAAAGGCGCCGCTTATGCCAGTCTTGCTGCACAAGGGACAATGCTAGTGATGGCACTATGGTTTTTCTTTAAAAAAACGCCTTTTCACTTAAAGCTGAGCTTGAATATAAATCCGCGTTTAAAAGGGCTTTTACTTATGGCCGCCAACCTTTTTGTAAGAACGGCAGCCTTAAATTTCGCCATTTACCTGGCCAATGCCTACGCCACAGATTACGGGAAAAACTATATCGCCGCTCAAAGTATTTTGATGAACATCTGGCTTTTCTTTAGCTTTTTTATAGATGGTTATGCGAACGCCGGGAACGCGATTGGCGGGAAATTACTCGGCGCCAGGGATTACAGGAATTTATGGGAACTCAGTAAAAAAATAAGTAAATACGCAGTATTGATCGCCTTTATGCTAATGGCAATCTGCGGACTGTTCTACAATCAAATTGGGTTAGTTTTCAATAAGGATGTTGCCGTCCTGGCCATATTCTCATCGGTTTTTTGGATCGTACTATTAATGCAACCGGTAAATGCCATCGCTTTTATGTTCGACGGAATTTTTAAAGGTTTGGGCGAGGCAAAATATCTACGGAATTTACTTTTAGTAGCCACATTTCTGGGCTTTACTCCTGCCCTTTTAATTTCAGATTATTACGGTTTAAAACTCTACGGAATCTGGATCGCGTTTTTCGTCTGGATGCTTATTCGAAGCGCCGGTTTGGTCATTAAATTCAGAAGAAAATATTTACAGAAAGAAGTTTGAGTTTTCAGTTGGCAATCTTTAGTGAGCAGTTTGCAGTCTCAGTGGGATTCGATACAAAAATTTTGAAAAACCGTGATGTTGACGTTTTAAAGCAGCGCTTTGGAATCTTTTTCCGCATTATAAGTTTTGTTTTTGCGTTAAAAAATCTTGAAACCCTGGAAAGGTTTTAGCAAAACAGAACTGGTTTTCAACTTTGCTGAAAAATACCTTGGAAAAAGCGCCTTTTCTTTTGTTTCGTTTTCTTTGGGCGAACAAAGAAAATGAAAAATAAGCTGTTCGAAGGTTTTAATTAAATCACTGGTATTCCTAATGTAAATAAATTGCATCAATGGTAGAAGAAGATTTATGTTCTAATATTGAATTTTAAATTATTGAACCAAAAAAATTTATTTCAGCGTTAATCTTTCTAAATTTGGGTACTCAGCTAACTGAAAATTTAAATTTATGTCTACCACGCGTGAAAACGGAAGTTTATATACCAATATTGAAAATGGAATCGCCCACTTAGAATTTGGCCATCCTGCCAGTAATTCTTTCCCTTCAGAGTTATTAGATCGCCTTGAGATAGAGTTTCAGAAATTATCTGAAGACGACAGCGTAAAAGTGATTTTATTGAAATCTGAAGGAGAAAAAGCCTTTTGTGCCGGCGCCTCTTTTGACGAACTTGTAGCGATTGAAACTATGCAGGCCGGAAAATTATTCTTTTCGGGTTTTGCCAAAGTTTTAAACGCGATGCGTAACTGTAAAAAACTCATCGTTGGCCGTATCCAGGGAAAAACCGTTGGCGGTGGTGTTGGATTGGTTGCTGCTTGCGATTATGCTATGGCTACTGATGCTGCTGCAGTAAAACTTTCAGAAATTAGCATAGGTATTGGTCCGTTTGTAATTGCCCCGGCCGTAGAGCGCAAAATTGGTGTTGGCGCACTTGGAGAGTTGAGTCTAGCTGCCCACGAATGGAAAAACGCTTATTGGGCCAAAGATAAAGGCTTATATGCCCGCGTGTTTGAAAGTCTAAAAGAGCTTGATAAGGAGGTAACTATTTTTACCGAAAAACTGGCTTCCTATAATCCCGAAGCACTTTACGAAATGAAACAAATGCTGTGGAAAAATACAGATCATTGGGATAAATTACTGGCTGAAAGAGCTGCAATTTCGGGAGAATTAGTACTTTCAGATTTTACTAAAAATGCTTTAGCTAAATATAAAAAATAAAAATATGCGCTTACTTTACTTGAACACCAACGGCGGCCAAATTCAAGATCTGGGGGTTTCTATCGGTTCGGCTTTGGCTGATAATTTCTTGGTACTACTTTTTAGTTTCCTTTTAATTTTAGCACCGCTAATCTTTTTTCATCGCAGAAGGATCAGAAATAAAAAACTTCATTCTCAAAATGGTTAAAAACCACAGCGCAGGAAATTAGCATCATTATAACATATTCCTTAGTGAGAAAAGTGTAATTTCCACTCTAGAAATAAGCCTATGAGTTTACCGCAGGAACATTTACCAAAAGACCGCGACGCAACCAGCGAACAGGAATGGGGTTTTACCATCTGGGAGTTTATTGCCGACAACTGGCTTTACCTGATGGGTATTTTACTTATTCTTGCCATTTTTCTTTATGCTCGCTATAACTGGAGAAGAAGGCAGCAAAAAAGCCGCATGAACTAATGGGAGAAGATACCTGGGAATTTCTAAGTTTTCTAAGCGGAATGGGATTCTGGCTTATATTAGCGCTGGTTTTAATTGTTGTGGTACTTTATAAAAAATTCAACAAATAACCCGCGCGGGCTAATTTCTGCCCAGCCAGAAAAAGCCTTTCTTTGTTTCGAGAAAAATCTAGGAGAAGTTAATTTCGGTTATCGAGTTTTTAACCAACCCGTAATACTTAATCTTGCAGTTTGTACCGGTTTCACCTCATGCTCCAGCACCTGACTTTCAAAAATTACAACACGACCTGGCATTGGATAAATAGCTTTTGAAACCTCAACCCCATTTTCTTCGGAATAAATTACCAATTCCCCTCCATTTTCCGGCTTCCAGTCTTCTTCGTTTAAATAACAAACCATAGAAAGTTTTCTTCTCCCGTCATTCTGAAATGTGTCCAGATGTCGCTGATAAAAAGTACCTTCAGGATAAAGAGCATAATGGAATTCTTTAGTTAAAATTCCCAGGAAACAGGTTTTATTTAAATAGGATACTAACGAATTGATTTTGTTGAAAAACAGGTTTTCGGCTTTTCCCGCTTCAGCTTCGTTAAGCCATAAAATAAAATCCCCGCGAATAGATTTCGCAACAATTTCATTGTTTTTATTACCAATCGCCGCCTTTTTGAATTGCGCTTCTTCAAATTTCGATTTTAAAGAATTGCGAAGCATTGCAACTTCTTCAGCATTAAAAAAATCGTCTACAGTACAGTATTGATTTTCAACTAAATCGGTAATAATGTTTTCGTAAAAAGGATTTTCTATAAAATCCAGTTGTTCAAAAAGTTCGGGAGCAGTTTCTGTTATCATTTTTCATTAAAAAAACGGGCAAATATACAACAGAAACATAATTGCAGGACCAAAAAAATATAACGCTAAAAAACCCTTAACTTTGCCAAAAATAACGCGAGATGAGCAAGATTAGAATTACCAAACAGTTCTCTTTTGAAACCGGCCACGCTCTTTATGGCTACGACGGAAAATGCCGAAACGTACACGGCCACAGCTATAAACTTAGTGTTTGTGTGATTGGAGAACCTATTACCGATAAAGATAATGTGAAGTTTGGGATGGTAATAGATTTTGGAGATTTGAAAAAGATCGTAAAATCTGAAATTGTAGATAAGTTTGACCATGCCACGGTTTTTAACAAGAATACGCCTCACGTAGAGCTTGCTAAAGAATTAAAAAATCGAGGACATCACGTTATTCTGGTAGAATACCAACCCACCAGCGAAAATATGGTGGTAAATTTTGCTGAAAAGATTCAAAAACATTTACCGGAGCATATAAAACTACACTCGCTAAAACTCCAGGAAACCGAATCCAGTTTTGCGGAATGGTTTGCAAACGATCAATAAGCCCCCCATCCCCCGAAGGGGGAGTGAAACCCGTGAGCTCTTTTTCTAAAATATTATATTTACAGCTTAGAATTATCATAAATGACTATTCCCGAAGGCAAAAAAGTTTATTTCTCCAGTGATAATCACCTTGGTGCACCTACTCAAGAAGAAAGTAGACCAAGGGAAATTAGATTTGTAAAATGGCTGGATGAAATTAAAGAAGACGCTGCTGCTATTTTTCTTCTCGGTGATCTTTTTGACTTCTGGTTTGAGTATAAACACGCCGTGCCTAAAGGTTTTGTAAGGGTTCTAGGGAAACTTGCAGAAATTAAAGACAGCGGAATCCCGATCTATTTTTTTGTAGGGAATCACGATTTGTGGATGGAAAGTTATTTTCAAGACGAACTTAGTATCCCCGTATTTCGTAAGCCTAAAGAATTTGAATTCAATAATAAAACCTTTCTTGTGGGCCACGGAGACGGCCTGGGACCCGGAGACCACGGTTATAAACGAATGAAAAAGGTTTTTACCAATCCGTTTTCAAAATGGCTTTATCGTTGGTTGCATCCAGATTTAGGCATTCCTCTGGCGCAGTATTTTTCAGTAAAAAATAAAGCGATCTCGGGAGACCAGGAGCAAAAATTTTTAGGAGAAGAAAAGGAATGGCTTATTCAATATTGTAGGCGAAAATTAGAAGAAAAGCATTACGATTACTTTCTTTTTGGCCACCGGCATTTACCCCTGGAAATCGACCTAAACGGAAAATCGACCTATATCAACACCGGCGACTGGATAGACTTTTACACCTACGCGGTTTTTGATGGTGAGAAGACAGTTTTAAAGAAATTAGAATTTTAATTCCTCCCACAGCCAGTCAAATAATTTTCCAGGTTTAATTTAAATAAAGTTCCTTCTATTAAGTCTGAAATTTGCTCCAGTTCTACTGCACTTACCGCGAAATCCATTTTTTCAAGTGGAGATCTCAACAGAATGTTCCTACAGGATTTTTCACTGGTACAATTACCACAATTATAATATTTAGCTGCTTTTAAATTATTGGAAAAATGTTGAATTTCTTCAGGTAACAAATAGAAACCCATATCCTTAAAAACCATTTGTATCCTGGCAGGATCAGCATTCGGTAAATTATTTTTCCACCGAAAAGAAATTCCCAATTTGTTGTGATAAATTACAGCTACATCATCCATTTTAAAATAATTTACTCGATAATCGAGATTTAAAAACTCCGAAGCTTGCTTCGAAATAAGTTACCCAAATATAAAATTATTATTTAAAATGAATCTAAATAGAAAAGATTTATTCGCTGATATCTTTTAATTTTAACTGAATAGAAATATTCCCGTTCCATTCATTTTCATCTAAAGAATACACCGCTTTAAAGGTTTTCTTTTCTGAAATTGTTTCAAATTTTTCTCCCAGTCCGAAACCAATCATATCAAACATTGCCGATTTTCCTTGCTGTACAACCTTGCACTTAAGATGCGCTTCATCTGCTCCCACACATTTCCCATAACCGGTATCGGTGAGGTTTTGCGTCATAAAAACCGGACTCATATTCCCCGGCCCAAAAGGAGCAAATTGCTTTAGAATTCTAAAGAATTTCGGAGTAATTTCATCCAGATTGATTTCGGCATCTACTGCAATCTCAGGAGTTAGCAGCCGCCTATCTATAGTTTCAGAAACCACCGACTCGAACTTCGCTTTAAAATTTTCATATTCCGAAACTTCCAAAGTCAATCCTGCTGCATATTTATGTCCGCCAAACTGCTCAATATGTTCTTTACAGGCTTCCAAAGCATTATACACATCAAAACCCTTCACCGAGCGAGCTGAAGCCGCCAGTTTCTCTCCGCTTTTAGTAAAAACCAGTGTGGGCCGATAATAAGTTTCGGTTAGACGGGATGCTACAATACCAATCACGCCTTTATGCCAGCCTTCGTGATAAACCACGGTACTATAGCGTTCCTGCTCCTGTAACTCTTCAATTTGATCTAATGCTTCAACCGTTATCGCCTTATCGGTAGTTTTTCTTTCGGCGTTAAAATTCTCTATTTCCCCAGCGAATTCCATGGCGGTCGCTTCGTCTTCTTCGGTAAGTAAATTCACGGCGTGCAAACCGTGCTTCATTCTTCCGGCTGCATTTATACGCGGTGCAATAATAAAAACTACATCAGTTATCGTGAGTTTATCCTTCTTAACCTGTGCCAGAATTGCTTTAAAACCAGTTCTCGGTGCTACGTTAATAACATTTAAACCGTGATAGGCCAGAATTCTGTTTTCCCCGGTTATAGGTACGATATCGGCTCCAATGGCAGTAGCAACCAAATCCAGATAAGGCAACAAAACCTCGGGCTTTCCTCCTCTTTTAGAGTTTATAGCCTGGATCAATTTAAAACCAACCCCGCAACCACAAAGTTCTTTATATGGATATTCACAATCTTCGCGCTTGGGATCCAGCACTGCAACGGCTTCAGGAATAGTTTCTCCCGGCCGGTGGTGATCACAAATAATAAAATCAATTCCTTTTTCAGCGGCATAAGCCACTTTATCAATGGCTTTTATTCCACAATCCAGTGCAATAATCAGCGAAATTTCGTTATCTGCCGCAAAATCAATTCCCTGGTAAGAAATACCGTAACCTTCAGTATACCTGTCGGGAATATAGGTCGCAATATTCGGAGTAAGGGTTTTTAAGTAAGAAGACATCAAAGCCACACTTGTAGTTCCGTCTACATCATAATCGCCATAAACCATAATATTTTCTTCGGAAGCAATTGCCTGCTGAATTCGGTTTACAGCCACATCCATATCTTTCATCAGGTAGGGATCGTGCAGCTCTTCCAAACTGGGCCTGAAAAACTTTTTTGCAGCTTCAAAAGTCATTATTCCACGCTGCGCTAAAAGTGTCGCCACAGGCGTTTCCACCCCTAATTCTTCGGCAAGTTTATTAACAACTAAAGAATCGGGTTTAGGTTTTAAAGTCCAGCGCATCGTAAGTTTTTTTCAAAAATACGTATAGTATTTCAATACCAATAAGGGGGAATTCACTAAAACAGATTAATAGAAATTTTTCAGCAATTAATAATAATCCCTAATTTCACGCTTTAGGATTTATAGATAAAATATGATCAAAATTATACAGGGCCAGCTCGTAGATATTAAAAACAGGAAGATTTTTCCTGCGGAAATAAGCATTGAGCATGGAAAGATTAAAAAGATTGAAGAAAAAGAGCACGAAGTAAAAAGCTTTCTGCTTCCCGGGTTTATAGATGCGCATATACATATTGAAAGTTCTATGTTGGTCCCTACCGAGTTTGCCCGTTTAGCTGCTATTCACGGTACGGTGGCTACAGTTTCAGATCCTCATGAGATTGCCAATGTCTTGGGGAAAGAAGGCGTTAAGTTTATGATTGAAAATGGAAAGAAAAGTCCGTTGAAATTTAACTTTGGCGCGCCTTCCTGTGTGCCGGCTACCAATTTTGAAACTTCGGGAGCAGTTATTAATGCTGATGATACTAAAGACCTATTGGCGCTTCCTGAAATAAAATATCTCGCGGAAATGATGAATTATCCCGGCGTGATCTTCGAAGATGAAGAAGTGATGAAGAAAATTGCCTGGGCTAAACATTTTAATAAACCCACCGATGGCCATGCACCCGGATTGCGCGGAGAAGACGCTAAAAAATATGCTGAAGCCGGTATTTCTACAGACCACGAATGTTATACCGCTGAAGAAGCCGAGGAAAAGCTTTGTTTGGGAATGAAGATACTCATTCGCGAAGGCAGCGCCGCTAAAAACTTTGAAGCGCTTATAGATCTGCTGCCGGAACATTATAAAAATATGATGTTTTGTTCAGACGACAAACATCCCGACGACCTGATTTTAGGACATATTAACCAGCTTTGTGCCAGGGCAGTTGCAAAAGGTATAGATGTATTTAAGGTGCTGGAAGTCGCTTGTATTAATCCAATAAATCACTATAATTTAGAAGTCGGACAATTAAAAGTGGGCGATCCCGCCGATTTTATTTCGGTAAAAGACCTGACCAACTTTGAAGTTTTACAAACTTATATTGATGGTGAGCTAGTTGCTGAAAATGGTAAATCTCACATCAAATCTTCTCCATTCGAAAAGCCGAATAATTTTAATACTTCATCCAAAAAGCCGGAAGATTTCAAAATAAAAGCAGCCGGTAATACTATTAAAGTTATTGAAGCGCTGGATGGTGAACTTATTACTAATGAAATTCAACAGAAAGCTTTAGAAAAGGACGGGGAACTAATTTCAGATAATGAAAATGATATTTTAAAAATCACGGTTGTAAACCGTTATGAGGACAAAGCTCCTGCAGTAGCATTTATAAAGAATTTCGGATTAAAAAAAGGAGCGATAGCAAGTTCCGTAGCGCACGATTCTCATAATATTATTGCTATGGGAACTTCAGACGAAGAAATTTGTAACGCGGTAAACCTCATCATTAAGCATAAAGGAGGAATTTGTAGCGTGAATGGAAATGATGAAAAAGTACTTCCGCTGCCAATTGCCGGAATTATTAGCGATAAAGATGGTTGGGAAACCGGAAAATTATACGAGGAAATTGATAAAATGGCCAAAGATTTGGGCAGCACCCTAAAAGCTCCTTTTATGACCCTTTCTTTTATGGCGCTCTTAGTAATTCCCGATCTAAAACTTTCGGATAAAGGCCTATTTAGCGGAAAAAAGTTTGATTTTGTTGAGTTGGCAGAGTAATTAACACGGTTAGCCAATCAATCTATAATTTTATGAATCCTGGTTTGTAATTTGGGTACCACCTCTTTCTCAAACCAGGGATTTTTACTTCTCCAAAAACGGTTCACCGGCGAGGGATGCGGCAAACACCAATAATCAGGTAAAAAATCCTGGTAAGAACTTACTTTCTCGGTAAGATTTAATTTCCCGGGCAGGTAATAATTTGCTGCATAAGCTCCAATTAAAATGGTGAGTTCAACATTATTTAATTCTGAAAGAATAGTATCGTGCCACATTGGTGCACATTCTTTGCGAGGTGGTGCATCCCCGGTTTTGGCTTTTCCGGGATAGCAAAATCCCATAGGAAGAATCGCAAAATTATTGGTATCGTAGAAAGTGCTTTCGTCTACTCCCAGCCATTCCCGAAGCTTTTTCCCGCTTTGATCATTCCAGGCAATCCCCGATTCGTGGACTATTCTTCCCGGCGCCTGACTTATTAAAACAATTTTAGATTCTTTAGTGGCTTCAACAATAGGTTTTGCTCCAAGCGGCAGATGCTTTTCACAAAATTTGCAGGCCCTGGCTTCTTCTAGCAATTGCTGCATTAAGATTTTCCTTTTACTACAATTACAATTTCACCTTTAGGCGGTTTTTTGGTGTAATGCTGAAGAACCTCAGCTGCCGTACCGCGAATTGTTTCTTCGTGAAGTTTGGTAATTTCCCGCGAAACCGAAACCGGCCTGTCTTCGCCAAAATACTTTGAAAAATGTTTTAAGGTTTTCAGCAATTTATGAGGCGATTCGTAAAAAATCATAGTTCGGGTTTCTTCTGCAAGTAAATTCAAGCGGGTTTGGCGGCCTTTTTTTACCGGTAAAAAACCTTCAAAAATAAATTTATCATTTGGAAATCCACTGTTTACCAGCGCCGGAACAAAAGCCGTAGCGCCTGGAAGGCAATCTACTTCTATGCCTGCTTCAACACAAGCGCGCGTTAATAAAAACCCGGGATCTGAAATTGCGGGAGTTCCGGCATCACTTATCAGCGCAATATTTTCGCCGCTTTTAATCCGTTCAACAATGTGATCTACTGTTTTATGCTCGTTGTGCATATGGTGACTTTGCATATGCGTACCAATATCAAAATGCTTTAAGAGTTTCCCGCTATTTCGGGTGTCTTCGGCAAGAATTGTATCTACTTCTTTTAGCACTTTTACCGCCCTAAAAGTCATATCGTCCAAATTTCCTATTGGCGTTGGAACCAGGAATAATTTTCCCATTAAAGCGAATTTAATTACTAAATTTGTTCTCTATTTTGGCCATAAATCGCTCTTCATAATCTTCTTTTCCTTCCCAGTGGTTGTAATCTGGCTTTACTACCAACTGGATAAATTTTTGGGCTTCATCTAAAGAACTAAAAGTATTTAACTGGGAAAGTACCCGATTATAATCTGAAGAATTTCCGTCAAATAGATTTTTTATAAATGAAAGTCGTTCGTTAAGACCAATATTAATTCCTTTTTTCAACCTGTCATTTACAGACTTTGGTCTTTGATCTTTTTGCCGATTATTCAAGGGTTCAAAATCGGGAAGATTATCATAATCTACCCCAATATTTCTAAAGTCGTTTTTGGGAGCTTCGGTTTTTGGCTTTGGTGGCTCTTCTTCCATTTGAAGAGATTGCTGTTGCGCAGGTGGTGCCTGTGGTTTAGGATTTGCCTGTTCTATAAGCTCATCTACCCGCTCAGATTCTGCAGGCATTTGCGCTACAATATCTTTAATTTTTTCGGTATTGGGTTCTGTAATTGCATCGGCATCTTCCCGGTATTCCGTTCCATCTGGGGCGTAATCGTCACGTTCGTGCTGTACCGGTGCTTTAGCCTGAACCTTCTTCTCAATCTTAGGTGTTGGTGTGGCTTCAGGAGCTTCAAATGCCTCAAGATTTTTTTCGGTGAAATTCAATATAGAAAGTTGCTCATATAAGGTTGCCGCTTTTAATTTAAGCGCTTTGGTATCTAGATTTTCTTTTTCAGAAATTATTTCTTCGGCAAGTTTTACTAAGTCTTTTTTAAGTCTGTTTTTCATTTTTCAGCAATATTTATGAACCCACTTTTTATTTAAATTCTCTCTCAAGTTTCAATATAACACTTACAAAAAAAGTGCCTTAATCTGGTTTAATAACTTTAGTGGTTACCAACCGCTAATGGCTTGTATTTTTAATAAATTTGTTCCACCTTTATCAAAAAGGGCAAGTTCCCATTTCGATTTGAAAATTACAAAATGTTTCTCGAAAATACAGTAAATCACGAAGAGCAATTTGGCTGGATTGAAGTTATTTGCGGCAGTATGTTCTCTGGCAAGACCGAAGAACTAATTCGCCGTTTAAAAAGAGCGCAGTTCGCCAAACAAACCGTAGAAATCTTTAAACCCGCCATAGACACGCGTTATGACGAGGAAATGGTGGTTTCTCATGATTCTAATGAAATTAGGTCTACTCCCGTCCCTTCGGCGTCCAATATCAGGATTCTTGCCGATGGTTGTGATGTGGTAGGAATAGACGAAGCCCAGTTTTTTGATGATGAAATCGTTACCGTTTGCAACGATCTCGCAAATAGAGGAATTCGGGTAATTGTGGCCGGATTGGATATGGATTTTAAAGGAAATCCTTTTGGTCCTATGCCCTATCTTATGGCTACTGCAGAGTATGTGACCAAAGTTCACGCAGTTTGCACCCGCACTGGGAATCTGGCACAATTTAGCTATAGAAAAGCGATTAATGACGACTTGGTTTTTCTAGGGGAAAACGAAGAATACGAACCTTTAAGCCGTGGTGCATATTACAAAGCTATGCTTAGGGAAAGGGTTAAAAAATTAGATGTGAAAGATGCCGAAGAATTGCAACCTAACCTAAAGAAAAAGAATGCCTAAAGCCGAAGAAACCGTTCTGGAAATAGACCTTAACGCCTTAGCTCATAATTTTAAAACCATAAAATCGCAGTTAAAACCGGGCGTTAAATTTATGTCGGTTATTAAAGCTTATGCCTACGGAAATGATTCTGTAGCAATGGCTCGTAAATTAGAAGACCTGGGCACCGATTATTTTGCGGTTGCTTATACCGAAGAAGGCATTAGATTGCGGGAAGCGGGAATTAGTAAGCCTATTTTAATACTGCACCCACAACCCGTAAATTATCCTGAAATAATTGAACATTGCCTGGAGCCTAATTTATACAGTGCAAGAACGCTTCAACTTTTTATAGAGCTCGCTGAAAAGCAAAATCAGAAAGATTATCCGGTACATCTAAAATTCAATACGGGAATGAACCGTCTTGGCTTTACTGAGGCCGATTATCATCATATTCCGGAGAAATTAAAGAAAACGAAATCGGTAAAAATAGCTTCTGCCTTTTCCCATTTAGCAGCCAGCGAAGATTGGAAAGAACGGGAGTTTACCCTTTCTCAAATCTATAAATTCAAAGATCTGGCGGGTAAACTTTTGGATGATATTGGCTACGAACCGCTTTTGCATCTTTGTAATACCTCAGCGATTTTTAACTATCCTTCTGCCACTTTTTCTATGGTAAGAAGCGGCCTGGGACTTTATGGTTTCGCCAATGACGATAACCTCAACAAAAAATTAAAACCTGTTGGCACTTTTAAATCGGTTATTTCTCAAATTCAGAATTTAGAAGAAGGAGACACGGTGGGTTATGGCCGTGCTTTTAAAGCCGAAAAAACTACAAGAATAGCTACACTTCCGGTTGGCCATGCCGATGGTATAAAACGTATTTACGGCCACGGAAAAGCCGGGGTTTTTATTAATGGTGAATACGCTCCTATTGTTGGTAATGTTTGTATGGATATTATTATGATAAACGTTACCCACATTGACTGTAAGGAAGGTGATGAAGTAATAATTTTTGGCGGCCCCCAAAATGTGCCCGAATTTTCAGCCAAAGGAGGAACCGTTTCTTATGAGCTTATCACCGGAATTTCCCAAAGAGTAAAACGGATAATTATTCAATAGTTAAATGAATTTTTCTAGCGAATTATTGTGTAATTTGGTTAGCTACTAATCCAATCAGAATTTATCATGAGTTTTATTCAAGATTTTAAAAAGTTTATGCTCAAGGGTGATATTATAGCCCTTGCTACCGCGGTGGTAATAGGTGCCGCTTTTAACAAAATCATTGCTTCTGTAGTGGCAGATGTTATTATGCCTATTATTGGTTTAATTACCGGAGGAACAGATTTTTCACAGAAATTTATCTCGTTAGATGGCGTTTCCTACGAAACATTAGAAGCAGCAAAAGAAGCTGAAGCCGCTGTAATTACCTACGGAAATTTAATAGATACCATTATTCATTTTATAATCGTAGCATTTTTTATATTTTTGGTATTACGGGCTTACGAAAAGACGAAGAAAGAAAAAGAAGCCCCAAAATTGGTGGAGCCAAAAGGCCCAACCCAGGAAGATTTGCTTACCCAAATTAGGGATGAGCTAAAAAAACAGAATAGTACGACTTAAAATTCTTAAAGATACGAGCACCGCTATACTGCTCATTTTAAATAAATCGTAATTTAATTAAACCCCACAGGAAACTGTGGGGTCTTTTTTTAACGAAAATCATTAATTAGTTTAAAAACAATAATTCTTTTCAATTTTAGGTTCTGAAAGTGGGTTAGTTAAGTTCTGGTCAATAAATTTGCGGCTTGTTTTAAGAACATTTTTTAACCAAAAGAAATTACCCAAATAAGGTTTCTGCCAAAGCGGAAATGACTAAAATAAATAGTTTTCCGCCTACGCGGAAAAAGACAAAAGTTTAAAATTATGAGAATAGCAGTTGTAGGCGCTACCGGGATGGTAGGCGAGATCATGTTAAAAGTTTTAGCCGAAAGGAATTTTCCGATTACCGAATTATACCTGGTTGCTTCAGAAAGGTCAGTTGGGAAAAAGATCAATTTTAAAGGAAAAGACTATGAAGTAATTGGTTTGCAAACGGCAGTAGATCTTAAACCGGATATTGCGCTATTTTCAGCCGGCGGAGAAACTTCTTTAGCATGGGCTCCAAAATTCGCCGCAAACGGAACAACGGTAGTAGATAATTCTTCGGCCTGGAGAATGGATGAAACCAAAAAACTGGTAATTCCAGAAATTAATGCTTCTGAGTTAACTAAAGAAGACAAGATTATTGCCAATCCAAACTGTTCTACCATCCAGTTGTTGATGGCTTTAAAGCCGCTGCACGATGCTTTCAAAATTAAACGCGTTATCGTTTCTACTTACCAGTCTATCACCGGTACCGGCGTAAAAGCGGTAGAGCAATTGGAAAATGAGTACAAAGGTGAAAAAGGCGAAATGGCCTATCCTTATCCTATTCATAAGAATGCACTTCCGCATTGCGATGTGTTCCAGGAAAACGGGTATACCAAAGAAGAGATGAAACTTACCAAAGAAACCAAAAAGATCCTAGGAGATGAATCGGTCTTGGTGAGTGCTACCGCGATTAGAATTCCCGTTGTTGGCGGACATTCAGAATCTGTGAATATTGAATTTGAAAATGAATTTGATGAAGCTGAAGTAAGAAAAATTTTAAGTCAATTTCCAGGGGTAACCGTACAGGACAATCCTGATACCAACACTTACCCTATGCCTATTTATGCTGAAGGAAAAGATGATGTTTTTGTTGGAAGAATCCGTAGGGATTATTCACAACCTAAAAGTTTAAATATGTGGGTGGTGGCCGATAATCTTAGAAAAGGCGCAGCTACCAATACCATACAAATTGCCGAATACCTGATTAAAAATAAGTTAGTGTAAACGGTAGCAAACAAAAAATTAACTAATGCCTGTAAAATTGTAACTTACAGGCATTTTTTAGTACTAACTGTTTGTATCAAAACATAATTTATGAAAAAAACATTACCCGGAATTTTTGCACTCGCCGTCCTGGCTTCCTGCAACGATTCTAAATCAGAAAAAGAAATCAGTTTGAATTATCCTGAAACCAAAAAAGTAGATACGGTAACCGATTATTTTGGCACCGAAGTAAAAGATCCATATAGATGGCTGGAAGACGATCGTAGCGAAGAAACCGAAGAATGGGTAAAAGCCCAAAATGAGGTGACTTTCGATTATCTAAACAGCATTCCGTATAAAAAAGAGCTTGAAGAAAGACTTTCTGAAATATGGAATTATGAAAAAATAAGTGCTCCTTTTGAAGAAGGTGATTACACCTATTTCTATAAAAACGATGGTTTACAAAATCAATACGTGGTTTATAGAAAAAAAGGTGAAGATGGTAAAACAGAAGTTTTCCTGGATCCTAATAAATTCAGTGAAGACGGGACTACTTCCCTTGCAGGCTTAAGTTTCTCTAAAGATGGCAGCAAAGCCGCTT
Source organism: Salegentibacter sp. BDJ18 (assembly GCF_017579965.1). Lineage (NCBI taxonomy): Bacteria > Pseudomonadati > Bacteroidota > Flavobacteriia > Flavobacteriales > Flavobacteriaceae > Salegentibacter > Salegentibacter sp. BDJ18. Next base: position 256,882 of record NZ_JAFLQX010000003.1, read on the forward strand.
ACGCTATTTCTGAAGGTGGTAGCGACTGGAGAAAAATAATCATTATAGATGCCGAAAATAAAGAACGTATAGAAGATACCATTCAAAATGTAAAATTCAGTGGAATTTCGTGGAAAGGAAACGAAGGCTTTTACTATTCAAGCTACGAAAAACCTGAAGGTAGCGAGCTTTCAGCAAAAACAGATCAGCATAGGTTATTTTACCATAAACTGGGAACTCCACAGAGCGAAGACAAAGTAATCTTTGGAGATTCTGAAGAGCAAAAACATCGTTATGTTGGTGGTGGCGTTTCAGAAGATGACCGGTTTTTATTTATTTCTGCAAGGAATTCAACCTCTGGAGGAAAACTTTTTATGATGGATCTTTCTAAAGAAAATCCTGAACTGGTTACTATTTTAGACCACGAAAACACCGATAGCTACGTAATTACCAACGAAGACAGCAAATTGTTCATTGTTACCAATATGGACGCGCCAAATCGTAAGGTGGTGATCGTAGATGCTGCAAATCCTTCTCCTGAAAACTGGGAGGATTTTATTCCTGAAACCGAAAACGTATTAAGCCCTTCTACAGGCGGTGGCTATTTCTTTGCCGAATATATGGTAGACGCGGTTTCTGAAGTAAAACAATACGATTATGAAGGAGAGTTAGTTCGTGAAGTTGAACTTCCGGGAATTGGTTCTGCAGGCGGATTTGGTGCTAAAAAAGAAAAAGAAGAATTATATTATTCTTTCACAAATTATGTAACTCCGGGTACCATCTACAAATACAATATTGAAGAAGGAACTTCTGAAGTTTATAACAAACCGAACATAAAATTCAATCCAGACGATTACGAAAGCAAGCAGGTTTTTTACACCTCGAAAGACGGGACAAAGGTTCCTATGATTATTACCCACAAAAAAGGCCTTGAGCTTGACGGAAAGAACCCAACGATGCTTTATGGTTATGGAGGATTCAATGTTAGTTTAACGCCTTCTTTTAGCACTGCAAATGCGATTTGGATGGAACAAGGCGGTGTTTACGCCGTGCCAAACCTTAGAGGTGGTGGTGAATATGGTAAAGAATGGCATGATGCCGGTATAAAACTTAAAAAACAAAACGTTTTTGACGATTTTATCGCTGCCGCGGAATACTTAATTGAAGAGAATTATACTTCCAGCGATTACCTGGCCATTCGTGGTGGTTCTAACGGCGGACTTTTAGTTGGAGCAACAATGACCCAGCGTCCAGATCTTATGAAAGTGGCTCTACCGGCTGTTGGCGTAATGGATATGCTACGTTATCATACTTTCACCGCAGGTGCAGGTTGGGCTTACGATTATGGAACTGCAGAAGATAGTGAAGAAATGTTTAAATACCTTCTTGAGTATTCGCCGGTGCACAACCTTGAAGAAGGAACTGAATATCCAGCAACTTTGGTAACCACGGGAGATCACGACGATCGTGTGGTGCCTGCGCATTCTTTTAAATTTGCCGCTGAATTACAGGATAAACATGCAGGGAAAGAACCAGCTTTAATCAGGATTGAAACCAAAGCCGGTCACGGTGCAGGGAAACCTACAAAAATGATTATTGAAGAATATGCCGATATTTTTGGTTTCACCCTTTATAATATGGGCTTTGACACGTTACCTAATAAAACGGAAGAAGAAGTAAAAGGATAATTTTTTTTATTATCTCAAAGAGGCTGTCTGAAATGTCTAGTTTCGTAAAGCTGAATCTGTTTCAGCTTCTAAGATGTTTTGATTATCAATATTTTAGATCCTGAAATAAATTCAGGATGACGATATTAAGAACTTTTCAGGCAGTCTCTTTTTTATTTTTTTCTATTCTGCACCAATTTCAATTCTCCCTCTTCAAGTAAATAGCCTTTTTCAGCTTTATACAGAATTTCCTCATCATCGTCTGAGTAGGCCTCTAGTAGCCTGTACTCTCCATTCATTTCAGCTTCGAGGCGTTTTACCTTTTCGGCATCATTACAGGTTTTTCCTATTATCTTATAATCTTCATTTTCATATTTTGTGAGAGTACCAATCACTTTTAAAGGCAAAAGTTCTTCCAAATATTTTGTGTAGACCTCGAATCCGCCGGTAACTATATACACTTTTATACCAGCTTTATCTTTTTCTTTAATATCGGTGAGCATATCCTCTCTAAAATGTTCGGGAAATTCAATATTCCAAAATTGCTTAGCGTACTTTTTTACCTTTTCAGGTGAAAGCTTATTCAAATAATCATAGAAATTTTCTTTAAAATAAGTTTTACTGGTTATATGAAGCTTTCCCAACACATGCAGCCAGCCAATTTGAAAGAGATGCAATAACTTATAGCCTTTTTTATAGCAAATGAATTTAAAAAATTCATCTTTAGACGATTTTTTATACAAAGTTTGATTAAGGTCGTAAACTATAATTTCCTGCATTTTCGTAATGTTAGACTTCTAAAGAAAGATACTAAGAATCATCTTTCTACCCCGAATTTTATCATTTTCTAAACAAGAAATTAACCAGATATGTAAAAGGCAATCTTTAAAAAAGTACTTCCTGAATCTTTTTTAATACAGTTTGTGGGGAAATAGTTCTAATAGCGTTCTCATAGCCTTCTGGAAACTTATTCCCGTAAACGGAAGTCGGGATTTTAGGGTATTGTGTAAGGTTGGGAAGTAAGCTATTTTCCGCCGGCTGATTAAAAGGTCTAAAACCGGCATAAGGGTGCGTAACACCCCAAATACTTATTACGGGAATTCCATACATCGCGGCCATATGTCCATTCCCACTGTCCATAGAAAGCATGGCATCCAGGTTTGAGATAAGTGCGAGTTCTTCTGCTAAAGTGAGTTTTCCGGCAATACTAAGGGTATTTTTAAATCTGGCGGCCCAGGTTTCCAGTTGTTGTTTTTCTTTATTTCCACCGCCAAAAAGCAAAATTTTAATCTTTGAATTTTCACTTAATTTCCCTAAAACTTCTTCCATTAAATCTGCCGGATAGGCCTTGGAATTGTGCTGGGCAAAAGGTGCAATGCCAAGCCATTTTTTAGGTTCTGTGCCAACCAGTGTTCTTATCTTTTCTGAAATTTTTCCTTTTTCAGGAAATTGGTGTGTTTTGAAGTCTAACGGATAACCTAAAGCGTCAAAAACATCGGCATAGCGCTGCACGGTGGGTTTTAATTGCTTAAAAACCTTATTGTTTTCAGTGGTTAAGGCCTTCTTTTCACTTCGGCCTTTATCAATTTGTTTTACCGGAATCCCAAACATATAGAACACCGATTTCAAGATATTGCTCCGCAAAACATCGTGAAGATCGGCTACTTTATCAATTCCCAGATCCCTTAAATCTTTGGCTAGTCGGCAGAGACCAAATACCCCACTATGCACTCCGTTAACATCGGCTTCATAAACTGAAACCCGCGGAATTCCTTTAAACATTGGTTCAAAAAACCCGCGGGTTAAAACCGTAACTTTTAAATGAGGATAAGTGGCGCTAAGCACCCGTAATACCGGTACCGTCATCGCCACATCGCCCATTGCCGATAAGCGAATAACCAAAATATGAGAAGCCCCCTCTGCCTGTGGAATCTCTCCTGAAAGGGGAGAATTTCTTTTATTAAAAGAGGTCTTCTTCTTCATTTTTAAACAATTTTAAGCGCTATTTTTTTCTTAAAACAGGATTTAACTCATCGTCATTATACATCTTCATTTGCCTGTAAACTTTCATAAACTTATTCCCGGCAGCAATATCTTCTAACAGTTGGTTTATCGCGGTAGAAAGGTCTACGCGTTGCTCCAGCAAAACATCAAGCTTAGCCTTGCATTTCATTTGGTGCTCCTGTGAGGCATCTTCCCTATTAGCCTCCTCGTCCATATGATAAATTTTTAACGCTAAAATTGAAAGCCTGTCTATAGCCCAGGCCGGGCTTTCAGAATTTATTGTAGCATCTTCATTTGGCTTAACGTCTTTAAATTTTTCCAAAAAATAACTATCAATATATTCCACAGTGTCCGTTCGGTCCTGATTAGACGCATCTATTTGGCGTTTTAGCGCCAGTGCATCTACAGGATCTATGTGCTTATCGCGAATAATATCTTCATAATGCCACTGCACTGTATCTATCCAGCATTTTCTGTATAATAAATGCTCAATCAACTCATTTTCGCTGTCGTACGGATTGGTAAACGGCTGTTCTACCGTATCTTTTTCGTGATATTTTTCTATTACTTCCTGAAAAATCTTATTTGCTTTATCTGAAAACATAAATTATTTTTTTTCTAAAATGTGTAAATATTCTGTTGTATTTATGGCCGTATGGTTTCGGTTTTCGGTTTTATCGGCTTTAAAACGCTGGTAATTTCTGGTTACCAGGTCGTAATTTCCAAAACGGCTCATTATTTTTTTTATTTCTGTTGAAGGCATTAAACCCTCGTTATTATAGCTGAAGAAAATATATTTGAAATTTGCATTTTCCAGCAAATCTTTAAAAGAATTTTCAACCTTTGTCCTGCTACAATAATTTGAACGATAATATTCTCGCAAACCGGTTTTACCCTGTGGTGCAAAGGTATCATATTTTGCGATGGTATTTAAAATATGGTAGTTCGCGCCGTACTGGCGTGCATTGTAGGGCGGATCTAAGTATAAAATATCCCCTTCAATTTCCTTAATTAATTGATTGGCATCTTTTTGGAAAACCCGGTGAGAATGTTCGGTTATTTCAAAGTTTGCCGGCCTAATTACCAATTCTTTTTGTGCAGAAAACTTTACTTTTTTTAAAAAAGCCCCGTAAACTGAAGCGGTATTAGCCACTTTATCGGCACTTTCCAATAATGAAGCTAAAAGGAAAAAATACTGGTTTTCCCCTATTTCATTATTTAATTTCCAATTTTCAATTTGCTGCCTAACCGCGTCAATTTTCCTACCGTTATTTTTAGAAAAATAAAGCCGGTTAGATTTTCCATTTTCGCTGTATTCTTCAAAGATAAAACCCGGTTTTCCTTCCAGCTTATTTAATTTAACAAGGAGGTCTTCAGTATCTAATTTTTGATGATTTTCAATATAATTTCTGAGTAAAACATAACTGTAATATTCTACATCGTTAGCAATAACAGATTTTACCGAAGTTTTAAAATTCCTGCCCACACTGCCTGTACCGGCAAAAAGATCGCAAAAAAACATTTGAGAAAGATCTTCGCCAACCACTTCTATTACCGTAGATTTTATAAAATCACCAAGCTTATGTTTAGAACCTATATAATTCATTTTACTGCCCAGATCACATCAGCTAAAGTGGTTTTTCCTTGCTGAAATTGGAATTCTTTTAGTTGTGAATTTTCAAAAATAGCAACATATTTTTCAATCACCTGCTTCAAGAAAGAAATTTCAGCCTTTAGTTTCCAGTGCTGTCCATCTTCAGCATAAACTATTAAGAATAATCGATTTTCAAGATGAAAACGGCTTTGTTTGCTTTGGTTTTTATATAACCAGGAAATCAAAGTTTCAGGATTATTTTTAGCAAATTCTAGGGAACGATTAAATGCTTTTGGGAAAACACTTGTTTTTAAATCGAAATCATTTCCGAAGAAATTAAAATCAATTTTTCGATTTCTGGGATTTTTATTTGGAATAACTTCTTTCATTTCGGCAAATATGTGCTCCACGGCCATGGCACTCCAGAAGTTGTACCAGCGGTTACTGCAATACTGGAAAAATTGCTTTTCATCTAACTTTTCCGTAGCGATAATTAAGGCAATTTGCTCATTTAATTTATCCCAACTTGAAGTGGAATAAACAAAGGAAGACAGCCTGTCCCAAGAATTATTTTGCTTACGAAACCAGCGATATTGGTATTTGCAGCGCTTTTTTAATTCGGTCTCAATTGCCGGTAAATTCATTTAAAAAATAAAAGGAATACACAAAGGCATTAAGATAAGCAAAACCAGCAAAACTTCCCGAAAGACTTTGTCTTCTCTTTGATCAAAATAAATAGAAGTGATTATACTAAGCGGTACAAAAAAGAATATAAGTTCACTACCATCTTTGGTAGGTGCAAAAATAGCAACCGCCACCGCGGTGAGTAAACTTAACAAAACCAGGTTTAGGGAAGGCTTCATGGAGACGCTTGCCTTGCTCACCACTGCAAAAAACTGGACAAGTGTCCAAAGTGCCAAAGTCAAAATAATACTTACGGGAATGAGAATTTCGAGGTTTTGATAATTGGAATAATCAAAATTACTCCACTCAAACCACTGCGAAAATGTATAAAACTGGTCGTAAGCGATAATATGAAAACCAAGCGTTAAAAGCGCTACAGCTAAAGCTGCAATTGGGGGAATTAGCCAGTTTTTAGGTTTTGGAAGATAATATAAGATCCCGGCATACACCACCACCAGGAATAGAATAGACCAGAAATAAAAAAGTGACGCGATACAAATCCAAAAAGTTGCATCAAAAACCTTTTTCTGCATTACTTTTTTAGATTTTAAACTAATAATTCTTCTAAAAGCCAGCAGCACTAATAAATTGGCAAATATTACCTGGTGATTTCTTAAAAGTGCAAAAAATGAAGCTGTGAAAATTACAAAAAACAAGATTTTATAGGCACTACGCTGGGTAAGTTCGTTTTTCTTGGCAATAAAGTTAAGGGTGAAAACACTTAAAATAAGTGATAATAAAACCGCCAGTTTTTCCAGGAAAAATAATAGGTTAAAATCTAAAAACCACTCCCTAAAATTAGCGATAATAAAAAATATAATGAGAAAAACGGTGATCGCAACCCCATTTACCGGTTTTGATTTGCCAAAAAAGCTTGTTAGCATTGTGGTTTTTTATATTTTTGTAATCTTAAATATACCAAAGTTAGTTATTGAACGCCTTCAAAGGTATTTTAATATCGCTTTGAAATAATTTGAACTTAAAATACATTAAAAATGTTAAGAGATATATTTGAAGGTATCGCCTATTTATTCGAGGAAATATTATTTGTTCCTTTAGATGCTTTAAGATCGCTGGAACTTGATTCCTGGTGGGCTGCAAACGCCTTAAACTTCATCTTTATTTTAGTTGGTTTGGCTGCTTTTGCTTATTGGATGAAGCAATTAAAGCACTACAACGAAGTTAATGATGAAGATCGCGACCCAACGGCACACTCGTTTTTAGGATAAATCAAAACCAAGATCTTTTCTATAATACATCTTATCGAAATGTAGCTTTTCTACATTTTGATAAGATTTTTTTAGTGCTTCTTTGTAATCTTTCCCAAAAGAAGTCACCGCAATCACCCTTCCACCACTGGTTACTACTTTATCGCCTTCAAATTTGGTTCCCGCGTGGAAAACTATGGAATCTTCAACTTTATTAAACCCTGTGATTTCTTTAGATTTTTCGTAAGCTTCAGGATAACCGCCAGAGACCAACATTACTGTTGTGGCTGCGCGTTCATCTATTTCTAAAGAAATTTCGTTTAATTTTTCTTCAGAAATTTTTTTAAAAATCTCTACTAAATCTGATTTGATACGTGGAAGAACAACTTCAGTTTCCGGGTCACCCATGCGCACATTATATTCTATAACATAAGGTTCGTTTTTCACCATAATTAAACCGATAAAAACAAAACCTTTATAGTCTATATCTTCTTTCTGCAAACCATTAACCGTTGGTTTTACGATGCGTTCTTCAATTTTCTGCATCAATTCATCATCTACAAAGGGAACGGGAGAAATAGCGCCCATTCCGCCGGTATTTAGACCGGTGTCTCCTTCTCCTATTCGTTTGTAATCTTTGGCGGTTGGTAAGATTTTATAGTTTTTCCCGTCAGTAAGAACAAAAACGCTTAATTCAATTCCGTCTAAAAATTCTTCGATGACCACTTTGGTGCTGGCGGCTCCAAATTTCTTTTCGGCCAGCATATTTTGAAGTTCCTGTTTAGCCTCTTCCAGATCATTAATAATTAAAACCCCTTTTCCGGCTGCGAGTCCATCGGCTTTTAAAACGTACGGCGGATTTAAAGTTTCCAAAAATTCTTTTCCGGCTTCAAGGCTTTTTTCGGTAAAACTCTCGTAGGCCGCGGTTGGAATTTTATGCATCGCCATAAACTCCTTTGCACGCTCTTTACTGCCTTCTAAAAGCGCCCCTCGTTTAGATGGGCCAATAACTTTTACGTTGTTTAGCGCATCATCTTCAGCAAAGAAATCGGTGATGCCTTCTACCAAAGGATCTTCGGGACCTACTACCAGCATATCAATTTCTTCCTTCAGCACAAAATCTTTAATCGCTTTAAAATCGGTTACTTTTAGATCAATGTTTTCTGCAATTTCAGCGGTTCCCGCGTTACCCGGTGCCACAAAAAGTTGAGAACATTTTGGGCTTTGAGCCAGTTTGTAAGCAAATGTATGTTCGCGTCCGCCGGCGCCGAGAATTAAAATTTTCATCCTGAAGTCATTTTAGTTATGCACCAAAAATAATTGTTTGTAAATTGAAGCACCAATTATTTCTTATAAAAAAGCTTTTTCGCCCTTGGACTGGTTTAAACTTTCGTTGCAGCTTAATAAATTTCCCATAAACCGGGCGCAAAAAGTACTACAGGAAATACAGAAAATTCCCGCAGCAAATTATGAAGATTACCTTAGTGAAAAACGCCGGGAAATAGTTGAATATCACTTAAATAACAATCATTTTTATAAAAATTTCTTCGGAAAAAGTTCCTTTTCTAATTGGAACGAAGTGCCGGTAATGGCCAAAACCGATTTACAGCAAAAACTTGAAAACCGCCTGAGCAAAGGTTTTTCAAAATCTACCGCTTATATTGGAAAAACCTCGGGCAGCAGCGGTACGCCCTTTATTTTCGCCAAAGATAAATTTGCCCACGCACTTAGTTGGGCGGGATTTCAGGATCGTTACCAATGGCACGATATTGATCTCAACAAATCTTTACAGGCCAGGTTTTATGGAATTCCACTAGATTTCTACGGAAATATCCAGGAACGAATTAAAGACCGAATTAGTCTACGGCGAAGATTCCCCATTTTTGACCTGAGCGAGAAGAAAATGGAAAAATTTCTGAAGCGTTTTCAAAAATCAAACTTTAGCTATATAAACGGGTACACCAGCGCAGTCTTGCTTTTCGCAAAATTTCTTAAAAACAAAAACCTAATTTTAAAAGAAGTTTGCCCCAATTTAAAACTTTCTATAGTCACTTCTGAAAGGTTATTTGAAGAAGATAAAAAACTGATGGAAGCAGTTTTTGGAGTTCCTGTAGTAAACGAATATGGCGCCAGTGAAGTTGGCCTCATAGCGTTTGAAAATAAGGAAAATGAATGGAGAGTAAATTCAGAAGATCTTTTTGTTGAAATTCTTGATAAGAATAACAATCCTGTACTAAATGGCACTGAAGGCCGAATTGTAATTACTTCCTTGTATAATAAAGCTCATCCAATGATTAGATACGATATTGGTGATACCGGCGTACTTTCAGAAAAAAGCACCTTGAAAAAGCCAATTCTTGAGAAATTAATTGGGCGAACAAATGATATCGCTACCCTTCCCGATGGGAAAGTGGTGCCGGGACTTACTTTTTATTATGTAACCAAAAGCATTATTGAGGATAATGGCAGTATCAAGGAGTTTGTGATTAATCAAAATACCCAGGATTCTTTTAAAATTGAGTATGTGAGTCAAATTGATTTTTCTGAAAACCAAAAGCAAAAAATTTTAATGGCCATTGAAACCTACGTGGGTAAAAATCTAAAGGTGATTTTTGAAAGAAAGGATAAACTTACCCGTAGTAAAAGCGGGAAATTAAAGCAGTTTACTTCAGATTTGTAGCATTTCCTGGTAAAAACTCCCCCGGTTTTTCGGCCACGAATTCAGGAATATATTTATAAAAAGCTCCCCTACTTATAAAGGAGGGAATGAATTTAACGAAGCTGAAGAAAAGGGTGGTTGGCCAAAACATAAATCCTGAAATAAATTCAGGATGACGTAAATTATTCTAAATCTTTTTTACCTGTTTAGGCTTAACAAAGAAATGTTCCTTTAGAAAAACCAGCATATAACTAAGGCTTTTAGGGAAACTAAAACCTAAAAACTTGTGATAAATGTTGAAATTATATTTAAGCATCTCAACTTTATTTCCTGAAATAGAGCCTTTTCTAACCCGGTATTTTGCTAAACACTTTTGAATTCCTACCGCCGGCCCACCTTTTTCAACAGCTTCCAGCCAAAGTGCCCAATCCTGCCTTTTCCTTATTTCGGGAGCGTAGATCTTTCCTAGTTTTTTAGCGTTATAAATCCCGGTGAGGTTGCCCAGGTAATTTGATTTAAGCAATTTTTGATAGGTTAAAACGGGCAGTGCTTCTATAATTTCGTTTCTGGAATTTCCATTTTCATCTATTTGTAAATAACTGGAGAAACAAACCGCAACATCTTGATGCTGCATCATTTTAAGCTGAATTTCCAGCTTTCCCGGTTTCCATTGGTCATCTGCATCCAAAAAAGCGATAAAATCGCCCTGAGCGGCTTTAATTCCTTTATTTCGACTTATTCCTGTGCCGAAATTGTTTTGATTTTGAAGTATTTTAATTCGGAAATCTTGCTTTGCTAATTTTTCAGCTTTAGAAATCGTAGTATCTGTTGAGGCATCATCGATAATAAACAATTCCCAGTTGGAGTAGGTTTGAACAATTACAGAATTTACCGCAGCTTCAATAAAATTTTCCGCATTAAAAGCGGGCATAATTACGGAAACCAGGGGATTCTCCATATCTTGCTTATCGCCTTATATGATTGGAAAAATCTTTGTGCTCGCTTTTCTCTAATTCTTCCGGACTTAGATTTTTAAAATAATTGTAAGTTATTTTCATTCCTTCAGTTCGAGAAACTTTTGGCTCCCAGCCTAAAACCTCTTTTGCCCGACGAATATCTGGCTGTCTTTTTAAAGGATCGTCTTCGGGAAGTTCTTTATAAACCACTTTTTGCTCGGTTCCGGTAAGTTTCAGAATTTCTTCGGCAAAATCTTTAATAGTGATTTCATCTGGATTTCCAATATTTACAGGATCGGGATAATCGCTTAATAATAGGCGATAAATTCCTTCTATTTGGTCGTCTACATAACAAAAAGAACGAGTTTGTAAACCATCGCCAAAAATGGTAAGATCTTCGCCACGTAAGGCCTGCCCAATAAAAGCAGGAATTACCCGCCCATCGTTTAAACGCATCCTGGGACCATACGTGTTAAAAATACGCGCAATCCTGGTTTCTAAACCGTGAAAACGGTGATACGCCATGGTGATAGATTCCTGAAATCGCTTTGCTTCATCATAAACCCCACGCGGTCCAATGGTATTTACATTACCATAATATTCCTCGCTTTGCGGATGCACCTGCGGGTCTCCATAAACTTCGGAAGTTGATGCGATTAAAATCCTGGCATTTTTTTCTTTTGCCAACCCAAGACAATGCAAAGTCCCCACCGAACCAACTTTTAAGGTTTGAATGGGAATCTTTAAATAATCTATGGGGCTTGCGGGAGAAGCAAAATGCAAAATATAATCTAACTCGCCGGGAACGTGGATAAATTTGGTAATATCGTGATGAAAAAATTCAAAATTATCCAGTTTAAAAAGATGCTCAATATTCTTTAGATCTCCAGTAATAAGGTTATCCATCGCAATAACTTCATATCCTTCTTTAATAAACCTATCGCATAAATGAGAGCCTAAAAAGCCGGCAGCACCGGTAATGAGTATTCTTTTTGCCATTCCTGAAGTTTGGTGCGAAAATTACTTAAATTTTATGAGATTTACGAAAGGATGAGGCTTTTAAGACTCATCTTCCATTCGGGAATTTTCTTATGAAATTTCTCCTGAACTTTAGTTTTATCTAACACGCTATATTCCGGTCTTGTGGCAATAGTTTTAAAATTGTTGCTTTCGTTTAACCGAATTTCTTCTGAATTTCCTGTAAATTCTAAAATTGCTTTTGCAAAACTATACCAGGTAGCTTCGCCTATATTGCTGAAATGATACAAGCCAAAATCTTTATTTTCTGAAGCGATAATTTCCAGAACAAATTTAGCCAGATCATTAGCATTTGTTGGGGTTCCGGTTTGAGAAGTGGTGATATTTAATTCAGCTTTTTCGTCTATTTTTCGAAGGATAGTTTTATAAAAATTATGACCAAATTCTGAATACAGCCACGAAGTCCTTAAAATAAAATGTTCTTTTAAAACCTCAGCGATTAACTGTTCTCCCTTTAATTTTGAAGCGCCATAAACGTTAATAGGATTTGTCTTATCGGTTTCTATATAAGGTTTTTCAGCTTTCCCGTCGAAAACATAATCGGTGGAAAAATGAACTAATTTCGCTTGATTTTCATTACAAAGCTCAGCGAGATGTTTGGCAGCTTCAGCATTAATTTTAAAAGCTTTCTCTTCTTCAGATTCGGCTTTTTCTACGTTCGTGTAAGCCGCGCAGTTAATAACCCAATCAAAATTCCCTTCAGCAAAAAGTTTCTGTAATTTCGATTTATTGGTAATATCAGCTTCAGAAGAAGATTTAAAAACGAAATTGAAATCAGGATAATTCCCTGAAATCTTTTTAAAACAAGCTCCTAATTGTCCATTGGCACCGGTAACGAGAATATTTTTCATTTAAAAATCTCTTTTAATCGCGGTTGTTTTAAATCTTTATCTGAGATTATCATATCTTCTTCGGGAAAGCCCCAGTCTATTGCCAAATCGGGGTCGTTAAAAATAACACCTGCTTCGTAACCCGGATAATAATATTCGTCACATTTATAAGCAAAAACCGAAGTTTCAGACAGGGTTACAAAGCCGTGCCCAAATCCTTTTGGAATATAGAGCTGATATAAATTCTCATCGTCAAGAATTATTTTGAAACTTTGTTTAAAAGTAGGCGATTCTGGCCGTAAATCTACCACCACATCCAGCACTTTGCCATAAATAGCGCGCACCAACTTGGTTTGTGCCAATTCCCCGGTTTGATAATGCAACCCGCGCAAAACACCTTTTTTTGAAATAGATTGATTATCCTGAACAAATTCCTTTTCTATCCCGGTTAACTCTATAAATTTCTTCTTGTGATAGCTCTCCAGAAAAAGGCCTCGTTTATCCCGAAAAATATCGGGTTTTATAATAAAACAATCTTTTAAAGGTGATTCTTCAACTTTCATAAACTAAGATTTAAAGATTTGTTCCAGGATTTTTTCAGTAATTAAATAAGTGGGTTTTACCCCGGTAGTTCCAAGCCCACCTGATGCCAGGGTGCTACCGGTTTCCAACGGATTATCTGAGGCGTAATAGGCATATCTAACTTTAACTTCGCTATCTATGCTTCCGCGTAATTTGGAAGCCGCCTGTATGGCTTTTTGGTAATGTGCGCCCTCCATCTCAAGCCCGCTAACATTCCAGGTAGAATCGTGGAAAAATTTAAGAATATCCCGGTTTTGAAGCGATGTTCCCAAAACGGTGATCATAGCACCGTCTACAATATCAATTCCGCTGCCTTCAAGATCGGCCGGACTAAGTTCATTTTTAAACGGATAATTATCTGCAGTGCCTTCAAATAAATGCGCAGAAGGAATCATAATATCTCCTTTTCCGCCTTCCAGGATACCGGCTTTTCCCATAATGGAGATAGATTCTACGTTCATTTTTATCTCATTTCCTTCAAAATTGTATGGTTTCAGCAGTTCATCCATAGTTTCATAAGCCTGCTCACCAAAAGCATAGTCCATCACTATAATTACCGGAGCTTCTTCTTCGGTTTTAATATCCCAGCTTCCGTATTTACCGTTTAGTTTAGCCGTATCAAAGATTTGCACATCTATATTGGTTCCGCTTTTATCATCTAAAAACGTCATCCCATTATCTAAAGCCGATTTCATTACTTTGCTGCGTAAATCGCCGTTGGCAGTATTACTAAGCAATTCGTATATCTCCAGTGGTTTTTTCTTTTTAAGTTCGGTTTTTAAAGCTGAAGGCGTATAAAGCGTGTTCATTACACTGTGCATATTCGCACTAATAATGTGTAAAGGGCGGTGCATTAAATTCTCTTTTATGAGATGTTGCTTAATATTATCGGCCCAAATTTCTCCATGAATATGGTGCCCTAAGCGCTCTCTTAAAACGGGACTAAAAGTAATAATCCTTTTATCGTTATTTATGGTTTCAGCAATAGCGAGTTTCCCTAACCAATAGATTATATTTAAGAAACGTTCTGGATTTCCCGGTAATGAGAATTTTGGATAAATATCCTGAACTTCAAAGAAAGTTCGGCCTAAAATATTGGCGGTGTGAGTTAAAGCAATTTCGCGTTGTGCCTGGTCTAAAGGTTCTTCCTGTAAAACAGCTTTTTCCAGTTTTTGCCAATCTCTGGTAACACTACCTTCTTCATCTATAATTACGCGACGCATTATTTTATGAGACTCTACAAACAGAAAAGTAAGGTGTGTAAGAATATCATAGATTTCAGAACGGCCCCGGGTTATTTCAATATTCATTTGCTCATCGTCTATCCTATAGCAGTTACGCCGGCGTTTTGGCGGAACAATAGGCTTAAAATGCGAATTCCCATAGCCTTCATCACTGGTAAGGTTTATAAACCTACATTCTTCAATTCCTTTTGGTAAACGGTCTATCACATAAAGTAATCCGCTTAATTCAGCTTTATCATCGGCTATAGAGCCATAAATTTCGGGGCGAAGTATAAGTAAAGCTTCTCTTAAAGTCTCTCCCGAAACGCCCATAGGTTTATAAAAACCACGATTAAAAAGGTGGCGCATTGTAATATACATACGCTCTATCGCGTGGGTACTCTCCTGGGCGCGGGTACGGCCTAGTAATTTTAGGTTTATCATTTTTTTGTTATGCTTTTATAATTTTTTCCAGGACTTCAGCAATTTTACGATCGTTGGAAAGTCGTGGCAGTTTATTTTGTCCGCCCAATTTTCCAATAGATTTCATATACTGCTGAAAACCATTTTCTGGAACTTTTGATATTTTTAATGGCTGAAGAATTTTTCCTTCAATAAGATCAAAATAGTAAGAATTTTGCTGCTGAAGACTTTTATCCAAAATTTTACTGAATTTAGATAAATCTTCAGGCTCTTTTTCAAATTCTACAAACCATTCGTGGTAAGGTAATTCTTCATTCTCTGGGGTAATTTGCGGTGCCACGGTAAACTCGCTAATTCTTGCACTTGTTGCCGCAGTGGCTTCCTGAATAGCTTCTTCTACCTCCTTGGCAATAACGTGCTCTCCAAAGGCCGAAATAAAATGTTTAATCCTGCCTGAAACAATTACCCGGTAAGGCTTTGTGCTTGTAAACTGCACTGTATCGCCAATATTATAGGCCCAAAGACCGGCATTTGAAGAAACCAATATTACATAATTTACACCGGTTTCTACCTCGCCAATAGTAAGCCGTTTTGGGTTTTCTTCAAAGAATTCATCGGCTTTTATAAACTCGTAGAACATTCCTGAATTCAATTGCAGCAACATTCCTTTTTCGGTTTGCTTATCCTGAAAAGCGAAAAACCCTTCTGAAGCCGGGTAAAGTTCAATGCTATCTACTTTTCTACCAATTAGGTTTTCAAATTTTGAACGGTAAGGTTCATAATTTACGCCGCCATAAATAAACAGATCGAAATTAGGAAAAAGCTCCCCTACTTTCTTTCCGGTTTTTTGTTGAAGTCTCTCAAAATACATTTGTACCCAGGAAGGAATCCCGCTAATAACGCTCATATTTTCGTTTCGGGTTTCTTCTACAATGGCATCTACCTTGGTTTCCCAATCCCCAATACAATTGGTTTCCCAACTGGGCATTCTATTTTTTTGAAGATAGGAAGGCACGTAATGTGCCACGATTCCCGATAAACGACCTAATTTTACTCCATTTTTTTCATCCATTTCCGGACTTCCCTGGAGGAAGATCATTTTTCCATCTACAAATTTTGCATTTCCGGTTTCAGCGATATAACATAAAATCGCATTTCGGGCCGCGTTAATATGCGATGGCATAGAATCTTTAGTGAGCGGAATATACTTAGCACCACTGGTAGTACCAGAAGTTTTTGCGTAGTATAAAGGTTTACCCGGCCATAATATATCTTCTTCGCCGGCTACCATTTTATCTACATAAAAGCGCAATTCTTCGTAATCGCGAATTGGTACATTTTGGATGAAATCTTTATAAGTTTTGATGTTCTTAAAATCGTGATCTTTGCCAAACTGCGTGTCTTTGCCTTTTTCAATAAGCTCCCTGAATACTTTTTGTTGGGTGGCTTCCGGTTGGGAAGCCCATTTATCTATTTTTTTGCGTATATAATTGGCAAAAATCTTTGCTCCAAACGACTTTAAAGACATAGGTTTTATTGAATTAATTGGTATTTTAAATTTCAGAAATACCTTTGGTGTTACAAAGGTCGTGATTTATTAATCAAAATCAATATAATCTGTAGGGTCTACGGGCACGGCTTCATTCCAAAGTTCAAAATGCAAATGTGGGCCGGTGGTGTATTCTCCGGTAGATCCTGCCGTGGCAATTACCTCTCCCCTTCTTACATTTTCACCCTGCTCTTTGGCTATAGATGCGTTATGTTTGTAAACCGACAATAAGCCATATTCGTGCTTAATAATTATCACATAACCGGTTTCTGTAGTCCATTCTGCAAAAATTACCCGCCCATCGGCAACCGATTTAACCGGAGTGTTTTTTGCAACTACAATATCTACTGCGTAATGTTTTTCTTTAGCATCATAAGCTTCAGAAATTGAACCTTTTACCGGCGGAAACAGAGAAAAGTCAATATTATCTGTAGCCGAGGGTAGAACATTGTATTTGTCTTCCTGCGCTACTTCTTCTCTTAACAGGGAATCTGCGCGGGAAGGTTCTATAGCTTCAATTTCCTGGCCCATTATAGGGTTTTCTACCATAGAATCTCTACTTAAACTGGAGGTATCTGCTTTCCCGGTAAGTACATTTTTAATTGAACTTAAATATTGATTATTCAGCTTTAAAACCTGCTGAAGGGAATCTGACTTATAAGCCAGCTCAGAAGCCTGTCTTTTTAATTGGGCCGAAGAATAGCCAGGTATATACTCTTTAAGCGGAGTAAAAGCAATTATAAAAGTAGTGGCAGCGATTAAAATTATTGCACTTAACGTGATTGTCACAAAAACATTGAGGCGGGTTAATTTAAAAGAAAGTTTCTCCTCAAAAGTATCTTCATTCAAAACTACCATTCGGTATTTATGAAGTAACTTTTTGGTGAATTTTTTTCTCTCTTTTTTATTTTCTGCCATATTACATTTACAAAGTTAAATTAAAATTTTTGCCTGTTCAGTGAAGTTCTCAAACTTAGGTCCAAATTGGATCTTTTTAGAGAGAAAAAATAAGATTTTCAATAAAATGGCCATCCCGTTTTATAATACCCCAAAACTAAAACTTAAATTTAAGCCATATTAACGTTGTAATTATTTAATTCTTGTTAAGTTTGTAATATCAAAATTATACGTTATGAATGCACTTATTTTACCATTAGCTATTGGTGCCCCGCAAATTATCTTAATTGTTGTGGTAATATTGCTACTATTTGGAGGTCGAAAAATTCCTGAATTGATGAGAGGTTTAGGTAGTGGAATTAAAGAATTTAAAGACGCTTCTAAAGACGAAAATGGCGAAAAGCCAGTTACTTCTGATGATAAGAACTTTTCAGAAGAAAAGAAATAGACAAATAACTACCTTATAATAAAAAGCCCGAATTTTAAAGTTCGGGCTTTTTATTTGTATTTTAATTTGTGCTATTCAATATCTGCAGATTGCAGGATAGCATCTATTTCAAACATATTATCACGTTTGCCTCTTGAGGGAGAAAAAACAAAACCTTCTACTACCAAATAGCGATTATTAGCTTCATCTTTAATTGCATAATTTAAGAATGGTCCCGCCATAAAAGCGCCTTTTACTTCCCAGGTTCCACGGGTTTCGTACGCGAATTTACCATCAATTTCAGTCTCAAAAAGATAAGGAGCGTAGGCTTCTTCGGTAATCATATGAGTTCCTTCGGTAGGGCCGGGAATATGGGCTTTTCCAATAGAATCGCGCATTTTTATAATATTTCCAATAGTATTGGTATCAGCTTCAATTTGACTGATGGGTACCTCGTAAATAAGAATTTCCATATTTCCTTTTGGTATTTCCTTTCTAATCCAAACAAAATCTTCTTCTTCTAACGCATATCTATAAGCCGATGGAAAATCTAAGGATAAACCGAATTTTTCTTCCAGCTTTCCATCTTTTTTAAGCGATTTTTTCATTCGGCGTTGCTTCTCCTTCATTTCAGTTTCTTTAAAGGCAGAAACCATTTTCTCTGAACTTTCATTAATTATATGAATTAGTTCTTCTTCGCTTTCACCAGAGATTATTGCACCGGTTTGTGGCCGGGCATAAAGATCTTTAATAATTCTGGCTTCAGCTTCTTTCCCTTCCTGGACGGAAATAAAAGAACGATTTTTTCTAACAAATCCGCTAAAGGTTTCTGGCGGTATCTGGCTTAAAGAAAACAAAGGTTCTTCCTGGGGCAAACCTTCTACCGTAGCTGCAAAATTATCTCTAATGGCTTCGCCTACCGGGCCTTCCCATAATTCGTTCTCAATAATCAGGGTAATTTGATTAATATTTCCGGAAGAGTCTGAAAGGATACGTTCTTCTGTTTTATCGCCGTTTTCGTTACATGAAACGAGAAAAACTAAACTGAATAGAAGGAATAATGTTTTTTTCATTTTTATTAGTTTGGTTTGAAATGATTAACCCTTGGAAAGTTTAAGTTCCATCCCGGGTTTTAGGCTGTTATTACCCATATCATTCCAAGCCCTCAAATTCTGTACCGTAACTCCCGGAAACTTACGGGAAATACTCCAAAGTGAATCTCCTTTCTTCACGGTATAGGTTTTTTCCTTATTGTTTTGGCTACTTGCCGTAGATGTATTTTGAGCTTCTGTACCGGGTTTTCGCGGATAAATAGTAAGATATTGCCCTATTCTTAAATTATTGCCTCTTAGATTATTCCAGCGCTTAATACTGCTTACTCCTACCCCGTAACGTTCAGCAATTTTTCCTAAATAATCACCACTTTTTACACGATACCTTATTTGTTCATCTGCTTTTACAAACTCAGGAAAAGCGGCTGCTTTATTTTTAATATCTTCTTCGGCAAAATTATAAATAGCAGCTTCATTACTTACAAAAGCACCGCTTACGGTGGCCGGAAGCCTTAGCATATAATTTTCATCTTCTACAAATGGAATAACATCCAGTTTGTAACTGGGATTTAAAAACTGTAGCATTTCTTTTTCTACTCCGGTAACCTTAGAAATTTGATCGAAGGTGATCAACTTTTTCACTTTTATGGTGTCGGTTTCAAAAAAGGCAATGTCCGGCCCTTGCGGCTGAAAGTTGTGTTCATCGGCATACTCAAAAAGGTAAAGTGTAGCGAGGAAAGCAGGAACGTATCCTGCAGTTTCACGTGGTAAAAATCGTCTTAACTCCCAGTAATTGTTAGAGCCACCACTACGTCTAATTGCTTTTGAAACATTTCCCGGACCAGAATTATAGGAGGCGAGCACCAAATCCCAGTCTTCAAAAGATCGATATAGGTTTGCCAGGTATTTTGCAGCGGCTTCCGTAGACATTTGAGGATCCATACGATCATCTACATAGCTACTTACATCAAGTCCGTGAGCTTTTCCTGTTCTATACATAAATTGCCAAAGGCCCGTAGCACCCACCCAGGATTTTGCTCTTGGGTTTAAAGCCGATTCTACGATGGCCAGGTATTTTATCTCCAGCGGAATATCATAACGATCCAGCTGCTGTTCAAACATTGGGAAATAGTATTCACTTAACGCCATAAGACGCTCCATAGCCTTCTTATTGCGTTTTAAATAGGAATTAATAACACTTTCCAGTACGGGATGGTATTCTACGTTAAACGGCGTGCGAGCATTTAATTTCGCTAACCTGGCTTTTAAAGTATCGGTGGGAAGTTCTTTGTTTACTTCATTTTCATAATCCTGTTCCCTGATGCTTTTATACATCTCGTCAAAAAGATCTGAATTGGTAAGCTGTGCTTTCCAAACAGAATCAATTTTGGCTGCGCGGGGAAGATCTTCTAACGAAACCGCAGAAGAATCCCTGATCACAGCCGAAATTGGTAACTTATTTTTGAACTCCGGGTCGGGATGAGCAAGAATAATTTCATTGCTATCTACCTTCTGGAAGATCTGCACCCTAAAATTAGCTTTCTCTACCTGCTTCCCCTTCTCCTCTTCCTGCGCCTGAAGGCTAATCCCAAAAAGGAATACAAGAGATAAAATTATATACCTGCCCATAATTATTCAATATTTAAAAAAGAACGTAAAATCTTAGATTTTAGTACGTTTTATTTCCCTATTGCCTCAATACCGGGCAATGATTTTCCTTCTAACATTTCTAACATAGCACCACCGCCTGTAGAAACATAGCTTACTTTATCTTCAAAACCGAATTTTTTAACCGCGGCTACAGAATCTCCACCTCCTACTAAAGAGAAAGCACCATTTTGGGTAGCTTCAGCAATAGAATTTCCTAAAGCAATAGTTCCTTTTGAGAATTTATCCATTTCAAATACACCAAGCGGCCCATTCCAAAGAATAATTCTTGATTCCTGGATTACTGCATCAAAATTTTGGATACTTTCTGGCCCGGCATCAAGTCCCATCCAACCATCGGGAATTTCATTGATTTTAGCGGTATCTGTAGAAGCCTGTTCAGAAAAACTATCGGCAATTATAGAATCTACGGGAAGATGAACCTGTACATTCTTGGCTTCGGCTTTTTTAAGAATCTCCAGAGCTAATTCCTGTTTATCTTCTTCTACAAGAGAATTTCCTATTTTACCTCCCTTGGCAAGGATAAAAGTATAGGCCATTCCCCCACCAATAATTAAATGATCTACTTTATCAAGAATATTTTCAATTACGGTGATTTTAGACGAAACTTTAGCGCCACCTAAAACCGCAGTTACCGGCTTTTCTTTACTGTGAAGTACCTTATCAAGGTTTTTAATTTCTTTTTCCAATAAATATCCAAAGCATTTATCGTCAAAATATTTGGCAACAATAGTAGTAGATGCGTGAGCACGGTGTGCGGTACCAAAGGCATCGTTTACATAAATATCTCCAAGTTGCGAGAGTTGTTTTGCAAAATCTTCGTCCCCACCTTTTTCTTCCTTATGAAATCTAAGGTTTTCCAGTAATAAAATTTCACCTGGATGTAAATTATCGGCTGCAGTTTTAACTTCATCTCCAACACAATCGTTCACAAATTTGGGTTCTACCCCAATAACCTCTGCGACTTTTTTCACAATATGTTTTAAAGAATATTTTTCTTCTCTGCCTTCTGGCCTGCCAAGATGCGACATTAAAACAACGCTCCCACCATCTTCCAAAATTTTAAGAATAGTAGGCTTTGCAGCTTCAATTCTATTAGCATCAGTTACTTCCTGATCTTTATTTAATGGAACATTAAAATCTACTCTTATTAATGCCTGTTTGTCTTTAAAATTAAAATCGTTTAAAGTCTTCATTTTTCATTTCATTTTTTAGAACCAAAAATATGGTTTGGTTGATTAAGATTAAGCCCAATCGGCTTTTATTCAGCATACGCTATTTACAAATATAAATTTTTCCGAAGACATTAAAGTGTATATAAATTTTATATTTGCTTATGCTTTTTGAAGAAATAATAGGTTTACAGCATTTAAAGAAACATCTTACCACAACGGTAGATAATGGCCGTGTTCCCCACGCACAGTTGTTTGTAGGAAAAAGTGGTAGTGGTACTTTACCTCTGGCTATTGCTTACGCGCAATACATACTTTGCAAAAATAAGGAAGGAGAAAACAATTCTGGAAACAGCAATTGTAATGAACGATTTAAAAAATTGGCGCATCCCGATCTTCATTTTGCATTTCCAGTTGCTGCCAATCAAAAAATAAAAAAACATCCTGTTTCTTCCCACTTTTTAGAAGAATGGCGGGAATTTGTAAAAACCAATCCCTACGGAAGTTTATTTGAATGGTACCAAAAACTTGGAATAGAAAATAAACAAGGTCAAATTGGTGTAGACGAAGCCCAGGAAGTGGTTAAATCCCTTTCTCTAAAAGCTTATGAAGGCGGATTTAAAATAATGATCATTTGGATGGCCGAAAAGATGAATACTGCGGCAGCCAATAAATTATTGAAATTAATAGAAGAACCACCAAACAATACCCTTTTTCTTCTAGTGACCGAAGATGAAGAACAAATTATACAAACCATACGGTCTCGTTGTCAGAAACTACATTTCCCTCCTTTACCGGAAGATGAAATTGCCGCATTTTTAGAAAAAAATGAAAACTGCAGTAAACCTGAGGCTTTAAAAATTGCCCACCAGGCCAATGGTAGTTATACCCGCGCATTACATTTATTACAAAAAAATAGCGGAGATCAGCAATTTGAAACCTGGTTTATCAATTGGGTACGTAGTGCATTTAAAGCCAAAGGAAATAGATCTACAGTTCTTGAACTTATTGCCTGGAGCGAAGAAATTGCAGGAATGGGAAGGGAATCTCAAAAGAGCTTTTTACTGTATTGCATAGACTTTTTCCGACAGGCTTTAATGCTGAATTATAAAGCCGAAAAGCTAGTCTATCTTGAACCGGCAACGCCGGGATTTAAACTGGAAAAATTTGCCCCGTTCGTGCACGGAAATAATATAAAAGATATTATAGAAGCTCTTGAAGAAGCCATTTATCATATTGAAAGAAACGGAAATGCAAAAATTATACTCACCGATCTTTCTATAAGACTAACCCGATATTTACATAAAAAAGCCGCTTAAAATTATGGAGAACCTTTACACGAATATTACCGAACTTCTTATTCTTTTATTTATTCTAATTACATTTTTGCAATCTGGGATAGATAAAGCTGCAGATTGGAAAGGAAATACCGGTTGGTTAAAAGAGCATTTTTCAGGAACATTTCTTGCCGGGCAGGTGCCACTTATGGTGGGAATAATAATGATAATTGAAATCATTACAGGTTTTGCCACTATCCCGGGAATAATTTGGCTAATCGCTTATAACGACCCTACAATAGCGTTTTACGCTTGCATCCTGGCCGCTATCACCCTTTTAATGTTATTATTCGGACAAAGAATTGCTAAAGATTACGCCGGAGCTTTCACATTAACCGGCTACTTTATCGTAGTGATCTTTGGAGTTTACTTAATGTCTTAAAATAGAAAAAGGCCTGAGAAGTTTTCCTTTCGTCAAGCTGAACTGGTTTCAGCTTCTAAGCTAATTTGAACCTAGATCCTGAAATAAATTCAGGATGACGTTTATAGAAAACTTCTCAGACCTCTTTTAAAAACTCAGAACTTAAATCTAGTTCTTGTTATAAGTCTCATTCAAATTATCAAGGATTTCCTGGGTTAGATCTTTCCCATCTTTCGCATACATAATGTTGGCAGACTCATTAGAACCAAAAATGTAGGTGTAGCCATTCTCTTCGCCGTAATCTGCTACATATTCCTTTACTTTATCTACAATAGAATCTATAACAGCATCGCTCTGCTCTCTTAGACGATTGCCCTGCATTTGCTGTTGCTGTTGGATTCTTTGCTGCTTCTGCATTAATTCTTGCTCTTTTTCCTGGCGTTGCGCCTGGGACATAGAATTCATTTCCTGTTGGTAAGCCTGAACTTCCTGCTGAAATCCTCTGGCAATAGAATCTAATTGTTTTTTTACCGAATCTGATTTAGAAGTAAAGTCAGCTTCAACATCTTTCATTTCTTTGTACTCCTGGATAAGTTTTGTGGTATCTACATAAGCCGTTTTTTCCTGGTCGCAGGAAGTAAGCAAAACAGCAACTACCAAAATCATTAAAAGTTTTTTCATCATTAATTGAATTTGTTTGTCGCAAATGTATGAAAGTTAAATTTTCGATTTAAATCAAAACTGACTTATGAAGGGTGTATAAGAAATTCTTATATATAAAATTATAATGATAAATTTAATAGATAAAAAATGAATTAAATAGCTTAGAAATAAGCTTGTTTCTCAAAATTGACCTGATATCATATCATCCTAATAGCCAAACGAGCTTAAATAAGCTTAAAATACGTTTTTTAGCATTTCTGAAAGAAATAAACGAGAGAAGAATACTCTGAAGTACGTTGTGCTCTTAAATTTGATTCCAGGCCAGTTTTAAAAGCTTTTATAATATTTGATTTTCCCATTTTGTTTTTTTCTGAAAGTAAACTCACGTAGAAGGAATCAAAAACAAGAGGTTTGGTGTTGAGCTTTTCAAAATTATGTTTTTTGAATAACCCGGTAATTCCAGTTTGAGAAAAATGCCAAAGATGTCTAGGCACATCGTAAGCCGCCCAAAATTCTTTGTAATATTCGGCATCAAAACTTTTAAAATTCGGAACTGCGATAACCGCTACCCCATTTGGTTTTAATAAGCGATACAATTCCTTTAGCTGAAAATCAAAATCTGAAACGTGTTCCAAAACGTGCCACATAGAAACTACATCAAAAGAATTATCTTCAAAGTAAGATAATTCTTGCTGAAGCTCAATCCCTTTTTCAGCAGCTAATTTTCTTGCCTGTGCATTTGGTTCAATACCTTCAACATTCCATTTCTTTCTTTTAGCCGTTTGTAAAAAATCCCCGGTTCCAGCGCCGATGTCTAATAAGTTATTTCCTTTAGCAACTTTATTTACCCATTTCAATTTTTGCAGTAGCATAAAATTCTTAACAGCCTGGTAAATTTTATCGGTAAGACTTTTACTCGAATCTGTATGGGAAATATAATTTTCACTTTCATAGTAAGCCGAAAGATTTTCTGGTTTTGGAATTGTTTCTAAGATTTCAAAATCACTTCTCTTTTGTAATTGAAATTCTTCGCCAGAAACTAAATGATCTTTACAGGTTAAATGAAAATTTTTATCGCTCATTAAAAGAATTTTTGATCGGGATTATTCACGGTAAAGTTTCTAAATTCTTCTCGCATTTCAGCTAATTGTTCGAGTAGCGGTTTTTGAAAAATAGAACTTTCTGCTAAGTGATCTATTCCGGTTTTATCGGTAACTGTAATACCAACAAAAAACTTTAGATCGCTCTCCCTAGTTTCCACACCATCGCCAAAAAAAAGTCCGGTAAGATCCATATATTGTTCCCTATCGGAATAATCAAAAACGGTGACAATAAATTCGTGATCTGATCCTTTTAAAAAACTGGTTTCAAAATTCATTAAATCATCTTCACTTTCTAAGGCAAAATAATTTCTAAACCAATCTCTTGTTTTTTGTACCTTAATGGAACTACTAAATTTAAAAGAAGTATAATCAGATTTATCTTCGGGAGAATTTAATTCTGAAGTCTTAATTTCCTTTACGGAATGCGTAGTAATTATGCAGGATTGAAAAATCAAAAAAGTGAAGAGCAATAAGAAGCTCTTATTACCTACACTCGTTTTTAAATGATGAAAAATTCGATTGATCTTTAATAGTTTTTCAAGTTAATCCTGCGAAATTTATCTCAACAAAGTACTTCAAAAATAAAATTGTTCCACGTGGAACTTTTAAAATTATCTTCCCATATAAACCAATAAAACGGAAATATCATTTGGACTCACCCCGCTTATTCTTGATGCTTGTGAAATTGATGTTGGTTGAATTTTATTAAGCTTTTCCCGTGCCTCAAAAGACATAGATTTGATCTTAGAATAATCAAAACTATTAGGGATTTTTACATCTTCCAGCCTATTCAATTTATCGGCATTGTTCTTTTCCTTCTCAATATATCCAGAATATTTTACCTGGATTTCGGTCTGTTCCAAAATCTCGGTATTCAAATTATTCTCCTGAATATACTCCTCTACTCCGGGGAAATTTCGCACATCATCCATAGTAATATTTGGACGGGAAAATATTTTAAAGATCTTATCACTTTGCTTCATTGGGGAAGAATTATTCTCCTCCAAAATAGGATTTGCATCCTCGTGAGAAACGCTTTTGTTCTTAAGGAAATTTACAAAATCAGAAGACTTTTCCTTCTTCTCTTCCATTTTTCGCATACGTTCTTCAGAAGCCAAACCTAATTTATAAGAACGCTCGGTCAATCTAAAATCGGCGTTATCCTGACGCAATAAAGTTCTGTATTCAGCACGGGAAGTAAACATTCTATAAGGCTCTTCTGTACCCTTCGTAATAAGATCGTCTATAAGAACACCTATATAAGCTTCGTTTCTCTTAATGATAAATTCTTCCTTTTCCTGAACTTTTAAAGCAGCATTTATTCCTGCCATTAATCCCTGGCAAGCGGCTTCTTCGTATCCTGTAGTTCCATTAATTTGACCGGCAAAATATAGCCCATCAACCAACTTGGTTTCCAAAGTATGTTTCAACTGCGTAGGTGGAAAATAATCGTATTCTATCGCATAACCAGGTCTAAAAAATTTCACATTTTCAAATCCGGCTACAGATTTTAAAGCTTTAAATTGAACATCTTCAGGAAGCGAAGTAGAAAAGCCATTTACATAAACTTCTACCGTATTCCATCCTTCAGGTTCAACAAAAAGTTGATGCCTGTCCTTATCTGCAAACCTGTTTATTTTATCTTCTATACTAGGGCAATACCTGGGACCAATACTTTGAATACGTCCATTAAACATGGGCGATCTTTCAAAGCCATCTTTAAGGATTTCATGCACCTCTGGCGAGGTGTAAGTCATATAACAAGACCGCTGTTTTTTTAAAGGTTGGGTTTCATCTAAAAAAGAAAATTTAGAAGGAACATCATCCCCGGGTTGCTCTATCATTTTAGAATAATCCAAAGATCTACCATCTACTCTTGGAGGTGTTCCGGTTTTCATTCTACCCGATTCAAAACCTGCATCAACAAGATCTTTTGTAATCCCGGTTGCGGCTCTCTCTCCTGCTCTACCGCCTCCAAAATTCTTATCGCCAATATGAATTAATCCATTTAAAAAAGTACCGTTAGTAAGCACTACAGATTTAGCACGAATTTCCAAACCTAAAGAAGTTCTCACCCCTTTAAGTTCGTTCCCTTCTAAAATCAAACCGGCTACCATTTCCTGGTAGAAATCCAGATTTGGAGTTTGCTCTAATCTAAGTCGCCAATGCTCAGCAAACATCATACGGTCGCTTTGCACTCTTGGGCTCCACATTGCGGGTCCTTTAGATTTATTAAGCATTTTAAATTGAATGGCACTCGTATCACTAACTAACCCGCTGTAACCACCCATCGCATCTATCTCACGCAAAATTTGTCCTTTTGCAATCCCACCCATCGCAGGATTACAACTCATTTGCGCAATATTCTGTAGGTTCATCGTCACCAATAAGGTTTTAGAACCCATATTTGCGGCAGCGGCAGCGGCTTCACTTCCAGCGTGACCGGCACCTACTACAATAACATCATATTCACTTTCGAACATAAAAATTCTTCTTTCTAAATTTATTGTTCCACGTGGAACAATGCAATCTTTTCGTCTTCCTTCTGTCGCATTAAAGCGGCCTCACTTTCAGTCTTATCTCCATATCCACATAAATGCAATATCCCGTGGATCATAACCCTTTTAAGTTCTTCAGAAAAATCAACATTATACTCTTTCGCATTTTCGGTTACCCGATCTGTACTAATAAAAATATCTCCGTTCAATTCTTCTCCCTCAGAATTATCAAAAGAGATAATGTCGGTATAAGTATCGTGGTCCAAAAATTTGAGATTAATCTTATATAAATAATGATCGTCACAAAAAATATAATTAATCTCTCCAAGCTGTTTCTCTTCTGAAGAGATTACTTTTCTAATCCAGGTATCAAAAGATTTTTCCTCCTGAAACTCGAAATCATTTTCCGAATAAAAATTAATTATCTGTTCGCTCAAAATAGGATTTTACTTTCTGTTTATAAATTTCGCGCAAAGGTAAGCTTTGTCTATTTAAAATTTCTATAGAATTAAAATATTCTTTAGCCTTAATACTTTGATCTTTAGTCGTGTTGTCAAACTGCTGAAGATTGGTTTCAGACTCTCGTTTATTATTTTCTCCCTGTTGCAAACGCGCGTCTTCATATTCCATCAATTCGTGTTCCAATTGCTGCAATTTCTGAAGATTTTCAGGATCAAAACCTTTGTCCAGTAATTGTTCCTCGGCCTCCTTCATTTGCTCTTCAATTTGTTTTCCCCGTTGCGAACTTTCTTTCTCATTTAATTCCTGTAAGCTTTGCCGCAGTTCTTGCTGATCTTTATAAATTTCGAACAGCCTTTCCATCTCCCCTTCTCCCATTCCTTCCCCGGGCTTCCTTCCTTCATTCTGCTTTCCTTTTTGCTGTTTTCCCTGCTCCTGAAATTCTTTATTAATTTCCTGCTGCTTTTTAATAATATCCTGAAGCTGAAATTCTGAATTTTCACCCTGTCCTTTTCCCAATTGCGGATTTGCCTGTTGTTGCATCATCGACAGAATTTCACTCAACATATAAGCCAAATCATTTGTGCCGGTTACTACATATTGCTGGCTCGCGGTTCCCTGGGGTAATTGATTCTCGCCAAGCCGCTCAAGTGATTTATCGATATCAAATTCTATGTCAGTTAAGCTTTTAGTAATATTCTCGGTGATCATAGGATTACTAAGCGCAAGGGAATATAAACTATCATCAATATGTCTAAAGTTTTCCCTGAGATCGTTTTGTCTTCTAAGCCTGGCAGCATATCCCGGATTATTGATATCTATTTTACTGAAATCCTCCAAAAGCTCCTCCTGCTGAAATGAAAATGTGACCAAATTATCTAATATTTGTCGAAGCGTTTCAATATCAGCTTTTAGTTCTTCTCCACTTTGCTGCATTGAACGCTGCTGCATTTTTTGGCTCATTTCCTTCATTTGCTGAGCAGCATTCTTCTGTTTTTCCTTTGCCTTTTCCCTGTCTCCATTATCTAAATTTTGCTCTGCATCATTCAAATCTTTTTCTATACTTTCTTCATCAACTTCGTCACGAGGTAAATCTGTGGGCTTTTGTAAATCCTTATTATCATCTTCCAATTGATTCATTTCTTGCTGAAATTCTTCAAATTCCTCCGAAATTTTCTTTTGTTCTTCTAAAGTTTCCGCATAAGAATTTTCTGACAATTGGTTTTGTTTTTCAGAAAGTTTATCCAAATCTCTCGCCAATTTGTGAAGCTTCTCTTCTACATAATAGCGTTTGGTTAATTCTAAAAGCTGCTCTAAATTTCTTTCTTCACTCTGATTTCTTTTAGAAAGTTCTTCCAGTTTTTCTCCCAACTCTTCCCGGTTAATTTTATCGGCTATTTCTTGCAATTCTTCCAATAGTGCTTCATTCTCCTGAAGGCGTTTTTCATTTCTATCTAAACGTTTTTTGAGTTCATCTTTTTCAGGAGAATCTGAACTTAATTCCTGCTGATTTTCTTCAAAACTGTTTTTAAGTTTTTCAGAATAATTACGCATCATTTCAGATTGTTGCTTTTGACGTTGAATAAAGTTTTGAAGTTTTTTACGCTGATTATAATCCAGGTTTTCATTTTCCTTTTGCAAGCGGTTAAGTTCATTTAATTCTTCTTCTGAAGATTGAATGTTTTTTAAACTTTCACTCAAATTATTTATAGACTCACCTTGTTGTCTTAACTTCTCCTCTTCTATTTCCTCGTTTGTTTTCTTTCTAAAACTAAAGGTTGAAGTTTTTGTATTTTTACTTCCATTCACCGCATCATTATCCCAAAGCTGAAAGTAGAAATTATAGGTTTCTCCGGGTTCTAGATCCAAATTTCCGGGAAATGTGTAATGGAAATCATCAAAAGCGGCATTAGAGATCGAAATCTCATCCTTTTGAAGGCTATCTTCTTTATTTTCAACATAATAAACCAGTTTTAAGCTATTTAAACCGTAATCGTCAGAAAGTTTTCCATAGAAATACTGTGTAGTATTATCTGTACTATCCAGTTTCTGTTGAATTTCAATTACCGGATATTCATCCTTGATAACGTTTACGGAATAATCTAAAGCCTCAAAGTTTTTAATAGCCCTATTTGAAGTGCTAACATTATAATCCAAACGAGAATAAACAGCCTGTGAATATTGGAAATCTGAATTTTCAGCAGAAAGTTTAATTAAAGAATCTTCAATCGTAAAATTGAGAATTTCGGTATTTCTTGTATTAAAATTCCAGGTGATTTTTGTGCCTTCCGGTACATTTACATTCCCTGAACCACTTAAACTATCATTAAGCTTTCCTATGTAATTAGGATAGTCAAACTTAATTTTAAAATCTAAAAGTTTGGGTACTTTTAGAGTTTCAAGGGTATATTCTTTAGAATTTATGCCGTTGGCACTCAACCTAAAATTCACATTATTTTGAAGCCTTTTAAAAGTATATTCAAAACTTCCCGGGGCAACTTGTTTTAAAAAATAGGTTTGTCCGTTGTAAGAAATTTCAGGCTTTCCGGGAGTGATATTTCCTTCTGTTTTTACCAGGATTTTATATTCTGAATTCTCCCTGGCTTTTAAAGAATCGTTCAAAATTATAAACCTGAATGGCGCGGGCGCTTCAAATTCGGTATTATGTTTTGCAAGTCTATCTAATGGCGAAGCAATCAACTTCATATTTCCGGTTACTAAAAGCCCTAAAATCAATACTACTGGAAATAAGGCGTATTTTAAGTATTTTCGGTTCTCCTTATAATCTACAGCACGGGTAAATGGAACCTTATTTAGTTCGGCCGACTTTTGTTCGATCCCGGCTAACAATAATTCAGATTGTTGTGAATCTTTTTTAAGCTGAAGAATATTCAACAATTTATCGTTTACTTCAGGAAAATGCGCGCCGATTATTTTTGAAGCTTCTTCATCATTTATTCCGCTAGAAAATTTAAAGAGTTTCGTCAACGGAATTATAATAAAGTAGCCCAACAGCATCACCTCTACTCCAACAAAAATCCAGAATAAAAATGTTCTTGCTGAAGGTTCTAACCATAGAAAATATTCTATCGCTAAAACGCTTAGGAAATAAAGTAAGCCAATAGCCAGAAATAAGATAATTCCTTTCAGCAATTTATTCAGGTAAAACTTCCTGATAAAGGCCGCCAGCTTTCTTTTTATTTGATTGTAATTTTCCATAATTGAAGCTTAAAAATACAACAATTTTGGCGGAGTGATTTCCGTAGTATTGATGCGACTCTCATTAGGTTTCGTTTAATAAGATTGTATCTTTGCAGTTAAAAACAAAACTAGATATGTCTGCTAAAGTTCGCGTGCGTTTTGCGCCAAGTCCAACCGGCCCTTTGCATATTGGCGGGGTAAGAACAGCTTTATATAATTATTTATTTGCCAAAAAACACAAGGGAGATTTTGTGTTGCGTATAGAAGATACCGATCAAAACCGATACGTTGAAGGTGCCGAAGATTATATTGTTGAATCCCTTAATTGGTGCGGAATTCCTTTTGATGAAGGGCCCGGGAAAGAAGGTGATTACGGCCCTTACCGCCAAAGCGAGCGCAAAGATATTTATAGAAAATATGCCGAAGAACTCCTGAAAAAAGATCAGGCTTATTACGCTTTTGATACTGCTGAAGAGTTAGACGCACATAGAAAAAACCACGAGGAGAAGGGAAAAACTTTTATCTACAACTGGCATAATAGAATGAAATTGCAAAATTCCCTTGCACTTTCTGAAGACGAGGTTAGAGAAAAATTAGATGCCGATGAGAATTACGTGATCAGGTTTAAATCTCCTGAAGACGAAAATCTGCATATAAAAGATGAAATTCGTGGTGAAATGGAAATTGACACCAGCACTTTAGACGATAAGGTTTTGTTTAAAAGTGATGGGATGCCAACTTATCACCTGGCAAATATTGTAGACGATCATTTAATGGAAATCTCCCACGTTATTCGTGGTGAAGAGTGGTTGCCTTCGCTGGCACTACACTTTATGTTATACAGAGCTTTTGGATGGGATGCTCCTAAATTTGCGCATTTACCACTTATTTTAAAGCCACAGGGAAAAGGAAAATTAAGCAAGAGAGATGGAGACAAATTAGGTTTTCCAGTATTTCCGTTGGAATGGAAAGATCCTAATTCTGGAGAAATTTCTGCAGGTTATAGAGAAGATGGATATTTCCCTGAAGCCGTTACCAATATGCTGGCCTTTTTAGGTTGGAATCCCGGAACAGAACAGGAATTCTTTAAACTGAACGAACTGGTGGAAGCTTTTGAAATAGATCGTGTACATAAAGGTGGAGCTAAATTTGATCCCGAAAAAACCAAGTGGTTTCAGCAACATTATATGCACGAGGCAGATGAAAAAGTAGTCGCCGAAAAACTGGAAAAAATAATTGAGAAAAAAGAAATTAAAGTTTCTTCAGACTACGTTTTAAAGGTAGTTAGTTTGATGAAAGAACGCGCTGTTTTTGTAAACGATATTTGGGATCAGGGTTATTTTTTCTTCCTCGCTCCTACTTCTTACGATCCTAAAAATGCAAAAAAAGCATGGAAGGATGATACAGCCGATCTAATGCAGGAATTAATTCAGGTTTTACAAAAACAGGAAGATTTTAAAGCAGAAACCGTTCAGGCCGAAGTAAAAGCCTGGATCCAGCAAAAAGAAGTTGGTTTTGGAAAAGTGATGCAGCCTTTTAGATTAGCCTTAGTTGGGGCTATGCAAGGCCCAGACCTTTACGAAATCGCTGAAATGATTGGAAAAGAAGAAACCATTTCCCGCCTGGAAAAAGCGATAAAAACGCTGGGATAACAATTTAGAACAAAATAGGCTGTCTACGTCATTGCGAATGAGGTACGAGTGAAGCAATCTTTTCAGTTGAAGAGATTGCTCCCGATAACAATCGGGTTCGCAATGACGATAAAGCCTATTTGTTGTTTTTACCTTGTACTACATAGCTAACTAAACTACATCAGAGCCAGCTCACTAAGCATTAGTGTTGGAAAATACAATTTGATTTCGAGTAAAGTCTCGGCGCATTTAATCTCGATTATCGAGCAAACTTTCACTATCTTGGGAGAATCAACTTATATCTCCTAAAAATTATGCTTAGCTACGTCTTCATCCCCATCATTATTGTATTATTTCTGCTGATTCTTTTCAGCGGAATTTTCACTGTTCGCCAACAAAAGGCGGCGATTCTTGAACGATTTGGAAAATTTAAAAGCATTAAAAATTCCGGACTTCATTTAAAGATTCCTATAATAGATCAAATTGCCGGTAGAATCAATTTAAAAGTACAACAGCTGGATGTTCTGGTAGAAACCAAAACCAAGGATAACGTTTTTGTTAAACTGAAAATATCGGTGCAATTCCAGGTAATTAGAACTAATATTTACGACGCTTTTTATAAACTTGAAAGTCCGTCAGATCAGATTACTTCATATGTTTTTGATGTAGTTCGGGCTGAAGTCCCAAAAATGATCTTAGATGATGTTTTTGAACGAAAAGACGATATTGCCATTGCCGTTAATCGTGAGCTTAACGAATCTATGCAGGATTATGGTTATGACATCATTAAAACGCTTGTAACAGACATTGACCCAGATGAGCAGGTAAAACATGCTATGAACAGAATAAACTCGGCAGAACGCGAGAAAGTGGCTGCAGAATACGAAGGAGAAGCCGAAAGAATACGAATTGTTGCAAAAGCACGCGCGGAAGCCGAAAGTAAACGTTTACAGGGACAGGGAATTGCCGACCAAAGAAGGGAAATTGCCCGCGGACTTGAAGAAAGTGTGGATGTATTGAATAATGTGGGAATAAACTCCCAGGAAGCTTCAGCATTAATTGTGGTAACGCAGCATTACGATACACTGCAAGCCATTGGTGAAGAAACCAACAGTAATCTTATTTTATTACCGAATTCGCCCCAGGCAGGAAGCGATATGCTGAATAATATGGTGGCGTCATTTACTGCTTCCAATCAAATTGGAGAAGCGATGCGCAAGAAAAATGAAGAAATTGAACAGGGGAAAAAGAATCAGGATGATTCGAGAAGGAAATAATTAAAACCTCTTCCTGCCTAAATAAAAAAGGTTTGAAAGTTTGTATTTTATCTCCGTCAACCTGAACTTGTTTCAGGATCTAAAATGTTAGATCCTGAAATAAATTCAGAATGACGTATGATTCAAAAACAAACTTTCAAACCCTTATAATATCTATAAGAAGTTTTCTAACCTTTTACTTTAGCAGTTACCTTTTTTAACCCGGTAAGCTTTGTTACAGCTTTAAGAATAAAGGCTTTTTGTAAAATAGATCCTGCCATACTTCCCATAATAGATAAGGGAGACATAGCACTTTTAGTACGCTCTATATTCAATTTGATCTCCTCCTGGTCTATTTTGGTTTGAAGTTTCAGAATTTTTAAATCCCGATCTATTTCTTTGAATGAACTATATTCCTTCATAGTGCTTAATCGTTAAAAAATTTTCTTGAAACTTTTACTAACAGAATCTTCTCAATTGGTTTTCTTCCGAAGAATAATATTCCCAGGAATAATAGAAAATAGAATCCGCCTACAATAAAATAACCGGAACTTGGTGTACCAATAGCTTCACTAATAAGAATAGCGACAGCTACTGAGAGTAAAATTAAGGCAAAGATGAAAAATATACCCAGCAAAAGCCCCTGAACAAGACCAATGGCCCCTTTCATGGCTTGTTTAAAGAATTCAAGTTTATAATATTCAGCATTGCTGTGGGCAAATGCCTTCAAATTATAATTTAGCTCGTCAATACTTCTGGATAGTTTTTCAAATGCCATAAAATTATTTCTATACTACTGCTTTATTTGGTTTGTCTTTAGAATCGCCTCCTTTACCATCTTTCTGTAATTTGGCGTTTTGCTTTCTAAGCTCTTCTAATTTAGTTTCCATTGCAGTAAGAATATCATCTGCTTTATGACTTGCCGAAGAAAGAGTTTCTTCTAATCTTGCTTCAAAGTCTACACGAGCCTGCTTGGCTTTTTCGGTTAGATTAGAAGAAGTCTCTGTGTACTTTTTATTTAATCTATCCTGAGCTTTTTTAGACTCGTCTTTTAATTTTTTACGGGTTTTTTCACCGCTATCTGGAGCATATAATAAACCTACTCCTGCTCCAATTGCAGCTCCGGTAATTAATGCTAATAGTGTACTTCCTGTATTTGCCATAATAGTTTTTTAGTTAAGTTAATACTAAACCCAAAGATACAAGATGGGTTAAGGCTATGCTGTTAATAACCGGTTAATATGTTAAAATGCTTTACTAAAATATTCTTAAAAAGCCACTTAACCAAATGGATTACAGCTTATTTAATTTTTGCCCACGAATCTCTTAGGCCTACGGTGCGATTAAATATTGGTTCACCTTCTTTTGAATCTTTATCTACACAAAAATATCCTATGCGTTGAAATTGAAATTTATCCTGAATTCCTGCCGATTTTAAACTAGGTTCTACAAAACCTTTAATTACCTCCAGCGAATCCGTATTTACAAATTCCATATAATCTTTTTCCTTATCGCCATCGGGATTTTCTACGCTGAATAAGCGGTCGTAAAGCCTTATTTCAGTTTCTAAAGCGTGCTTGGCAGAAACCCAATGCAAGGTTCCTTTTACTTTTCGCTTAGATTCTTCGGTGCCACTACCACTTTTACTTTTAGGATCGTAAGTACAATGAATTTCGGTAATATTTCCTTCGGAATCCTTTACCACTTCCTCACCTTTAATAATATAAGCGTTCTTTAATCGCACTTCTTTCCCAAGTGTTAACCTGAAAAATTTTCTGTTTGCACTTTCTTTAAAATCTTCTTTTTCTATATAAAGTTCTCTTGAGAAAGGAATTTCCCTGCTTCCGGCCGACTCATCTTCCGGGTTGTTTTCTGCTTCCAACCATTCTTCTTTTCCTTCTTTATAATTGGTAATCACCAATTTTACAGGATCTAAAACTCCCATAACCCTTGGTGCTGTTTTATTAAGGTCTTCTCGAGCACAAAATTCTAAATGTGCAACGTCTATCATATTTTCACGCTTTCCAACCCCAATAGAATCGGCAAACTTCCTAATTGAATTTGGCGTATAACCTCTTCTTCTTAAACCTGAGATTGTTGGCATTCTGGGATCGTCCCAGGAGTTAACCACGCCTTGCTCCACCAATTGCATCAATTTACGTTTACTAACTACAGTATGGCTAAGGTTTCTACGGGCAAACTCCCTTTGTTTAGGCTTTAATTCACCTTCTTTACTTACTCTTTCAACGAACCAATTATATAATTCGCGGTGTGGTAAAAATTCCAGCGTACAAAAAGAGTGTGAAATATTTTCTATAAAATCACTTTCGCCGTGTGCCCAATCGTACATTGGGTAAATTTTCCAGGTATCATTTGTTCTATGATGATTTTTATGCAAACAGCGATACATCACAGGATCGCGCATTAGCATATTTGGGGAAGCCATATCTATTTTTGCGCGTAAAACGTGACCTCGCTCTGGAGTTTCCCCTTCTTTCATTTTCTCAAATAGGTCCAGGTTTTCTTCTACAGAACGATTTCTATATGGACTTTCCTTCCCTGGTTCGGTTGGAGTTCCTTTTTGAAGCGCAATTTCTTCTGATGTCTGGCTATCTACATAAGCATCCCCATTTTTTATCATTTCTACAGCCCAATCATATAACTGCTGAAAATAATCTGAAGCATAACATTCTTTTTCCCATTTAAAGCCAAGCCACAAAACATCTTCCTTTATAGCATCTACAAACTCCTGCTCTTCCTTAATAGGATTTGTATCGTCAAATCTAAGGTTTACGGGCGCATTGTATTTTTCGCCTAAACCAAAATTTAAGCAAATAGAAGACGCGTGCCCAATATGAAGATAACCATTAGGTTCAGGCGGAAACCTGAATTTTAATTCTTCTTTTTTGTGGGTATTTTGAAGATCTTCTTCTATAATTTGCTCAATAAAATTGAGCGATCTTTTTTCTTCAGCCATAATTTATTAAAATCAAAAACCTCGTAAAAGAGGTTAAAATCAGACATTTATTTTTAGATTCGCGCCGGGTTCAAAATATTAAACCCTACATGGAATAAGCCGCAAAGTTACCAAAAAATAGGTCGCCGCACCCAAGCTTTACCAGACAAGAAATAATATATTTTGATTAAGTAGAACTCAAATTTAAATCTTTGAGGAAAATAATAAAATCCAGGGCAATAAAATTGAATTAAAGCACCTACCCGCTTATCTTTGTAAACTCCACCGCGCAAGCTGAGGATCCCTGAATTTAAGGAATAATTTAAATAAGATAATCTCTATAATTGAGTAAAAAATAATCTTTTGGGAAGTATAAAATTAAAAAACATCAGGGTTTTTGCCTATCACGGTTGTCTTGATGAGGAAGGAAAAATAGGAAGTGATTATCGGGTAGATCTTAAGGTGAAAGGCGATTTATCTCATTCTGCAAAGACCGATTCTCTTGGAGATACCATAGACTATGTACATTTAAACAAAATTGTTAAAGAAGAAATGGCAATTAGGTCTAAGCTTCTGGAAAACGTAGCCGAACGTATTTTAAAAAGAGTTTTAGATGAAATAATTTTAGTACAAAAAGCAAAGGTTGAAGTTTCAAAAATAAATCCGCCTATTGGTGGAAATGTGGCAATGGTTAGTGTAATTAGAAGTAAATCGCGTTAATTTTTTGGCTTTCAATATTTAGAAAAGATTTAAAGAACTAAATTTTATTAATTTTAGTCTACTAAATCTTCCTGAATACCACTAATTAGTTTTATTTTTTAAACTATAAATTTTTATTACATTTGCCAACCCTTAAATAAAACAGGGCATCGTGGCCGAGTGGCTAGGCAGAGGTCTGCAAAACCTTGTACAGCGGTTCGAATCCGCTCGATGCCTCAAAAAAAGCTCCTTTTCTAAGGGGCTTTTTTTATACGCAAAATTCAAGGTTTATACTTAATTCTTAATGGTATCGTTTGGAGTAATCGTTTCAATTTGATCTTTAATTCCGTTCACCTGGTTGGGAAAAAGTCCCTGGAAAATTAGCATTCCGCCAAAAACGATAAGCATTATACTAATCCCCTTTTTCATAAGATAGATTCGGTTTGGGGTTAATTTTCGGTTTAATTTTTTAGCAAGTAAAATTTTAAAAACATCTAAAACGAGATAAGTTCCTAAAACACTTCCGAAGAAAACCATTATACGATCCTGTTCCATATCCAGTTTTGGCCCAAAAACGATAATTAATCCTAACCAAAAACCGAGGACACCAATATTGATGAAATTCAACAGAAATCCTTTTACTGCCAAACCCATATAATCGCTTTTACTGAGTTTTCTTATCTCTGGGGTATCATCTTCTTGCCTAAGTACTTTTTTGGTCTGTACAAAGCTCATTACCCCGTAAGTGGCTAGAATCATACCACCAAAGATAAACAGTGCAGGATCGTCTTTTATGCTGGCAAGTAGTTTAGTAGTACTTAAATAAGCGACAAAAAGGAATACAATATCGGCTAAAATAACACCTAAGTCAAATGCAAAAGCGGCTCTAAAGCCTTTAATAGCAGCAGTCTCCAGTAACACAAAGAATACCGGACCAAGTAAAAATGCTAAAAAAAGACCTAAGGGTAGGGCTGCTAATACATCCTGAAACATACAATTGTATTATTTTACAAATGTAGACTTTTTAGTTTTTTCTAATTATTTTGCCGCCAAACAGTGTATTTTGATCTAAAGTTTTAGGATTACCATATACGTTTACGGTACCTCCTGCCCTAACCTTTGCTTCTACATTTCCGCTGGCAGTAATATCTGCAACGCCACCGGCTTTGATACTAATTTTGGTATTTACAGACTTTAAATTTTTTGCGAAGAATTTTCCACCGGTATTAATGTCTATTTCCTGGTCTTCGGTTTTACCTTCAACTTCAATTTCACCTCCAGTATTTGAATCAACATATAGTTTATTAAGCTTTACATCAGCAAAAATATCGGCGCCTTCTGAAGCATTTAAATTAAGAAGATCCTGCTTTAATTTAGAATCAACTTTTATGGAAGCATTCTGGCGGGCATCAATTTTATCAAGTTTTTTAAACTGAATAGTGATCTGAGTATTATCATTATCCAGAATTTCATCAATACTCATTCGCACTTTTAAAATGCCATTATCAATTTTGAATTTTACATCGGTGCGGTTTTCACCGGTTATGGTGGCTTTATTCTGGTTTGCTTCTTTTAAAATAACATCCAAACCATTATAGACTTTAATTTCATTAAAATCTTCTAAATCCTGGGTGAGTTCCTGGGCGCTTAGCATACCAACACTCATTAAAAACAGTATAAAAAGATATTTTTTCATCTTTAAAAAATTTATAGTTAAGTCTGCCCGAAGGTCTTTTCAGCCTTTATCCTGAATTTATTTTTAAATTCTAAGTTGTTCACCAACTTAGATCCTGAAATAATAAGAAACTTCGGAACAGGATGACGTTCTATTTTTTCTGAAATTTATTTACTCTTCATTTTTTCCGATAAGTGTAAAATCTAAGTGTCTTTTTACTAAATCGGCATTTTTCACTTTTACGATCACTTCATCTCCTAATTGGTAAGACTTTTTGGTTTTTCTACCTACAATAGCGTAATTATCGGCATCAAAATCATAATGATCGCCTTTTATATCGCGAAGACGAATCATTCCTTCGCATTTATTTTCTATAATTTCCACAAATATACCG
Organism: Salegentibacter sp. BDJ18; assembly: GCF_017579965.1. Taxonomy (NCBI): domain Bacteria; kingdom Pseudomonadati; phylum Bacteroidota; class Flavobacteriia; order Flavobacteriales; family Flavobacteriaceae; genus Salegentibacter; species Salegentibacter sp. BDJ18. The sequence goes on from NZ_JAFLQX010000003.1 coordinate 296,727, forward strand.
AAGTCTGTTACTCCAGAAATTACACCCACAAATTCTTTATCCTGGTGATCTATCATAAATTTCACCTGCATATATTTAATAGAATCCCTTTCGGCATTAGAAGAAAGGTTTTCCATCTCGCTGGAGTGATGACATTTTTCATCATACTCTTCTTCTTTTGCTGAAGGTTGCCCATCTAAATAACGCTGTAATAAACGATGCACCATCACATCTGGATATCTTCTAATTGGCGAAGTAAAATGCGAGTAATAATCGAAAGCTAAACCATAATGACCAATATTTTCGGTGCCATAATAAGCTTTACTCATAGTTCTAATGGCCAGTGTATCTACTAAGTTTTGCTCCTTTTTACCCTGAACATCCTGTAGCAACTGATTTAATGAAGAAGAAACAGTTTTCCTGTTTTTAAGATTTAAACCGTGACCAAACCTGGAAACCAGGCTATTTAAAGAAACAAGTTTCTCTTCGTCGGGTTCGTCGTGACAACGATAAATAAAAGTCTTCTTTTGTTCTCGTTTTCCTATAAATTCAGCCACTTTTCGGTTGGCTAAAAGCATAAATTCTTCAATAAGTTTATTGGCATCTTTGGCTGTTTTAAAGTAAACACCTACAGGTTCATTTTCTTCGTCTAATTGAAATTTAACTTCCACTTTATCAAAAGAAATTGCACCCTGACGCATTCTTGCGGAACGCATCTTTTTAGCCATTGAATTCATAGTTAAAACAGCATCAACAATTTCATTGTTAACCGTATAAGCTTTATCCTGGATAGAAATATCTTCAGGAATTTCTCCTTTTTCGGTTTCTATAATCTGTTGAGCTTCTTCGTAAGCAAACCGCGCATCAGAATATGTCACGGTTCTCCCGAACCACTCATTCACCACTTTTGTACTCTTATCGATTTCAAAAACTGCCGAAAAAGTATATTTTTCTTCGTTTGGCCTTAAAGAACAGGCGTTGTTTGAAAGTACTTCGGGCAGCATTGGCACCACGCGATCTACTAAATACACCGATGTTGCACGTTCGTATGCTTCGTCGTCCAATATGGTTCCCGGTTGTACGTAATGCGAAACATCGGCAATATGAATTCCTATTTCCACATTTCCATTATCCAATTTTTTAAAACTCAGGGCATCATCAAAATCTTTTGCATCTCCGGGATCTATGGTAAACGTCAAAACATCGCGCATATCGCGACGTTTTTTAATTTCTTCCGGCTGAATTGAAGTATCAATTTCATCGGCAAAATCTTCTATTTCTTTCGGAAATTCGTGCGGCAAACCGTATTGTGCAAGGATAGAATGTATCTCGGTATGATGTTCACCGGGAGTACCTAAAACCTGAATAATTTTACCAAAAGGAGAATCGGCTTTCTCTGGCCATTCTTCAATTTCAACAACTACTTTATCGCCGTTCTTAGCATCACCCATTTTGTTCTTCTGCACAAAAACATCGGTATACATCTTAGGATCGCCAATAACAACAAAACCAAAATCTTTTTGCATATCAAGCACACCAACAAATTCGGTTCTTTTACGCTTTAAAATTTGGGTTACTTCTCCTTCAGATTTTTTATTTCGCTTTCTGTTATAAATATATATTTCTACTTCATCACCGTTAAAAGCCGTATTAAGATCTTTGGGAGAGATAAAAACATCATCTTCTAACTCATCTACCAGGGCGTAGGCATAACCTTTGGTGGTCATATCTATCACGGCGTGGTAATAATCGTTACTTTTCTTACTAATTTTAAACTTTCCGCGTTCCTCTTCTTCAATCTGTTTTTTTGCAGTTAACTGGGCTAATTTTTTAATAATATTATTTCTACTTGTAGCATCATTAACTCCAAGTTTAGCGGCAATTTGCTTATGATTAAAGGTTTTTCCAGGTTCCTTTCTAAGGATATCTATTATACTTTTGGCAAGGTCACCCTGGTGTTGGGATTTATTTTTATTCTTTTTACTCATTTCAATATTTAAAGTATAAAATTACGGCTTCTGCATTAAATGACATCTATTTGCGATTAAAGTTTTGTTAAGCGCTCTGAAAATTATTCTATTACAAAATATTTTTACATTTCCTTAACATAAATTTCGTACTGGGTAAAATCCCCCGTTTTTTACTACTTCAAACAAATTACATACCTCAAATCTTAATTTTTTCTTAATTTTAATTTAAAGTTGCTGCAATACATATTCGAGATATTTGCAACATCTGGTAATCAAGTTGCTATGAAAAAAGCCCATAAAATATCGCTCTTCTTCGTTTTAATTTTTCTACTTGGATTAATAGGTTTCATAGCTTCTATAAACCTCTCCCTAAATAAAAAAAGCCAGGTAGATATTAAATCTACCAAGCTCTATACGGATGAAAAAATAAGTGTTTCAGAAGAAACTAGATCCTATACAAAATATATTTAAATCACTGATTTTTAGTTTTTTAAACTTTTTTATTTTAAAAGTTATAAGTTCAAATCTCTAATTGAACTCATTTTCAGAGGCTTATATTTTATAAGGCTAAACTTTAAAATTCCAAATTCAAATTTCAATTTTTACAGATAGCATTCAATGTTATCAACATTATATATTATTATTCTTTTTTCTTCTTTTTATAAAAATTAAAACTAATGATTATTATAGGCTGTTAACTTGTAGAATAATTTTTTTGAGGTTTATTTGGTTTTTAAGTTAGCTTAGTTTGATAACAACTTATTAACATACTTCTAAAGTTCTAAAAGACTGGAAATCTTACTATTTTAATATTTACTTAACAAAAGTTGATAACCAAATCTTAATATCTAATCGGGATAAATGAAAATGAATTTAGTGTTCACAACCTGTTTTTATATGCTGATAACTTTGCTAAAAATAACAGACTTATAATTTGATTTACTCGTAGATATTTTGCTATTGAAATTTAATTTGAATACCGCAAATAAGTTTCTCAGTTTCTCATCAATGCTTATCCACAATGCTATGTCAATACTAAAGCCTTGATACTAAAGGATATTTAAAAAGTAATTAACAATTGAAAATAACCTTGTTACTAAGTGGTTTTTTTACCTTTGTGACAGCTAAAAACTTAATTATGAAAATTGCAATAGGAAACGATCACGCAGGTACCGGATACAAGAAAAAGGTTGTTTATTACCTGAAAAACAAGGGGATAGAAGTTATTAACTATGGTACTAACAGTGACGATAGTGTAGATTATCCAGATTTTGTGCACCCCGTAGCAGATGATGTTGAAAACAAAAAAGTAGATTTTGGAATTATTATTTGTGGCAGTGGTAATGGTGCAAATATGACTGCTAATAAACACCAGGGTGTGCGTTCTGCTCTGTGCTGGACGGGTGAGATCACTAAACTGGCCAGAGAACACAACAATGCAAATATATTGAGTATTCCCGCTCGTTTTGTTTCAGAACACCAGGCAGTAGATATGGTTGAAATTTTTCTGGAAACTTCTTTTGAAGGTGGAAGACATCAAAAACGAGTAGATAAGATTCCGGTTGAAAATTAATATTTTATTATAATCGAGACTGTCTGAAAAGTATAGCTTAGTCAAGCTTAACTTGTTTCAGCTTCTAACTTGTGTTTATTATTAACATCTTAGATCCTTAAACAAGTTCAGGATGATGATTTAAAACTTTTCAAACAGTCTTTTCTTTTCTTATTTCTGAACAAAATATTCATTAGAAAAATATGGAAATCCTTATTAAAAATTTCAATGAACTTAGTCTTGAAGAGCTTTACCAGGTATTACAACTTCGGTCTGAAGTTTTTGTAGTAGAACAGGATTGTGTTTACCAGGATATCGATGGAAAAGACAGCGACGCGCTGCACGTAATAGGGGTTAAAGATGGGAATATAATTGCCTATACTCGCTGTTTTGATAAAGGATTTTATTTTGACGAAGCCGCTATTGGCCGGGTTGTGGTAAAAGAATCGGAACGTAAAAATGCTTATGGACATCTTATTCTAAAAGCTTCTGTAGAAGCTATTAAAAAACGTTTTAAAACCGATAATATTAAACTTTCTGCTCAAATATATTTAACCGATTTCTACGAAAGCCATGGCTTTATGCAAATAGGCGAAGGTTATCTTGAAGATGGAATTCCGCATATCGCGATGGTAAAATAATTATTGCAAAATTTCTGAATAACGCTGGTTATTGTTTAAAATAGATTTAGCCTCTAAGATCTCAGGATTGTGTTCAACGTAATATTCATACAAGCCTTCTTTGTAGAAATAGCGCTTTATAATCTCATCGGTTAAAATGCTTACTATTTCGTGTTTCTTCTCGTCTAATTCTTTCTTCTTCTGAGCTTCAATTTCAGAAGAAATACTTTTATAATGACCTAGAATATCCTGTTCATAACCTTCTTTTGAAGCAATGGCAAGTAGTTCTTCAAGTTCCTGTTCTGTAGCGGTTTTATAGTCGAAATAAGAGGTTTTCAAGAAGGATTTAAAACTGTTGAAATCTGTATCGGTGAACTCGAATGACTCAGGATCTTTCAAGTCATTTCTATAATAATATTCGGTAGCAAAATTAAAAATAACATTCTGTGCGAGTAGCGCATTGGTAATATTGCTGTATTCAGAAGTTTCCAGTTTTACATCGGGAGAAATTCCGCCGCCATCAAAAACGCTGCGTCCATTCCTGGTTTTAAATTCGTTATAATCTTCTACAGCTCTTTTTATCGCTTTCCCCTCTTCATCTCTTTCGGCATAGTTTAAAGCCTGTATACACCTTCCGCTAGGCGTATAATAACGGGAAATAGTAATCTTAAGCTGCGTACCGTAAGCGAGTTCTTTTGGGCGTTGTACAAGACCTTTTCCAAAACTTCTGGCACCTACAACCACTCCTCTATCCAAATCCTGAATAGCGCCAGCTACAATTTCGCTGGCCGAAGCACTACGTCCGTTTACTAAAACCACCAACGGAATTTGCGTATCTATGGGTTCTTTTTGAGTTTGGTAAGCTTTGTTATATTTTTCTATAACCGATTTTGTGGTAGTAATCAATTCCCCTTTTGGTAAAAAAATATTACTCACGTTTATAGCTTCAGTTAATAAGCCGCCGGGATTTCCTCTAAGATCCAGTATAATTTCTTCTGCACCCTGGTTTTTTAGATCTTTTAGCGCCCTAATTGTTTCTGAAGAAGCTTTGGCATTAAAGCGGGAAAGCACTATATACCCGGTTTTTTCGTCTAAAAGTTGATAAAAAGGCACTGCTTTTAAGTTGATAGCACTCCTGGTAAGCTCGGTTGATTTTATTTCTCCCTGTCTACGATATTTAATATTAATTTGAGAATCTGGAGAGCCATTGAGTAATTCTCCAACATCATCGGTATAATCGGCTACTTTTATTCCTTCAATTTCAATAATTTCGTCCCCGGCTTTTAAACCGGCTTCATCGGCGGGATAACCTTTATAAGGTTCCATAATCAATAAAGCATCTTCTATTACCTGTACTGTGGCTCCAATACCGCTGTATTCCCCGGAATTATTGATTCTTGCGGCTTCAACATCCTGCTCGTTCCAGTAATTGGTATAAGGATCCAAATCGGCCAGCATCGCTTTAATCGCGGTATCCATTAAAGCGGCAGGATTGGTTTCTTCAACATAGTTCATGTTTATTTCCTTAAAAAGCGTGGTAAAAATTTCAATTTGTTTGGCGATCTCAAAGAAATCAGATTTAAAGCCAAAACTGCTGAAAATTAACGTAGCGCCCAGCGTAACTACCGCAATTTTTTTGGCGAGTTTCTTTTTCATTTTTCAATATTTTTACTCGATAATCGAGATTAAATTTTCCGAGGTGATTTAAGCCGATTTATAGAAATTCAGCTTATTTTATTTTCCGATTCATTAAACTTCTCCATTACTTTTATCATTGCTTTATTTAGGTCTTCCAGACTAATTTCGTCCCTGGAAATATAAATAAACATCAAAGCATAAGGTTGTGTGAAGTTGCTGGTTACAAGATACTTATTTTTTCTGAAAGCTTCCCGCATCAAACGTTTAATACGGTTGCGGCCAACAGCAGTTTTTACCAGTTTTTTAGGTACTGAAACCCCGGTTTTAAAAGTAGTAATTTCAGGATTGGTAATGGGGAGATAGATGAGTTTTAGCGGATATTTTTTAACCGATTTTCCTTCCTGAAATAATATATCTATGAGCTTTTTGCTCTTTAATTTTTCGTCTTTTCCAAAACTTTCATCCATAGTTCAAAAGTAAGCATAGTTTTAAGTTCTCTATGAAAAATTTAAGCGGAAATAAATGGAATTAATAAGCTATAGGGGTTAAATTATATACGTCAACCTGAACTTGTTTCAGAGCCTGCTCCGAAATTTGTTCGGAGTTCTAAGAGGCTTAAATTCTGAAACAATCCCGAAGCTTCGGGACAGAATGACGTACCAAGTACTGATAAAAGCTCTCATAAAAAAAGACCTCACAGGTATAAAACTGTGAGGTCTAATTATTAATTTAAAAATTTCGAAAAACTACTCCTGTACTTCTTCTGAAGATTCTTCGGCAGTATAAAGGTTATTATCCCTGTTTACATCGGCCATTCGTTGAGATTCGTCTATTTCTATACTTTCAATCTCACTAAGTGGTTTATCTATGTTCAATTCGAAGGTTGGATAGGCCCAGGCCCAATCTTTTGCTACGGTCCAGTTTTCGTGTTCTGCAGATTTTTCCCAACGCATTATTTGCAACGGGATATAGATCATTTCCTCTTCGCCATTGGTATAACGAACAGTAAGATCTATAGGCATAGGCATTAATTTTTTTCTTTCTAAAGTTACCTTAGTCGAATTATCATCTGCTTCGGTAACTTCTTTAATTCCGTAATCTATAGTATTAGTAGTACGCGTCCAGTCGTTTAAATACCAGTCTAATTCTGCACCTGAAACTTTCTCGGCAACTCTTATAAAATCGTTTGGCGTTGGGTGTTTAAACTTCCATTCGTCATAATAACGCTTTAAAGTTTTATCAAGATTATCTTCTCCAATAACATAGCCTAATTGCGCTAAAAATACCGCACCTTTAGAATATGCAGATGCGCCATAAGCGGCGTTTAAAGCATAACGATCTGCCTGGGTGGTTTGTGGTTGCTCCATCCCCGAGTTTGCTAAGCCCATATAGCTGCGGTAAGAACCGGTATGCGGATTTTCAGCATAGGTTTCCATAACCTGGTTCATTGCACGGCTGGAAATATAGCTGGTAAAACCTTCGTCCATCCACTCGTGTTTACTCTCATTTGTAGCCATTAAATGCTGAAACCAGGCGTGTGCAAGTTCGTGAGCGGTTACACCTACAAGGCTTCCAAAATTACGTTCTCCTGTAATTAAGGTTAGCATGGCATACTCCATTCCGCCATCGCCACCTTGTGCTACGGTATATTGATCCCACGGATAAGGGCCTATATTTTCATTGAAAAATATTAGTAAATCTTCGGTTTTTTCCTGAAGATTTTTCCAGTTTTCCTTTATTTCATCATTGTCTTTATAAAAAAAGTGAAGTACAGTTCCGTCTTCAGCAGTTCTTTTATCGTGAATATACTCAGGATCTGCGGCCCAGGTAAAATCGTGCACTTTTGGTGCTACAAAATGCCAGGTATGGGTATCGCCTTTTGCTTCTACTTTTTCATCTGAATAGCCGTGACCAATTTCTTCTGGATTTTGAAGATATCCCGAAGCGGCAACGGTATAATCTTTATCAATGGTAAGTTTTACATCAAAATCGCCCCAAACTCCGTGAAATTCACGACCTATATAAGGCGCTGCGTGCCAGCCTTCAAAATCATATTCTGCCATTTTAGGAAACCACTGGCTCATAGAAAGCGCTACACCTTCTGAGCTATTTCTACCGGAACGGCGAATTTGCTCGGGCACCTGGCCTTTAAATTCCATATTAAAAGTAGCTTTTTCTCCCGGTAAAATAGGTTCGTCCAGTTCTACTTCCAGAACGGTACCTACTTCTTCATAAGAAAGCTCATTTCCGTTTTGATTAAGGCTTGAAACTCTTAAATAACCCTGTTGATCTTCGGTTAATTTAGAAATGCGGTCTCCTACCCTTCTATCTGGATCTTGTATGCTTGTAGAGCGGACATCCATTTCACTTCCGGGTTGAAAAGCATTAAAATACAAATGATAAAAAACGCGATCTAAAGTATCAGGTGAGTTATTGGTGTATTCCAATTCCTGTGTACCGGTATATTGAAAGTTTTCAACATTCATATCTACCTCCATTTTATAATCTACGTGCTGTTGCCAGTAGTTGGTGTTGTTTTGGGCACTGGCGAGGGAGGTTGCAACAAGGGCCAGACTTAATAATAATTTCTTCATTTAATTGTGGTTTTTATGATCAAAATATTACTCGATAATCGAAATTAAAATATTTATTCCTATTTATGCCTCGTGGCTTGCACAGAGGTAGTTTACTTGAATTCTATTTGGTTTGTGAGGCTAAAATAAGCGCATTGTAAAGATTTACCATTTTACCTGAAGTAGATAATTCTTTAAAATCTTTGGTATTGCTTCTATCGCCACCTACAATTACATTGGCATTAGTGGTTAAACCACTGTCCATAATAATTTGTTTAACCTGCGCAGCGCTTAATTTTGGATAAAATGAACGAATAATTGCGGCTACCCCGGCCACGGCTGGTGAAGCCATAGAGGTACCCTGTAAATATTCGTATTCATTATTTGGCGTTGTAGACCATATCTTAGTTCCCGGAGCAAAAACATCAATATTTGTTTTTCCGTAGTTAGAAAAATCGGCTACCAGTTGAGAACCATAATCAAAATTAAGAGCACCAACGGTAAGGAAATTATCGGAAATTTCCTGAGGTGCTTCAGGGGTTTGATCGTTGGGATAAACGGTGTTTTCGTCTAAATTAAGACCTTCGTTTCCTCCTGCATTTACTATTAAAACATCGTTTTCTGCAGCATATTGAATGGCTTCTGTAACCCACTCTGGATTGGGAGAAAAATATTTTCCGAAACTAGTATTAATCACTTTTGCGCCATTATCTACGGCATAACGAATTGCCAGGGCAATATCCTTATCGTACTCATCACCATCGGGTACGGCACGTAAAACCATAATTTCAGCATTATTGGCTACACCGTTAATACCCATATTATTATTTCTTTCTGCAGCGATAATTCCCGCAACGTGGGTACCGTGCTTAAGATCTTCTTTATCTTGTGAAGGTCCCATAACATTGGCGTTCCCATAGTTTGTATCGGTAATATCATATGGATCGTCACCTACCGGCGCGCGGCCATCTAATTCTAAGTTAAAATGAGTGTCTAAACGACCGGCATAGTAATCAATACCTTCATCCAATTCATCTAAGGCTTCCGGAATATTTTCGTTTACATTATTTTGAATTTGCTGCAACATGGCTTTATACTGCGCCAATTGCCCGGTAGCTTCCATTTCATTAAGCTCTTTTTTAGTATAATCTTCTTTACCAAGTTGCGAAGAAACAGCCTGGTGGGCTGCTACCAATTGCTTTTTAATTTGCTCGTACTGGTTTTTGTTCTGTACTGTTTCAGCGTATTCTTTCTCGTATTCTTCTTTAGCTTCCTGGTAGTATATATACTCGGCACGATCTGCTGTACTTATAGAACTAGCCGATTTACCTTCGTATTTTGGTTTTAAACGCTTATAAATACGGGTGTATTCCATATTTTCTTCTACGGCATCACCAAGAAAGTTCCAGCCGTGCATATCGTCTATATAGCCATTATTATCGTCGTCTTTTCCATTCCCGGGAATTTCATCGGTATTAGTCCAGATTACACCATCAAGATCTTCGTGCTCAATATCAACGCCGCTGTCTATAACAGCAACGATAGTTTTTTGACCTTTGTTGTTTTTAATAATTTCTGAATAAGCTTTATCAACGCTCATTCCCGGAATAGTGTCATTTACAAGATCGGCCCCGCCCCAACCCTGGAGTTGAGTCTCAGTAAGATCTGTAATTTTAAGCGGAATAGAATCTATATTCGCAATTGGGGTAGAAACAATTTTTGGGGAGCCGCTTCCGCAGGAAGCTAAAACAAGGGCGCTTCCCATTAGTAATGCTGGTTTTAAAAAGGGTATTTTCATTTATTCTATTGAATTTAATTTATCTGAAAATTTAATTGATTTTATACAGAATTCAACTTAATTAAAAAGTTCATTAAAAGTAAAGGTTTTGTCTAACCTAACTCCTTCGGTGTTTTTTAAAGTGATAATTTCGTTGTGAGCATCGTGCTCCAGGAACAAATAATAACCTTTATCTGCCGCTTGTTTTAAAAACTTCTCTTTTTCGGTTAAAGTTAGTAACGGCCGGGTATCAAACCCCATCACGTATGGTAAAGGAATATGACCGGCTGTGGGCAATAAATCTGCCATGAAAACAAGGGTTTTGTCTTTATATTGAATATGCGGAATCATTTGTTTATCGGTATGTCCATCTACAAACAGCACGCCAAAATCAAATTCCTGAGATTGTATAAAACTTTTGTTCTCAGTTCGATCTAAAAAATGTAGCTGACCGCTTTCTTCCATAGGGAGGATATTTTCAGGAAGAAACGAAGCTTTTTCGCGGGCGTTAGGTTCTATTGCCCATTTCCAGTGATCTTTATTACTCCAGAATTTTGCATTTTTAAAAGCCGGTTCATACCCGGTTTTGTCTTTATTCCATTTTATGGCGCCTCCAACGTGGTCAAAATGAAGGTGTGTTAGGAAAACATCGGTAATATCATCTCGGTGAAATCCGTATTGTTTAAGCGATTTATCTAAAGAATGTTCACCCCAGGGATAATAAAAACCAAAGAATTTATCGCTTTGTTTATCGCCCATTCCGGTGTCTATAAGACTTAATTTATCACCGTTTTCTATAAGCAGGCAACGGGCTGCCATATCTATCATATTATTAGAATCAGCTGGGTTTGTTCTGCTCCACAGGCTTTTTGGGACTACACCAAACATAGCACCACCATCTAATTTAAAATTTCCAGATTCTATAGGGTATAATTTCATAATATTCAGTTTAGGTTCTGCAAATTACTAAAAGCAAAAAACATGCGCTGCTAAATTTCTATTAGCAGGCATGTTTCAAAAATTTAAGAGGTTAAAATTAATGCTATTCCAGGTAAATTATTTTTTCTCCTTCATCTATAGTATCGTTATAATGGAAAGGTCTTTTAATTCCTTCAGTATTAACTATAAAAAATGGAAGAATAAAGTTTTTATCGTCTTTATGCTGTTTTACCCATTCCCGAGTAGAAATTTCTTCTTCTACCGTGTATGTTTTTTCTTCAAAATTACCATTGCTAATTTTTGCTGCCCAGGGTTTTAATTCGGTTTTATTGGCAAACAGGGAAGTAGCATTAATTTTATCAAGCATATCTACATCGGTGCCGCTTTCACTAGGGGAAACCAAAACAATTTTATTTGGGATATAAAAAGCATCGTCTGCCAGTTGTGCGGCCAGGAAGTTTATTTCACTATTACCGGTAAGTCCTATAAAAGTGCCTTTTTCTATGGCTTTGGCATCTTCCAGGGTTTCTTCTTTTAAAATGTTACCGTACATACTGTTAAAGCCCTGTTTTTTAGCTTCGGCAACCATTTCGCGGTTGGCATCTATAATAATCACATCATCATCTTTTTGCTGAAGTTGTTTCGCCATATACAAACCAAGCGGATTGGCACCTAAAATTATGTAACCTGATCTTGATTCCTGATGTACTAATTCGTTTCTATTTCTTAGCCAGGTTGTAGTCCAGGTTAAGAAAAGTGGGACGGTAAGGGTGGTGAAAATGGCCATAAAAACGAGTATAGAGAAAATTTCGCTTGTAATAATGCCCATTTGTAAACCAATTCCTGCAATTATAATTTCTACGGCGCCACGCCCATTCATTCCGGTCCCAACGGCAATACCTTCTCGCCAACCATAACCGCTGGGAAGGTAAAAAAGTGCAGTACCAAGGATTTTACCTACCATAGCAACCACTGTTACAACTATAAGCATAAGTAAATCGGTTTGAAAGACCTCAAGGGTAACATTAAACCCTGCGGAAACAAAGAAGATAGGCGCCAGAAAACCTATAGAAATATCGTGAAATATATGGTTAATATCTTTTGAAATTTGCCTGTTAAAAACACCGTCACGAATAAACAAACCGGCCATAAAAGCTCCAAGAATACTATGTAATCCAGCTACTTCTGCTAATTCAGAAAAACCCAGTACAATAATTAGAATTAAGGTAAAATGAAGCGTTCTACTGGTATAGTTAGACTTCATTAAAAATTTACCCAATAGCGGCAATAAATAAATTCCTGCAAGTGCGGTAAAAACAAAGAATAAGATTGCTTTCCCCGCAACCCAAACCAGGCCAAGAGTATCAATACTCCCGGCGTCTACATAACTTACAATTCCCGCGAAAATTACCAGTGCGAGCGTATCAGAAATAAGGGCACCGGCCATAAGAACGTAAGCAATTCGGGTATTGAGAAGTTTTAAATCTACGAGTATTCTACTTTTAGTTGCGAGTGAGGTGACGGCTACCGCAATTGCTACAAAAATTGCTGCCATTTGGGTCCCTCCAAAATAAATTATGGAATAATAACCAAGGGCAAAAGGCACGATAAAACCACCAATAGCGGCTAAAAGCCCGGGCCAGGAAGCTTTTCCAAGATCCCTGAAATTAATTTCCATCCCTATATAAACCATAAGCAGAATAATACCGACTTCGGCCAAGACGTTAATCATTTCAGAAGTTTCCATGATTCCCAACAGGGCGGGACCAAGTAAAATTCCTATAATCAGCTCTCCCAGAATTGCGGGATACCCTAATTTTTTTGCGGCAGAGCCCCCTAACCATGCACTGAATAAAATAATTAGGAGACTAAGGATATTTAATTCTTCCATAAAGAATATTTTGGTGGTTGAACCTACAAAATATCAATATTTTCACTAATTACAGATATTTATTTATGTTAAATGACTATAAATCGTATTTATTAGATATTCTGAAATTAAACTAAACGGAGTACGTCTAAGAAATATTCAAAGAAAAATAATCTGATTTGAAGCAAGAAGTATTGAAAGATTGAGGAAGGAATTGAAACATTTAAAACTCAATTATTCAGTAAAAAGCCTGAAATCCTTAGAGAGTTGCCATTAAATCAACCTATTTTTGTAAATAGCAATTTATAGCTCAAATAATTAACGCATGTTAGAACTTGCAAGTTTGGTAATATTGGGAATCCTGGCCCAGTGGTTAGCCTGGAAGATTAAAACCCCGGCAATTTTACCACTTATTTTAATTGGCCTTTTAGTTGGTCCTATTTCAACTTTAATTAGTGAAGACGGTACCAAATGGGTAGAACCTATTTGGAATGGCTCTGAAGGCTTATTCCCTGGGGAAAGTTTGTTTTATTTCGTTTCTCTTGCTATTTCAGTTATTCTTTTTGAAGGAGGATTAACTCTTAAAAGAAGTGAAGTTGGTAATATTGGTCCGGTAATTTTAAAACTTATCAGCGTTGGGTCAGTGGTCACCTTTTTAGGTGCAGGTTTAGCCGCGCATTTTATATTTGATCTTTCCTGGCAAATTTCCTTTTTATTTTCAGCCTTAATTATTGTAACCGGTCCTACGGTTATTTCCCCAATTCTTCGGAATATTCCTTTAAAATCACACGTTTCTTCGATTCTAAAATGGGAAGGAATTCTAATTGATCCTATAGGTGCGCTTATTTCGGTTTTAATGTTTGAATTTATTAGGGTTGAAGGAGGACAGGATTTTACTCAAACAGCGTTAATTGAATTTGGTAAGATTTTACTTTTTGGATTTACATTTGGGTTCACCTTCGCCCACTTGTTGGCTTTTTTAATAAAAAGGCAGATAATTCCGCACTATTTACTCAATGTTTTTATCCTGGCAACCGTACTGGGAGTTTTTGTATTAGCTGATACATTTGCCCACGAAAGCGGACTTTTGGCTGTGGTTATTATGGGAATGGTTATGGGAAACCAAAAATTACCCAATATAAAAGAACTGCTGTATTTTAAAGAGTCACTAAGTGTTTTATTAATTTCTATACTCTTTATCTTATTAGCTGCAAATATTGAAATTGAAGAGCTTTTACTGGTTTTTAACTGGAATTCGCTTATTCTTTTTGGAGTGGTGGTTTTACTAATTAGGCCCCTGGGAGTAATTTTAAGTTCTCTGGGTTCAGGTTTAAAAGTTAATGAAATTGCATTTGTTAGCTGGGTTGGACCTCGTGGTATTGTAGCCGCCGGTATTGCCTCTTTATTCGGCTTACGATTGGCGCGTGAAGGTATTGCAGGCGCCGAATATATAACTCCGTTAGTTTTTATGATCGTCCTCTGTTCGGTTTTATTAAATGCAGCCACAGCAAGGCTTTTTGCACGTTTGGTGGGCGTTTTTATAAAAGATTCACAGGGAATTTTAATTATTGGAGCTTCATCTATAGCAAGATTAATAGGAAAATATTTACACGATAATGAGCGGCACGTAGTGCTCCTGGATAATAATTCTGATAATGTAAAGAAAGCCCGGGATTTGGGGATTGATGCCATTGAAGGCAGCGTTTATTCAGATGATCTAATGAATAATGTTGAACTGAATGATATTGGTTATTTAATGGCCATGACAGGAAACAGTGATATTAATAAAACGGCGATAACAAAATTTAAAAAGCAGTTTGGAGAAAACGGGTCGTTTAGGGTTATTACTGCCGATGAAATGAATAATCCCGAGAAGAACCCGGCTGAAGGTTTATTTTCTCATACCGATGATTATATAAAGCTAACCGAAGTTTCCAGAAGTTATCCTAAGATCCATGAATTAGTACTTAACAGTAAGGAACATTATGAAGGCTTAATTGAAATTTCTAAGACCGATCCTGATATTATTCCGCTATTTGTAAAAAATAACAAGGGAGGGTTAACTATTATACCTTCGCACAGCTCAGATGTGGAGATTGAGGAAGGATTTCAGTTAGTTTACCTAGGAAAGAAAATTCAGCGTGAAGAAAAAGGAGAAGAAGATTACAACGAAACCATAGATGAAGAGGAAACGGTTGACGCTTTAGAGGGTGATAGAGAAGAACAGGAGCAGGAAAAATAATTAAGCTTCTTTTTCCATTTCTTCCATTAAATTATCGGTAATTTCCATGTTGTGATAAACGTTTTGAACATCGTCGTCGTCTTCAAATTTTTCAACGAGGTTCAGGATTTTTTTGGCGTCTTCCACAGGTAATTCTACAGTATTCATAGGAATTCTTTGAACTTCAGAAGATTTTACTTCAATTTCCAATTCTTCTAATTTAGAAGCCATTAAGCCGAAATCATTAAAATCGGTATAAATAGTGATATAATCATCTTCCTTTTCAATTTTTGAAGCACCACCTTCAATAAGTTCGAGTTCAAATTCTTCGAGATTCATCTCTATTTTCTCCCGTTCAATGGTAAATACTCCTTTTTTATCAAATAGGAATTCCAATGAACCATTGGTACCTAAGTTTCCACCATTTTTAGAAAAAGTAGACCGAACTGAAGCTACAGTTCTATTGGTATTATCGGTAGTACATTCAATAAAGAACGCGATTCCGTTGGGTCCATAACCTTCAAAGGTTACGAGTTCATAATTATCGGCATCAGCGCCGCTGGCTTTCTTTATAGCGCGTTCTATGGTGTCTTTGGGCATATTCACACCCTTGGCATTAGAAATGGCATTACGCAGGGCCGGGTTGGCTTCAGGATCGGGTCCGCCACCTTCTTTTACAGCCACACTAATCTCTTTAATTGCTCGGGTAAACTGCTTTGCACGTTTCTTATCCTGTGCACCTTTGCGGTGTTTTATATTTGCCCATTTACTATGTCCGGCCATTTTTTTTAGTTTTTAGATGGTAGACTTACAAAATTAAGAAAATGTAGAAAACAGAAAAACATCCCTGATCTCAGGAAGATTTGAAATTAATCATTTCTTTTGTGAACTTTTTTATACTCCTGACTTGTATGAAGAACTGCGAAAATAATTAATGTATTTTCTGAAATTTGATAGAAAATTGCATAGGGAAATTTTGTAACCAAAGCTCGCCTTAGATTTTGGTATTGAACCTGATAATGTTCTGGGAATTTGCGGATATGATCGATTTCAGAATTTATTTCTGCTTTAAAATCTTCTGAAAGTAGATTTCCTCCTTTTTTAAAGTAGTATTTTTTGGCTTCTGCCAGATCGGTTTTAACCTCAGGTAAGAATTTAACCGAAAAAGCCATTACCAGGTTTCTTTAAAACTATCCCAATCTGAAAGATTTTCGGGATTTTTTTCAAAACTTTTAATTCTCTTATCCAGTTCTTCTTTTTGAGAAGTTGTAATTTCTGGACATAGAATTTTTTCAATAACTTCTATAACATGCTCATCTTTGACCTTAGTGAGCTCTTGAATTAAGTTATATTTTCTGGTAACAAGATCCATAGTCCTTTATTTTAAACTAAAGATACAAAATTAGCTTATAGTTAATTTTCTAATCATTTAACTTTAGAACCGCCATAAAAGCTTCCTGGGGAATTTCTACATTCCCTACCTGGCGCATACGTTTTTTACCTTTTTTCTGCTTTTCCAGAAGTTTACGTTTACGGGAAATATCTCCACCGTAACATTTAGCGGTAACATCTTTTCTAAGTGCTTTTACGGTTTCACGGGCAATAATTTTTGCACCAATTGCGGCCTGGATTGGAATATCAAACTGTTGCCTTGGGATTAACTCCTTCAGTTTTTCACACATTTTCTTACCAATATCGTAAGCATTATCCACGTGGAGTAGGGCAGAGAGCGCATCTACAACATTTCCGTTTAATAAAACATCCACTTTAACCAGTTTTGACTGGCGCATTCCTATTGGCGAATAATCGAAGGAAGCATAACCTCGGGAGACAGTTTTTAACCTGTCGTAAAAGTCGAAAACAATTTCAGCTAAAGGCATATCAAAAGAAAGTTCAACCCTTTCTGTAGTAAGATATGTTTGGTTGGTAATTTCACCTCTTTTTTCAATACAAAGTGACATTACATTCCCTACATAATCAGCTTTAGTGATTATAGTAGCTTTAATATAAGGTTCTTCTACACGGTTAAGTGACGAAGGTTCCGGCAGATCAGATGGGTTATTAACCAGGATTAATTCATCTGGGTTTTTATTTGTAAAAGCGTGGTAAGATACGTTGGGGACGGTAGTAATCACCGTCATATCAAATTCACGTTCTAACCGTTCCTGAATAATTTCCAGGTGTAACATTCCTAAAAATCCACAACGGAAACCAAAACCTAATGCAGCAGAACTTTCCGGTAAAAATACCAGGGAAGCGTCATTAAGCTGAAGTTTCTCCATAGAACTTCTTAGTTCTTCATAATCTTCTGTATCTACAGGATAAATACCGGCAAAAACCATAGGTTTTACATCTTCGAATCCTGCTACAGCTTCGGTAGTAGGATTTTTAGCATCGGTAATAGTATCCCCAACTTTTACTTCGCGGGCATCTTTAATTCCTGTGATAAGGTAACCTACATCGCCCGTTTTTATTTCCTGCCGCGGAAATTGCTTTAAACGCAAAGTTCCTACTTCATCGGCGAAATAATTCTTCTGGGTTGCTACAAATTTAATATTCTGGCCTTTTTTAATCGATCCGTTGATAACTCTAAAATAGGTTTCTACACCTCTAAATGGATTGTAAACCGAATCAAAAATAAGCGCTCTTAGAGGAGCATCTACTTTCCCGCTTGGTGCCGGAACGCGGGTTATAATCGCTTTTAGAATTTCCTCTATTCCCAATCCAGTTTTTGCACTTGCAGGAATAATATCTTCATATTCACACCCCAGAAGATCTACAATATCATCGCTTACCACTTCTGGATTTGCACTTGGTAAATCTACCTTGTTAAGTACCGGAATTATCTCAAGGTCGTTTTCCAGGGCTAAATAAAGGTTAGAAATGGTTTGTGCCTGGATACTTTGAGCAGCATCAACCACTAATAATGCACCTTCACAAGCTGCGATAGAACGGGAAACTTCGTAAGAAAAATCTACGTGTCCCGGTGTGTCAATTAGGTTTAAAACATACTTTTCACCTTCATATTCATAATCCATCTGTATGGCGTGACTTTTAATGGTAATGCCACGTTCGCGTTCAAGATCCATACTATCCAGGAGCTGTTCCTGCTTTTCACGATCGGTTACAGAACCGGTAAAGTCCAGTAAACGGTCTGCCAGGGTACTTTTTCCGTGGTCAATATGGGCGATTATACAGAAGTTTCTAATATGCTTCATCGGGTATTTTTAATAATTGAATTCCTTAAAAGGTAATCAACAAATTTAAGTTTACAAATATAGTTTATTTCATAGTCCTAAAAAGAAAGATAGATAATAAGAATATGGAAAACCGATTTTAGAAATTATCGCTTTTCGAATAATTCATTTAAATAAAAAAATGGTTAATCTTTTAGTTAATTATAAAAAAACTTACTTAAGTGTGTAGTGGTTGTAAAAAAGTTTCTTTTTTTTGTAAGAAACAATTATGTTAGATTTTTGCTAAAAGGCGTTAAGTTTAACCCAAAATAAATTCTCAACTTATATAAGATAAATACCTATGGCAGCTGAAACCGCAACCAACCAGAACAACACCAGTAGATCTATTGTTATAATTGGAGTGTTATTTTTCATCTTTGGCTTTGTTACCTGGCTAAACTCTGTGCTTATTCCCTTTTTAAAAACAGCCAGCCAGTTAAACAATTTTGAATCTTACCTCGTCGCTTTTGCATCTTACATTTCTTACTTTGTAATGGCAATTCCATCAGCCTGGGTTTTAAAGAAAACAGGTTTTAAAAACGGAATGTCCCTGGGACTTATAGTTATGGCCATAGGGGCTTTAATTTTTATTCCCGCTGCAATGTCCAGAACCTACGCGATGTTCCTTTTTGGATTGTTTGTTCAGGGAACCGGGCTTGCTTTACTCCAATCTGCCGCCAACCCGTATATCACTATTCTGGGGCCAATTGAAAGTGCAGCGAAGCGAATTAGTATTATGGGAATTTGTAACAAAGTTGCAGGTGCCTTAGCTCCAATTATTTTCGGTGCAATTTTGCTGAAAAATATGGACGCGGTAGAAGCAAGGCTTGAAGGAATGGGTGCCGCCGCAAAAGCTGCTGAATTAGATGAACTCGCTTCACTCGTGATTACACCATATATAATTATGGCTGTAATTTTGGTAGGATTATCGGTGCTTATTTATTATTCAGCATTGCCTGAAATTGAAACCGATGGAGAAGATGATACCCTTGCTGCTGCTAATAAGAGCAAGACCAGTGTGCTTCAGTTTCCAAATTTATTATTAGGAACTCTGGCGATGTTCCTGTATGTGGGAGTAGAGGTAATTGCAGGAGATACTGTAATAAGTTATGCACGTGATGGGCATGATATTGCCACAGATGTGGCTAAGTATTTTACCACTTATACTTTAATTGCCATGATTGTAGGTTACTTAATTGGTACGGTAACTATTCCAAAATATATAAGTCAGCAGAAAGCCTTGCAAATTTCAGGTATACTTGGAATTTTACTCGGGTTAGCTGCAATTTTTACAGATGGGTATATTTCAGTGCTTTGTATTTCCCTTTTAGGTTTAGCAAATGCTTTGGTATTTCCGGCTATCTGGCCTTTAGCACTTCACGGCCTGGGGAGATTTACTAAAATGGGATCTTCATTTTTAATTATGGCCCTTGCCGGTGGAGCTATTTTACCGCTAATTTATGGTTACCTGGCAGATACTTTTGATCCGCAATCGGCTTACTGGATAGTAATCCCAAGTTACCTTTATATCTGGTTTTTTGCTGCAAAAGGGCATAAAATAAAGTAAACGACCTCGGAGAAATAATCTCTAATTTCTGGGTTGGTCCTGAAGTTTATAAATTTCGATTATCGAGTAAAATATTGTTATAATGAAAAGTTTAAAGTTAAGTGTTAGTTTAGTTTTTTTAGTGTTATTTCAGTGGGGTTTATCCGCACAAGAATCCCAAACTGAAAAACCGGCAATCATTCCGCAGCCGGCAGAAATTGAGTGGAAAGAAGGTTTCTTTACACTCCAGGAAAGAACAGTGGTTTGTTTTAATTCCGGTGCCGAAGCATCGGCTGCCTGGCTGCAGCGATTGTTGAAAAATACTTACACGCAAAGTTATACTATGAAAGGCGAAAACTGTAACGGTTTTAGCCTTAATCTTGATCCAAATCTAGAAGAAACCCTGGGGAAAGAAGGTTATAATTTAGATATAGCTTCCAGTGTGGTTAGTTTAAAAGCAGCTTCAGAGGCAGGACTTTTCTATGGAATTCAAACCATAAGACAAATGTTCCCGGCTGAAATTGAAAATAAAAAAGTTTCAGAAGAAATTAAACTTCCGCAGGGTAGTATTTCCGACAGTCCAAAATATGAGTGGCGTGGTTCCATGCTGGATATTGCCCGTAGTTTTTTTGGCCCAGATTATATTAAAAAGCATCTAGACAGAATGGCTTTTTATAAATTAAACCGACTTCATTTGCACCTAACCGATGACCAGGGTTGGCGTATAGAAATAAAACAAAAACCTAAATTAACTGAATTAGGAAGTAAAGGTGCCGTTAAAGGCGGTAGATCTGGATATTTAACCCAGGAAGAATATAAAGAAATCCAGGAATATGCAGCTGCTAGAAATATTGTAATTGTCCCTGAAATTGATATGCCCGGCCATATTTATTCAGCACTAATGGCTTATCCTGAATTAAATTGCGACGAATTTGCAAATATTGAACCCAGGTTGGCAACTCCGCCACAACTTTTTCATGAATACAAAGTAGGCTGGAGCAAACTATGCCTGGATAAGCCAGAGATCTACGATTTTGTTGCAGCGGTTTTAGGAGAAATGGCTAAAATAACCACCGGCGATTATTTACATATTGGAGGAGATGAAATTAAAGATGAACGATACAAAGAATTTGTTGTAAAAGCAGACTCTATTGTTCGCGGGCTGGGAAAAACTACTATTGGCTGGGAAGAAGTAACCCAGGCTGAAGTAGATAGCACTTTTATTAATCAACGTTGGAACTGGAATACCGAAAGTGTAGTGAACACACGCGTTATTGAGTCCCTTTGTTCAAGTTTTTATTTTGATCATGCTAATATTCCCGGACAGGAGTTTACAAACAACTGGTGCCAGGAAAGAGGAGTTTCTTTGAAGGATGCTTATACTTTTAAAGCAGAAAATCCGAATACTATAGGAGTAGAAGCGCCGGTTTGGACCGAAAAAGTACTTTCTAATGAAGCTGCCGATGATAGGTTTTGGCCGCGAACAATTGCGATGGCAGAAGTGGGTTGGAGTGAAGATGAAAATAAAGATTACAAAAATTTTATAAAAAGATTAGGTGAACATGGATTGCGACTGGACCTTATGGATGTGCATTACTTTAGAACTCCAGAGGTAGAATGGAACAGCGATAGAAATAAAGGTGTTTTTTCGGAATATATGCCGGAATCCAGGTGGTAATTTTTAACTGAATTTAAAATGGAAAATAATAATCCCGATACAGAAAAGACTTCAAATTATAACGATTTGGAGAAAATGAGTACTGCAGATCTTTTAAGTAATATAAATAAGGAAGATAAAACGGTACCCCAAAGTGTTGAAAAACAAATTCCGGCAATAGAAAAACTGGTAGATGAGATAGTTTTAAAAATGGAAGTGGGCGGCAGACTTTTTTATATTGGTGCCGGCACGAGTGGTAGGCTGGGAGTCTTAGATGCATCAGAATGTCCACCAACTTTTGGAGTTTCAGATCAAATGGTTATCGGTTTAATTGCCGGTGGTGATACCGCGCTTAGAAATGCAGTGGAGAATGCTGAAGACGACACCGAACAGGCCTGGAAAGATCTTCAGGAATATCAAATCTCTGAAAAAGATGTATTGGTGGGAATTGCTGCATCTGGAACCACCCCTTATGTAATAGGCGGAATTAAAGAAGCCAGAAAGAAAGGAATTATTACCGGTTGCGTTACCTGTAGTTCCGGTAGTCCGTTAGCAGACGCCAGTGAATTTCCTATTGAAGTAGTTACCGGGCCCGAATTTGTAACAGGAAGCACAAGAATGAAAGCCGGAACCGCTCAAAAGTTGGTTTTAAATATGATTTCTACCTCGGTAATGATAAAATTGGGCCGCGTAAAAGGTAACAAAATGGTAGATATGCAACTTTCTAATAAAAAATTAGTTGGCCGCGGTACCCGAATGATTATGGAAGAATTAAATGTTGAAGAAAATGAAGCTGCTCGCTTGCTTCAGAAATACGGAAGTGTTCGGGAGGCTGTTTTAGCTTATCGAAAAGCTTAATTTTGTATATTCAATTTAAGCTTGCATCTTCCGTTAATTATTCAAACTCTACACGATGAAAAAATCAATTCTTTCCCTCCTTGTGCTATTTATGTTTTTCTTTTCCTGTAAAACAACAAAAGATGCCCCACAACCCCAACCCCAACCCCAGGAAAAACCTGAATCTGAAGAAGTTGTTGAAGAAATCCCAGAGGAAATTGAAGCTCCAGCAACTCCAGAAGAAGATGAGGTAAAATGGGATCCAAATACTCCAAAAAATATTGAAGAATTCCGGGCAGCCTGGGTGGCCACCGTTGCCAATATCAACTGGCCCAGCAAACCCGGTCTTTCAACTTCAGCACAACAGCAAGAAGCGCTGGAATTGCTCGATTTTTTAGAAGAACATAATTTTAATGCAGTAGTATTCCAGGTACGTCCGCAGGCCGATGCTCTTTACGACAGTGAAATAGAGCCGTGGTCTTATTATCTTACCGGAGAACAGGGAAAAGCCCCTGATCCTTATTACGATCCGCTTAAATTTTGGATAAATGCTGCTCATGAACGTGGTTTAGAGTTGCATGTTTGGTTAAATCCTTATCGCGCTCATCATACCACAGGAAAAGAAATCAGCGAAAAATCGGTTATTAAAACCAATCCTGGTCTTGTCGTGGAACTGGAAAATGGAATGTGGTGGATGGATCCCGCCCAAAAAGGAACACAAGATCGATCTTCAGCAGTAGTGATGGATATTGTAAAGCGCTATGATGTTGACGGGATTCATTTTGACGACTATTTTTATCCCTACGATTCTTATAATAATGGTAAAGATTTTCCAGATGATAAGAGCTGGAGAGCCTATCAGGCTGCTGGGGGTGAACTTTCTCGTGGCGATTGGCGTAGAGAAAGCGTAAACGTTTTTATTAAAAGGATTTACGAGGAAATTAAAGCAGAAAAACCTCATGTAAAATTCGGATTAAGTCCTTTTGGGATTTGGCGCCCGGGGTATCCTGAATCTGTTCAGGGGTATGACCAGTATGATAAATTATATGCCGATGCTAAACTTTGGTTAAATGAAGGTTGGATAGATTACTACACCCCGCAATTGTACTGGAAAATAAGTCAGCTTGGGCAGAGTTTTCCGGAATTATTGGGGTGGTGGCAAAGTGAAAACACCAAACAACGCCATTTATGGCCGGGAATGAATGTTGGTGGGGAAGGTGATGAAATGCATATTACCGAAGTTATCAATCAAATTATGATTACCCGCGGAATGCTTCCGCAGAGTAAAGGTGCCGTGCATTGGAGTATTGGTCCCTTGTTGAAAAATAAGGAATTGGCAAAAGCAATAAAAGAAGGACCTTACAGAAAGAAAACCCTGGTTCCACCAAGTCCCTGGTTAGATAACACCCCACCGGAAATTCCAAATGTCACGGTGAATGAAAATCTTGATAAGATTGAAATGACCTGGGGCGTTGAAAATGATGAGGATATTCACAAATGGGTGCTATACTTTAAATACGAAACCGGAAACTGGGATTATAAAATTTTAAATTCCGAAAAAAGAAGTCAGGATTTGCAGAAAGAAGTAGGAGAGAAGAAAACTAAACTTCAAAAAATTGGAGTTACCGCGGTAGATCGTACCGGTAATCAGAGCGAGTTTATAGAAATTAAAGTAAATTAATTCGGGGCAAGCCCACGATGTAAAAAATGAAAAGTATTTTAGATTTCGAGGCATGCCCCGGAACAATAAATCTCGATTATCGAGTAAATTAATCATATATGAGCCCTATTCTCGTTTTTGGCGTAATAGCCGGTTATTTTCTTTTATTACTGGCTATTAGTCATTTTACCTCCAAGCAAGCCGATAACAATACCTTTTTTACTGCAAACAGGCAATCGCCCTGGTTCCTGGTAGCCTATGGGATGGTTGGCGCAACCCTTTCTGGCGTTACTTTTATTTCTGTTCCAGGGGAAGTTGGTAACTCTAACTGGACTTATTTGCAATTCGTGATGGGGAATATGGTAGGATATGCGGTGATTGCATTAGTTTTAATTCCGTTATTCTATAAATTGAAATTGATCTCTATTTATGAATATTTAAAAGATCGCTTCGGGCAGAATTCCTATTATGCCGGGGCTTCGTTTTTCCTTATTTCCCAAACAATAGGTGCTTCTTTTCGATTATTTTTAGCGGCTTTAGTCTTGCAAATTGCATTTTTTGATGCTTTTGGAATTCCGTTTTGGGTTACGGTAATGATCACCATTGCTTTAATTTGGTTATATACGTTTCGAGGAGGGATCAAAACCATCGTGTGGACAGATACCCTGCAAACTACTTTCTTGTTGTTAGCTGTGGTGATCAGTATTTTTATGATCGTAGACCATATGGGACTTAAATTTACCGATGTATTCGCAACCGTTGCTAACAGTGAAAAATCTACAATTTTCGACTGGAATTGGCGCTCTAATAATGCGTTTTTCAAGAGTTTCCTGGCGGGAATATTTATTACCATTGCGATGAATGGGCTTGACCAAAACGTAATGCAGAAAAATTTAACCTGTAAAAGTAAAGGCGAAGCACAAAAGAATATTTTCTGGTTTTCTATCGTGTTTTTCTTTTCTACTGTGCTTTTTTTAGCTCTGGGAGTTCTGCTTTATAAATACGCGATGGACCAGGGAATCGCCATTCCCGAAAGAACAGATGATCTTTATCCATTACTGGCATTAAATCACTTTGGAATTCTTGCCGGTGTTGTTTTCCTCTTAGGAATTACCGCCGCGGCATTTTCCAGTGCAGATTCAGCATTAACAGCACTTACCACTTCATTTTGTGTGGATATTTTAGATATTCAGAAAAAAGAAAAAAATCAGAAAAAGACCAGGTTATTGGTTCATATTGGGTTTACCATTTTAATGTTCATTGTAATTATAGTCTTTAATTCGCTAAATGATAGCAGCGTGGTAAGCGCCGTATTTAAAGTCGCTGGCTTTACCTATGGCCCACTTCTGGGTCTATTCGTTTATGGTTTGTTGAGTAAAAATCCGGTTAGGGATAAATGGGTACCCGTGGTATGCATTTTATCACCGGTAATTTCAGTAATTTTAGATTTCAATTCTGAAGCCTGGTTAAACGGCTATCAGTTCGGTTTTGAAATTTTGCTGGTTAACGCCGCAATTACTATGTTAGGACTTTTCGCCCTATACAGAGCTAAAACCGATGAGGTTTCTATTGACTAAAATTCTAAGAAAATGGAGCTAAAATTTCATCCATACAACCTGGAACTAAAAAACACCTTTACCATAAGTCACGGTTCCAGAGATGTTCAGCCAACTTTAATCGTTTCCTTAAGCGACCGCGGATTTACGGGTTATGGGGAAGCTACGGCAACTTCCTATTACGGAGTTACGATTAAAAAAATGCAGGCCGATATTCTTAAGATTGAAGACTTAATTGCTGAAAATATTCTCCTGGAACCAGAAGAACTATGGGATTTAACTTATCCGCATTTAAAAGAGAATCCATTTGCGCTTTGTGCACTGGATATGGCGATGCATGATCTCCACGGAAAAAGAAATCAGCAACCACTTTATCAATTATGGGGGCTGGATTTAAAGAATATTCCGCTTACCAACTATACTATAGGGATAGATTCTGTAGAAAAGATGGTTCAGAAAATTAAAGAATTTCCCTGGCCGCTTTATAAAATCAAACTCGGAACCGAAGATGATGTAGCTATTGTAAAAGAACTGCGAAAACATACAAATTCAATTTTTCGGGTAGATGCTAATGCCGCCTGGACGGTAGATCAGGCTATAGAAAATGCGAAAATTTTAAAAGAATTGAATGTTGAATTTTTAGAGCAGCCTTTAAAAGCAAATGATTGGGAGGGAATGGAAAGGCTTTATAAAGAATCGGTTTTACCACTTATTGCCGATGAAAGTTGTATTGAAGAAAGTGATGTTGAAAAGTGCGCAGGCTATTTTCACGGAATAAACATTAAGCTTACCAAATGCGGCGGAATAACGCCCGGGAAAAGAATGATTTTAAAAGGAAAATCACTTGGTTTAAAAGTAATGGTGGGTTGTATGACTGAATCTACGGTTGGAATTTCAGCCATTGCACAATTATTGCCGCTCTTGGATTATGTAGATATGGACGGTGGACTTTTAATTAAAAATGATATCGCCGATGGTGTAAAAGTTTATGATGAAAAAGTACATTTCCCAGAAAGAAATGGCACTGGGGTTGAGCTATACGAAAATTAGAAAATCACGTCATTCTGAACTCGTTTCAGAATCTAAGCTTCTTAAAAAGTAAAAATAATTACCAATGAAACTAATTGCAAAATCTTATTTACCCTTCCTCTTAACACTTTTCTTATTCGCTTCCTGCGAGGAGAAGGAAGAAAAAAAAGAGGAGAATCCGCTTCAAAACCAAATAGAAGAAGTAGAAAAAACCTACGCGCCAGATGGCCGGGTAGCCCTCTTTGAAGTTACAGCTGAAAAAAACGGAGAAACTTATATTCTTAAAGGAGAATCTAACGATCCTGAAGCGGTAAATTCATTAAAAGAAAAGCTAGAGTCAGAAAATATCAAGTTTACCGATAGTATTCAGGTACTTCCAGATACTGAAGCTTTGGAAGATAAAATTCGTGGAGTTGTAAAGATTTCAGTGGCAAATTTAAGGGATGAGCCAAAACATTCGGCACAATTGGTAACCCAGGCAACCCTGGGAATGCCGCTTAAAGTTTACAAAAAAGAAGGGAGTTGGTATTTTGTTCAAACTCCGGAAGGCTATTTGGCCTGGGTAGATTACGGCGGAATTGAAAATATGACTGAAGAAGAATTTGCTAATTGGAAATCTCAGGATAAATTAATTTTTACCGAGCCTACGGGTAATTCTTATACCGAAGCAAATTCAGACTCTCAAACAGTTTCAGATCTGGTGGCGGGGAATATTTTAGAGCTTCTAAGCGAGGAAAATAACTTTTATAAGGTAGAATACCCAAATGGTAAAAAAGCTTTTGTAGAGAAAGCCTATGCGCAGCCATATAAAGAATGGGTGTCATCCCTGGAACAGAACAAAGAAGACCTGGTAGCTACGGCGCATAAATTAATGGGATTACCTTATTTATGGGGTGGTACTTCTCCTAAAGGCGTAGATTGCAGCGGTTACACCAAAACCATATTTTTCCTAAACGGGATGATAATTCCGCGGGATGCTTCCCAGCAAATTCACACCGGTGATGTTGTGGATACCGATAAGAACTTTGAAAATCTTGAAAAAGGAGACCTGCTTTTCTTTGGAAAACCGGCAACCGATTCTACTTCAGAACGCGTAATTCACGTAGGAATGTGGATTGGGGACAAGAAGTTTATTCATTCAATGGGCGAGGTGCATATTAGTAATTTTGATACCGAAGCCGAAGATTTTGATGAATATAACTACAATCGTTACTTACGAACCAAGCGAATTTTAAATAAAGAAGATAAAGGTTTAATCTATCTTAAAAACACCGATCTTTTTACTACTTCAGAAGCTGAAGAAGTGAAGATGTAGTTTATAGATAACTGTGCTATTAATAGAAGGGATTGTGCTTGTGTTAATGAAATCGTCATCCTGAACTTGTTTCAGGATATAGGATGTTAGAACTAAAATCTAGTTCAGTTTGACGAAATACTTTCTTACAAATACTTCTTATGTAGCTGGTAAAGTACTTTAAGATCGTACTTACTAAAAGGCTGGTCTAAATCTTTTTGTATAAAATGAAGTTTAAAAGCACTTTTTGCGGCCTCCAGCTCTGAAGTATTAAAACCTATAATCTTTAATGCATTTTCAATATTAAAATCGGCGGGAATTACTTCAGGGAAAACTAATTTATCTATAAAAGGAATTCGGGTATTAAGCCGGCTGTTAAGGTTAATCGCCAATGGATTCGGTTTAAAAAATTCGGCTTCCAGTTTTAAATTTTCTACTTCAGCTTCATCATACCAGAACCCAAAACCTTCTTCGGCTAAATGTTTCCAGGGGAAATTAGCATTGGGGTCTACTTTTCTTGAGGGTGCAATATCGGAATGGCCAATAAAATTTTCTGCAGGAATACTGTATTTTTCCTTAATTTCCTTAAGCAATTCAATTAAACTATTTATTTGAAGGTCGGTAAATTCTTCTTTCCCATTATTATCAATTTCAATCCCCAGGGAAGTTGAATTTAAATCGGTATTATTTCCCCATTTCCCAATTCCACCGTGCCAGGCGCGGTAGTAATCATTCAGCATATGAAAAATTTCACCGTTTTTGGCAATTACATAATGTGAACTTACCTGGGTTCTGGGAAGGGTGAAAGTGGTTAATGTTTGGCCAACAGAGTCCTGAGCGGTATGGTGAATTACAACATAATTGGGTTTTCTCAGGTTAAAATTAGTAGTTCCCACCCAGTAGTCACCATAATTGAGTGCGGATTCTTTCTGGTTTTCGGGGGTGGGGAACTGCTGTAACTGTTTACTGTAAGCCATTGCCTGTTTTTTATGTAAACGATTGGTTTTTGTGTAAGGGTTACTTCCGCAGGAAATAATAGCCATAGCCATTATTAAATAAAAAACAGGAATTAATTTTTTCATTGATCTATTCGAATTTCCATTTTACAAAAGCTTCCATTGCTTCGTAATTCGCTAATCCCAGTTTATCATAACTTTCGGCTGTTTCGCGATTTCTTTCTTCTGCTCTTACCCAGAATTCCCGTTCATCATCGCCAGGGAATACCGGCCTGTCTTTTTGCGACTGGTGTTGGAAAATAGCGTCTCTTTTGCGTTGTACTTCTTTGGGAGAAAGCGGTACGGCCATTTCAATTTCGTGCACTTCAAATTCCTGCCATGCGCCACGATACATCCATAACCAGCAGTCTTTGGTCCAGGATTCAGTTTTTCTAAGCCTTTTCATAGCTTCCAGGATAATTCTGAAACATACAATATGAGTTCCATGAGGATCGGCAAAATCGCCGGCGGCAAATATTTGATGAGGTTTTACCTCTTTCAATAATTCCATGGTAAGTTCAACATCCTTATCGGTTACAGGATTTTTCACTTTTTTCCCGGTCTCATAGAAAGGTAGGGCCATAAAATGAATATTTTTATCTTTTAAGCCGGCATAACGGGCACCTGCAATCGCTTCAGATTTTCTAATAAAAGCTTTTACATCTCTTATTTCATCTAAATCTATCTCGTTAGGCTCTTTTTTATCGATAAAGTCACGCATTTTCTCGTAAGTAGCCTCCAGCTTTTCGGTATCTTCCCCGGTACTTTTCTTAAAATCTATGGCAAACTCTACGTAACGTAATACATCGGTATCCCAAACAGCGGTGTTCCCTGAAGTTTGGTAAGCCACGTGAACATCGTGACCCTGGTCTACCAGTCTTATAAAAGTTCCGCCCATAGAAATCACATCATCATCTGGGTGTGGGGAGAAAATAATAGAACGTTTTTTTGCAGGGCTTTTGCGCTCTGGGCGCTGGGTATCATCAGCATTGGGTTTTCCTCCCGGCCAACCGGTTATACTGTGCTGTAACTGATTAAATACATTTATATTAATATCGTAGGCGGGGCCTTGCTCGGTGGCAAGTTGCGCCATTCCGTTATTATTGTAATCTTCGTCAGTAAGTTTTAGGATTGGTTTCTTTACTTCGGAAGAAAGCCAGATTACCGCTTTTTTAATAAGCGCTTTATTCCAGGAACAGTCTTTTACTAACCACGGCGTATTAAATCTTGTTAACTCTGAAGCCGCATCTTCATCTAAAATAAATTCTACATTATCTGAAAGCTGAAGGTAAGTTGCTGGGACATTTCCAGACATTTCTCCTTCAACCGCTTTTTTAATAATTGGAGCTTTTTTCTTGCTCCAGGCCATTAAAATAATCTCTTTTGCCTTAAAAATGGTGCCAATTCCCATAGTTATGGCTTTGGTAGGCACATTTTCTTTACCACCAAAATCTCGCGAAGCATCCCTTCGGGTAAGATCGTCTAATGTTACTAAACGCGTTCCTGAGTTTGGAGCAGAACCCGGTTCGTTAAAACCAATGTGACCGGTTCTACCAATTCCCAGTAATTGAAGATCTAAACCTCCCACAGCACCTATTTGATTTTCATAAGCGAGACAATAATCGGTAATATCTTCTTTGGCCAGGGTTCCATCTGGAATATGAATATTTTCCCTTTTTATATCTATATGGTTAAAAAGGTTTTCGTCCATAAATTTCACGTAGCTCTGTTTAGCATCAGGCTGCATGGGGTAATATTCGTCCAGGTTAAACGTAATCACGTTTTTAAAGCTAAGCTTCTCTTCTTTATGCATTCTAATCAGCTCTTCGTAAACTTCTACCGGGGTGGCGCCTGTAGCAAGGCCCAGCACGGCATTTTCATGCTTGTCTTGTTTACGTCTAATAAGATCTGCAATTCGTTTAGCTACCTTTTTTGAGGCAATATGTTCATCTTCATAAACTTTTACCGGTAGTTTTTCAAAACGTGTTTCTTCTAAAAGATTTAATCTGGCCATAATTTTTTAACTAATTTGGGATTTCACCAGGCTAACCTGGTCTTTAAAAATATCGTCCATTACTGCTATGGTACCGCCATATAAACTGGAATTTGCACCCAGGGTAGAGAGTTCTATTTTGGTGCGTTCCTTAAGCTGCATCATACAGTAAGTGTTCATTGATTGTTGAATTGGGGTGGTGATAAACTGTTTAGCTTCGGCTATTTTTCCTTCTAAAATCACTAATTCGGGATTAAAGATTTGAATGAGGATTGCGATACCTTTTCCAAGATTTATTCCTATTTCAGAAAGTACATTTATCGCAAACTGGTCGCCACGGTTTGCGGCATCAATAATAGTTTCTGGCTCCAGTTTTTCTAGCTCTTCCTTCTTAAGTTTATTTAATACCGAAGTTTGACCCGCTTTTAAACCTTCTTTGGTTTTTCTAACCAGGGCAAGTCCCGATGCTTCTGTTTCCAAACAACCGCGTTTACCACAGTGGCAAAGCAGCCCATCTTCTGTCATTGGAATATGTCCAAACTCGCCTGCAAAACCAGATTCCCCGCTGTGCATCCTGCCACCCATAATAATTCCCAGGCCAATACCCCAGTCCATAGAAATTACCAGAACATTACTCTTGTTTTTGGCGGTACCAAATCGAAATTCAGCTAAACAGGCACTTTTTGCATCGTTTAAAATAGCAACGGGTTTTTTAAACTTTTTCTCGAACTTATTTTTAAGTGATTCGGGCTCCTGTTCGCTTAGATAATAGGTAAAGTTTTTGCCCGCTTCAGCCGAAACCAGTCCAGGCATGCTTATACCAACACCCATTACCTGGTCCAGTTTCACTTTAGCTTCTTTTAATAATTTCTGGGTCCACTCAAATAAGAGATCTACAATATTAGAATCTGTAGAAATCTCTGCGGGCCAGGATTGTTCGTGTAGAATGGTATGGTTATTATCAATTACTGCCAACTTAATTCTAAACCGTTCTATATGAATACTCACCACAAAAAACGAATTCTCTACAAGTCCGTAAAGGTCTGGTTTACGGCCACCTTCAGATTTCCCCCTACCTTTTTTTATCACTATGCCTTCCTCAATAAGTTGATTGAGCAGAGACATGGAAGTAGGTAGGCTTACATTAAAGCGCTGGCAAACTTCGGCGTTTGAGGTTTCACCATTCAGAAATAGATGTTTTATAATCTTTAATTTCTGAAGGAATTTCTTTCGCTCTACATTATTAATATTAGATAGTTTCTTTTCATCTATAAAAAAGTCATGTAGATCTGTTGGCATAGTTTGAGTTGTCATATTTTAAAATAAAAGCATTAATAGTTTGTTTTAAGCTTTTAAAAAAATGAATTTATTTTGAATTTAAAAGTATATAAAAAAATTATTTTTAAAAATACTTTTTCGATTTTTTTATAAAAGATTGATTATTTAATCGAAATTTATACTTTTATAGGGTATTATAAACTTGAATTTTTAAATCTAAACCTCAGCTTTTAGGAGTACCATAAAGAAGAATGACTGAAGTCAATAAACTATTTAAGGAAGCAAAAACCGGAAAAAACCAGCGTTATTTAGCTTTAGATGTATTGCGCGGACTTACCGTAGCGCTAATGATACTGGTAAATACGCCAGGGAGCTGGTCACATATTTATGCGCCGTTTAAACACGCTCCCTGGGATGGATTTACCCCAACCGATTGGGTTTTTCCTTCTTTCTTATTTGTAATTGGCAACGCGATGAGCTTTAGCCTACGTAAATATGAAAGCATTTCTGAAAGCGTATTTTTAAGAAAGGTCTTTAAAAGGGCGGCACTTATTTTTCTTATCGGGTTATTTTTAAACGCATTTCCGTTTGTATTTAGACAGGAAGGCGAACTGGTTTTTAAGAATTTGGCGAATATGCGAATTATGGGAGTTTTGCAGCGCATTGCTCTTTGCTATCTTTTTGGCTCGCTAATTCTTCATTATTTAAAACTGAAAAAATCTATCATTTTTGGAAGCCTAATTTTACTTGGCTATTGGGCTGTTATGTGGTTTTTTGGCGATCAGCCTAATCCGCTTTCTTTAGAGCATAATGCTGCGCTGAAGTTTGACCGATTAATATTTAACGATGCCAATCTTTATAAAGGTTATGGCCTCTCGTTTGATCCTGAAGGTTTATTAAGTACGCTTCCCGCAATTGTGAATGTAATTGCTGGCTATGTGGCTGGCGTTTTTATTCAAAGATCAGGAAATAATATTTCTACGGTAATCAAGTTAAGTGTTTACGGAGTCGTGCTATTGATTATAGCGCAAATTTGGGATATTTGGTTTCCTATAAATAAACCTATTTGGAGCAGCTCTTACGTAATTTACAGTACGGGGTGGACGCTTTTAATACTTTCGGCCTTAATTTTGATCATTGAAATTTTCAATTTTAAGAAATGGACGACTTTCTTCGAGGCTTTTGGAAAAAATCCTTTGTTTGTTTTTGTAATGTCTGGCCTGGTAGTAATGCTTATGAATATTATTTATGTTAATGGGCAGGCACTCAAACCCTGGCTTTATGAAAACTTATATCTTAGCTGGCTAAACAATTATAACGCCTCGCTGCTGTTTGCCATTTCTTATATGCTGCTTATGTGGTTGTTGGGTTACTGGTTACATAAAAAACGTATCTATATTAAAGTATAAATTCAATTGCTGAATAATGAGAAATAAAATATCACGCTTATTCATTTTTTTAATGGCCTTTTTCGGGCTTACACTTCAGGCCCAGGAAAAGGTTAAGAAATCTCCGGAATTTCTTCAATATACCAACAGCAAATGGGTTGACTCTATAATGCAAGAGCTTACTCCAAAAGAGCGAATTGCGCAACTTATTATGGTGGCGGCTTATTCTAACCGGGATAATGCTCATAAAGAAGAAATTCTAAAACTGATTAACGAACAAAAAATTGGCGGATTAATATTTTTCCAGGGTGATCCTGAAACTCAATTAAAGTTGATGAACGATTACCAGTTAGCTTCCGAAGTTCCATTATTGGGAGCGATTGACGCCGAATGGGGACTTGGAATGCGACTGGACAATACCATTAGTTATCCTTATCAAATGGCCCTCGGTGCAATTCGTGACGATAGTTTAGTGTACGATTTAGGGCAGGAAGTGGCCCGCCAAATAAAGCGTACGGGGCTTCATCTTAATTTTGCCCCAGTAGTAGATGTAAATAACAATCCGAATAACCCGGTGATTAATTACCGCTCTTTTGGGGAAAATAAAGAAAATGTTTCCGCAAAAGGAATCGCTTATATGCGTGGGATGCAGGATGCGAATCTGCTAACCACAGCTAAACATTTTCCCGGCCACGGAGATACCGATACCGATTCCCATTATGCGCTTCCGCAGATAAATCATCCTTTTGAAAGATTGGATTCCTTAGAAATGTACCCTTTTAAAGAATTGATAGACGCCGGGATTGGCGGCGTAATGGTGGCGCATTTAAATATTCCGGCACTGGATTCTACCGGGGTTCCTTCTACCTTATCAAAATCTATCATCACCGGAATTTTAAAAGATAGTTTAGGTTTTGAAGGTTTAATCGTGACCGATGCGATGAATATGAAAGGCGTAACCAAGGGAAACGAACCCGGGATTGTAGATAAAGACGCTATTTTAGCGGGTAACGATCTCTTAGAGTTTACAGAAGATGTTCCAAAAGCTATTGAGGAAGTAAATAAAGCCATTAAGCAAGGATTAATTTCTCAAAAACAGTTAGATGAACGGGTAAGAAAAATTCTGGCGGTAAAACAATGGGTTGGTTTGAATGAATTTAAAGCGCAAAGTCCTAAAAATATCCTGAAAGAGATCAATACAGCGGAAGCTAACTTTCTTAACAGAAAACTGGTTGAAGCTTCACTCACCGTATTGAAAAACGAAAAAAGTATACTGCCTTTAAGAAAGCTTGATACTTTAAAGATAGCTTCAGTCTCTTTTGGAGCTTCCAAACAAACCGAATTTCAGAAAACGCTGAATTTATATACCGAAGTAAAAAACTTTCAGTTAAAAGCTGATGCAAAAGCTTCGGAAATCGAAAAAATCAAAGAAAAACTTTCAGAATATAACCTTGTAATTGGTGGAATTCACGACGATAGCCGTTTTCCTAGAAACACCATGAAATTTTCGAAACCTGTACAGGATTTCATTGCAGAACTTGCCGCAAAAGAACTTACAATTTTCAGCTATTTTAAAAATCCATATTCCATAAATAAACTGGATAAAATTGAAAATGCAGCCGGTTTAATTTTAACTTATCAGGATACCAAAACCACACAAGACCTCGCAGCCCAACTTATTTTTGGTGGAGTAGGAGCAAACGGAAGACTTCCGGTGAGTATTGGTGAGAAATTCAAGTCGGGAGACGGGATGGATGTTAAAGGAAAAATAAGATTTAAATATACCCTGCCCGAAGATGCAGGGATGAATTCTGAAAAACTTTTTGGCGGTGTAGATTCCTTAATGCAGGAAGCTATTAAAAAAAAAGCGACGCCGGGAGGGCAAATTCTAGTCGCTAAAGATGGGAAAATCGTTTTACACAAAGCTTACGGTTACCACGAATACAGCGATACCATAAAAGTTAAGAAAACCGATTTGTACGATCTGGCTTCGGTAACAAAAATTTCTTCGGCTTTACCGGCTTTAATGAAATTACAGGACGAGGGAAAATTTGATTTAGAGGCCGGGATAGATGACTACTTGCCGTACTTCAAAAACTCGAATAAAGCGGGCGTTCCTTTTCGGCAAATTCTAACGCACCAGGCCAGGTTTAAACCCTGGATTCCTTATTGGAAAAACACCTTGCGCAAAAATGGAAGCTTTAAATGGTATACTTTTAAGAAAGATTCTTCTGCCAGGTTTCCTATTAAAGTGAGTGAAGATCTTTGGCTACATCGTAATTACCAAAAGAAGATGTTTAAAGCCATCAAGAAATCTGAGCTGGAAGACGAGGCAAAATATAAATATTCGGGTTTAACTTTTTACCTGCTTCCTTCTATAGTTGAAGAAATTAGTGGAGAAGATTTCAGAAAATATATCAATGAAAATTTTTACGATAAACTTGGCGCTACAACTCTAGGTTATAATCCGCTGGAACGCTTTGAAAAAAGTAGAATTGTACCTACAGAACACGATTATTTATTCAGAAAAAAAACCATTCATGGGATGGTACACGATGAAGGTGCGATTATGATGGGTGGAGTTTCGGCTAATGCCGGGCTATTTTCTAATGCCAACGACCTGGCAAAACTGATGCAAATGTACCTGAACATGGGCGAATATGCCGGAGAGCGCTATATTGAAGAAGAAACTTTAAAAGAATGGAGTACGGCACAATTTCCAGAAAATGATAATCACCGTGGGGTAGGTTTTGACAAGCCATATTTAGAATACAAGGGAGAAAGTAGCAACACTGCAAAAGATGCCAGCAAAGCCAGTTTTGGACACACCGGATTTACCGGAATTTACGCCTGGGTAGATCCCGAAGAAGATTTACTCTATCTTTTTCTTTCAAACAGGGTTTTGCCTTCACGGGAAAACACAAGGCTTTACCAATTAAATACCAGAACCAATATTCAGCAGGTTTTGTATGATGCGATAGAATAAATCTCCCAGTCTTATTGCTGCCATTGAGAATAATTCTGAATTAGCGAATAGATTCTTTAAAACTTTTACATTTTATTTAAGAAAGTATATATTTGTTTGATTTTTCCTTAAAGACCATTCAATATATATGACCAAAACTTTTTTCCCACTTCCAGTTACCCTACTTTTTTTATTTACAAATTCTCTAATTGCCCAGCACACTATACAGGGTAAATTGGTTACCGAAACCAATGAGCCTATTGCTTTTGCGAATGTTATATTATTAAATGCCGAAGATTCTACATCGGTATATAAGGGAACTATTTCAGAAGATAATGGTGAGTTTTTGTTTGAGGAAATTGCATCAAACGATTATTTGTTAAAAGTAAGTTTTGTAGGCTATGAAGAATATCTTCAGCAAATTTTTGTCAATTCAGATAAAAAAATAAGAAAGATTACCTTAAAAGAGGGCGCTTCAAATTTAGAGGAAGTAACCATTAACGCCCGTAAACCAAAAATTACCCGAAGCATAGACCGCATTACTTTTGATGTTGAAAATTCTACGCTTTCCAGTGGAAGCAGCTGGGATATTTTAAGACAAACCCCGGGGGTGATTATAGCGCAAGGCCAATTACAGGTTAGAAATTCTTCAGTTACGGTTTATATTAATGACAGAAAAGTGCAACTTACTGCAGATGAATTACAAACCCTTTTACAAAGTTACTCGGCAGAAAATATAAAGTCTATTGAAGTGATTACCAATCCGCCGGCACGTTACGAAGCTGAAGGTGGTGCTATTCTAAATATCAATACCACATCTGCCATTTCACCCGGTTATAAGGGAAGTTTAGAAGGTGCTTACACGCAGGGAATTGTTCCAAAATACCAATTTGGAACCAGTCACTATTGGAAAGGCGATAAGCTTAACGTTTTTGCGAATTATACTTTTAGTCCGCGGAAAGAGATAAAACGAGACGATAGTTATATAAATTTTAGTCCAAATGAAGAATTTGGTCAAAGATGGGAAAGCGATTTTGAAAGAGTTACGCGCTCGCAGGCACATAATGCGAATGTGATTTTGGATTATGATTTCGATGAAAAAAATAAACTAAGTTTTTCTTCGAACCTCTTTTTCTCACCCGACAAGACTTTTGATAATTCGGTGCGAACCGATATTACTACACAGGGAAATACGGCTTTTTCAAACTTTATGACCGATAGTGAGGTTGGTACCGATGAACATAACATTGGCTTAGATCTAACTTATACCCATAAACTTGAAAATGGAGGTAGTTTTTCGGCAGCGGCACATTATACCAGGTTTAACCAGGAGCGTGACCAAAAGGTCGCCACTAATTATTTTGATTCAGCCGGTGAGAATGTTCAAAATATCAATTTCAATACTTCCTCGGGACAAAATATAGAGATTTTTACCGGTCAACTGGATTTTAATAGTTCGTTAGGCGAAATGAGTTTCGATGCCGGGGCAAAGGTTTCAAATATAAATTCTAACAGTGGGATCAACTTTTCTAATGCAGAAAGCCTGGACGATTTGTATGATAATCTTTCAGACGATTTTTATTATGACGAAACAGTTTCTGCGGTTTATATTAATACCTCCAGGGATTGGGAAAAATGGAGTGCGCAAGTTGGTTTAAGAGGAGAGTATACCGATCTTTTGGGAGTGTCTTTATCAACAAATCAGCGAAACCGTCAGGAATATTTTGAATTGTTCCCAACGGCATATTTGCAATATCGAGCTTCAGATAATCATAGTTTTACGCTGGATTATAGCCGAAGAATTGAACGCCCACGTTATGAAAGTTTAAACCCGTTTAGATATTTTTTAAATGAAAACGATTTTAACGCCGGAAACCCGAATTTACGTGCGGCAATTAGCAATAATATTAATCTGAATTATACGCTTTTAGGGCAGTATTTTTTCGATGTGTATTATCGTGATAATGGAAGATCACCTGCAAGTTTAGCTTTTCAGGACAATCAGAACTTAACCATTAGAAGGTTGCAGGCCAATTTATTGGAAAGTAAAAGCTACGGACTCGACATTTTGCACGGCAGATCAATTACCGGCTGGTGGTATGCACAATTATATGCTTCCCTTTTTCACGAAGAGAATACATTTTTAGCGGTAGAAAGCAGTAATGCAGAAGTTACCAACGAAATTGATGCTGTTTTTGGACAGTTGTATAATTCATTTACGCTGTCAAAAGACGGAACTTTTTCAGGAAATTTAAGCTTTACCTACGTTTCAGATTATATTACCGGTTCTTATAATTTTGACCCGTTTTCAACTTTAAGCCTTGGAGTAAGAAAAACTTTATGGAATAATCGCGCAGAATTAAGCCTGAATATCAACGATATTTTTAATAATACCAATACCAGGTTAACTTCGCAATATCTAAACCAGGATAATTCCTATTTCGCGCAAGAAGAAATGCGCTATGTGCGGGTTGGATTTAAATATAACTTCGGAAACTTTAGACTGGAAGACAACCAACGCAGCATAGATGCTGCCGAAAGGGATAGGTTGTAAAGCCCCCTAACCCCCAAAGGGGGAACTCTCCACACTCCGATAATTTTAATAAAAGCGATTTAACTCCCTCCCTTTGGGAGGGTTGGGGTGGGCTGACTTTTTTTGTACTTTTGCACTCCAAAATAAACTGAAGTGGCTAAAATAGGAAATATAGATGTAGGAGACTTCTCGTTGCTGTTGGCACCGATGGAAGATGTGAGTGACCCGCCATTCCGTGCGCTTTGCAAAGAGCAGGGTGCAGATGTGGTATATACCGAATTTATCTCTTCAGAAGGGCTTATTCGCGATGCAGCGAAAAGTACCATGAAACTTGATATTTACGAAAAAGAACGCCCGGTAGGCATCCAAATCTTTGGAGCCAACCTGGAATCTATGTTGCAATCGGTAGAAATTGTAGAGAAATCTGGCCCCGATATTATTGATATTAATTTTGGATGTCCCGTTAAGAAAGTGGTTTCTAAAGGTGCCGGCGCCGGTATTTTAAAAGATATAGATCTTATGGTTTCGCTTACCGAAGCCATGGTAAAGCATACCAATTTACCCGTTACCGTAAAAACCCGTCTGGGTTGGGATAACGATTCTATTAAAATCGTTGAGGTTGCCGAGAGACTTCAGGATGTAGGCTGTAAGGCTATTTCTATTCACGGGAGAACCCGTGTGCAAATGTATAAAGGCGAAGCTAACTGGGCGCCAATTGCCGAGGTAAAGAATAATTCACGAATGCATATCCCTGTTTTTGGGAACGGCGATGTAGATACGCCCGAAAGAGCGGTAGAAATGCGTGATAAATTCGGACTTGATGGTGCGATGATTGGTCGTGCCAGTATTGGTTATCCCTGGTTTTTTAGAGAAGTAAAACACTTCTTTGAAACCGGAGAACATTTACCGCCGCCAAATATGTTGGAACGCCTGGATGCTGCAAGGCGTCACCTACAAATGGCGATTGACTGGAAAGGGGAGAAGCTGGGTGTTTTTGAAACCCGCCGCCATTATACCAATTATTTCAAAGGAATACCACATTTCAAAGAACACCGCATGAAAATGGTAACCAGCGATGATGCTGTAGATGTCTTTGCTGCATTTGATGAGGTAGAACGCGATTTTGCCGATTTTCAGTTTGCTTAATCAATTTAAGCCACGAATTCACGAATATTCTTAAAAACTCCCCTCATTCCCAGGGAGGGGAGTGAATTCAACAATGGTAAAGAAAGGAGTAACTTCGTCAAGCTGAACTTGGTTCAGCTTCTAACATGTTCTGAATATCAACATCTTATATCCTGAAACAAGTTCAGGATGACGAATATTCGTGAATTTGTGGCGGAAACACTAAGCTTAATTTAAACTGCTTTTAAAGCTTTTCTACTACTTCCTGCCGCGATAAAAGAAGCGATAAGTCCTAGAATTCCTATGGTAAATATCACTATAAGAATGTTTTCAAAAGTAATGGCTACGGGATAGGGCAGGCTGGGCGTGATCATAACAAGATCAAATTGCAGTTGTAGGTAAACCAATAAAACTGCAGCTGATAAACCAATGGCCCCACCTATAATCGTCATAAGGATTCCCTGGGTAAAGAAAATTTGTTTGATCTGACTTTCGGAAGCGCCAAGGTTATATAATGTTTTAATGTTATCCCGTTTATCGAGGATCACCATAATAATAGAACCGGCTACATTGAAAAGTGCGATTATCAAAACCAGCGTAAAAATAAGATATACCGCAAGATTTTCGGTGTTCAGCATTTTATAAAGCGTCTCGTTGAGTTGCGCTCTGTTTTTTACGATAATCTCTTCGCCAAAAAGGTTTATTATTTCAGCAGTGACGACTTCGGTATTTGCATTTGGAATTGTTTTAATTTCTATGGCAGAAAATGTGTTTTCATCTAATTCTAAAAGATTTTGGGCAAAATTAAGATTGGAGAATACATATTTATCGTCCAGTTCTTCGTTTACACTATAAATTCCGCTAACAATCACTTTTTCCTGGTTAAACGCCTGGCCAGGGTTCAAACCGGTAATTTGCCCTTTTCCTGGGCGCGGCACCATTACATTTAAGAGGTTTTGGTAGTTAAAAATACTAAGTCCCAGTTTTCGGGAAATCCTGTTTCCCACCACCACCTGGGCCTCACTATTGGTTAACCAGGAGCCCGAAACCGCACTGTCTATTTGGGTTACCTGCCGGTAATTGTCATCAACACCTTTTATAAATGCCGTGTGATTTTTATTTCGGTAATCGAGAAAAATTCGTTCTTCAATGGTTTTACTGAAATTGGCTATTCCTTCAATTTCAGCGAGCTGATTGGCTTTGTTGTCAGGGAACTGAAAGGTTTTTCCGCTTGACGGGAGAATTTTTAAATCAGGGTCAAATTTATTGGAAAACGAAAGGCTAAAATCCTTCAATCCGGCGAAACCCGAGAGTACGATAAACAATGAAAAAGCCCCTGCAAAAACGCCTATGGCGGCAATAATGGTAATAATATTAATAGCATTATTGCTGCTTTTGCTAAAAAGATAGCGCCTGGCGATGTAGAAGGGGAACTTCAAATTAAGATTTTTTCCGGCGTTCCAGTAGATCGGGATCGGTTATTGGGTTTTCTTCGCCTTTAATAGATTTTTCTATACCTTCTATATAATCCAGGGAATCGTCCAGGTAGTAATTGATTTCCGGCATTTTTCGCAACTGGTTTTTGGTGCGCTGTGCCATTTCGTGTTTTATCTTAGACTTTCCAAGGTTTATTTCCTCTATAACTTCCTGCGCGTGTTTTTGCGGAAAAATACTGATATAAGCTTTCGCAATAGAAAGATCTGTAGTTACTTTCACTTTAGAGACCGAAATAATTACTCCTGTTCTCCCGGCATCTTTAAGGTTC
Organism: Salegentibacter sp. BDJ18; assembly: GCF_017579965.1. Classification (NCBI taxonomy): domain Bacteria; kingdom Pseudomonadati; phylum Bacteroidota; class Flavobacteriia; order Flavobacteriales; family Flavobacteriaceae; genus Salegentibacter; species Salegentibacter sp. BDJ18. The sequence continues at coordinate 338,723 of NZ_JAFLQX010000003.1, forward strand.
TTTTGCAGGATATCGGCTAGATCGCGCTGCAAAACTCCTCCTATTTTCTTTTGTCTGTTTGTCTCTTCCATAAGGCAAAAATACTATAATAAATTGGTATACTCCTAAATGTAAAAAACTATGCGTACAAGTCTTAATTTTGAATTATACTATTCTTAATTATTTGACTTGTTCATTTTTTCCATTGATGAAAAAACGAACCAAAAAAATCCAGGCTTACGAATCTTTATCTAAATTTTTATGCTCGTTTCCTAAATTTTAGGAACTCGCCAATTAAGCTGCTGCTTACATTAAAATTTATGTTGGCTCAAACAGCCTAAAATTTTACGGAAACTTCACTTCAAATTTCACCATAAATTTTCGATAGGCCAAAATGAACTTATTCAAAAGCAACCTAAGTAATACCGAACCTATTGGAGTAAAGATGTTGTGTTTTCTTTTTAAATTTATAGAAGTTTACCGATTTTGAATTTATAAAATTAGAAGTTTAACTTGCTGCATCTATTTAAAAAATGAAAAATGAAGAAAATTGAGCATATTGGGATTGCAGTAAAAGATATTGAAGCGGCCAATGCCACCTATAACGCGGTTTTAGGCAGTGAACATTATAAAACCGAAAGGGTAGAAAGTGAAGGCGTGAGCACCTCTTTCTTTAAAATTGGGGAAAGTAAAATTGAATTGCTTGCCGCTACGAATCCCGAAAGTCCTATTGCTAAGTTTATTGAAAAACGCGGTGAGGGAATTCATCATATAGCTTTTGCGGTAGATGATATTAAAGCTGAAATTGCCCGACTGGAAAATGAAGGTTTTAAGCTTATAAATACCGAACCAAAGGAGGGCGCCGATAATAAGCTGGTTGCTTTTATGCACCCTAAAAGTTCCCACGGGGTTTTGGTAGAGTTATGCCAGGAAAAAAGCCCCTCCCCGGCCCTCCCCAAAAGAGAGGGAGTTAGCGATTAAGAAATTGCATTTCACCTTGCAGGAGTTAAAAATATATCATAATATTGCACTCCTAAAATTCGGGTATTGTTGAAATACTTGAATTGGTCCTATAGCTCAGCTGGTTAGAGCACTTGACTCATAATCAAGGGGTCCCTGGTTCGAGCCCAGGTGGGACCACCAACAAAATCAAGCCTTACAGAAATGTAAGGCTTTTTTGTTTCTCCTTGGGTACAACATATGTACAACAATTCTAGATAATTTAAGGTTTGAGATAATCTTTATACTGATGCAGTAATTTCTTGTCGTTAATCGTATACAAATTAAAAGGCAGCGAATGAATTTCTTGTTTTTCAATGGAGCTAAAAGACGAATTGCATCAATTTGAATTACTAAAAAAAAAATAAACAAGGTTGATAAGAACTTTCCAAAGAAACCTTTAATTAGATCTTTAGAAAATTGGCTGTGATAAGAACCAAATTTGGAGTGTTAAAATGGATTTTCGAGTATTGGAGGGGGAGTCCGGTAAAATTAATATTTTTTAGTCTTAGTTACAACCACTGCCACTCTTTTAGCTCAGCTATTTTAATTGTAATAACTCACTAAAAAAGATATGTTTTTTTAGTGATTGAATTAAAATCTTTCCCTTAACCTACTATGTCCATATTTGGTTTGGATTATGTTGCATTTATGTATGTTGGAAGAATGATTGTTATTATTTTTTCCCCTCCGGCATTTATTATAAAATAAGTTTCTCTCTTCTTTAGACAAATTTAACAACGTCGGATCTGAATTATATATTTTAGAATATAACGTGAAAATTTAATTAAGGTCACAAAATATAACCTAATAATATACCGTTTCACTAATTTTTTGTTAAGTTTATAAAATTAATGGTTAGTTAATTTTCAGTTCCAATGGAAAAAGGGGATACTTATTTTTTAGTGAGAGCTCTCAAGAGTGGGGATATAAATTCACTTGAAAAGGTTTATAAAATCTATTATTCAAAACTTTATTGGTTTTCTAAAAAATTTGATTCTGCTACTATGGAATCTGATGATTTTGTACAACAAACTTTCCTTAAAATTTGGGAGAATCGAGACCAGCTGAAGGATAATGTTTCCCTAGATCAGCAAATTTTCATCATCTGCAAAAATCTTATTCTTAACCATTTAAAACGGGAAGCTAAGACTGTAGCCCAAATTGAAGAGATCTACCTACCTAAAAATGAAGAAACAGAGGGGGTGGAGTTTAAAAACACTAATATAAAAAAGTTGAGACTTATCATTGAAAAGCTTCCCCCTAAAAGGAAAAACATTTTTTTACTACACAAAATAGACAACCTTACTTATGAGGAGATTTCCGTTTCCCTTGGAATATCTAAGAAAACTATAGCAAATCATATCTATCTCGCTCATAATTATATTAAAGAAGAGTTGTGTGAATCCTAAAAAATATTTAAAAATATTAGGAACTTATAAAATCTCAATTGTTATAGTAATACAAACCCTTACCAAAAAAGGTGAATAATTACGAATCTGACATAGAGAATAAAATGGAAGTGTCTTGGGAAGCCGATTGTAAGGAGGTTCCCAAAACTGAAGTTGAAGTTTCATGGAAGGCGTTTAAAAAACGTATTTCCAAAAGAAGCTGGAAAAGAAAGAGAACCCTTTCTTATAAAGTTTTCGGAGCAGCTGCTGTTTTGGCGGTTATATTTACTGGATATTTTTTTCTTAATGTTTACAATCCAAACATTCAGGTGGTCAATAATTCTTCTTTAGATAAAGAGATTACTTTACCCGATGGAAGCCTGGTGCTTTTAAAACCAAATTCAGGAATTCATTATAAAGAAAGGTTTGAAAATACTCGGGGAGTAAGTTTAACTGGAGAAGCTTTTTTTAAGGTTGTAAAAGATAGCATGAAGGTTTTTAAAGTAAAGACCGCCACTACTACTACTACAGTTTTGGGAACCTCTTTTACCGTTAACCAAAAACGCGGTTTAAAAGATGCTAAAATTGCGCTATATACAGGGAAAGTCTTGGTTTCTGTAAAGGGAAGATTAGAGTCCTGGGCGATAATTCCTGGTGAAAGCTTTGTGTATGAAAAGGACAAAATTTTTATAGAGAAATTTGAAACTGACCTCTCTTTTGAAACAGGGAATGAATTTATTGATGTAAATAATATTGAGCTCGAAAAATTACTGGATTTCCTTGAAGATAGATTTAATTGTGAATTTCAGAAAAACACCTATACAAAAAATAAGCGCATAACTCTTAGGGTAAATAAATCTGATTCCCTAAAACAAGTATTAAATATTTTATCAATTATAAATAACACTAAATATGAAATGAATCCTAAGACTAAAGAAGTACAAATTTTAAAAAAATAAAAAAAGAGTCCGCCACGATCAAATAGAGAACTCTTTTTTATAATCAAGAAGTAACATCGATGTAAAAAATCGAGCGGCTACTTTAATTTCCAAATTTAAATAATTTAATATGAAAAGACTATTATTTACATTGTTTTTTTGCCTCCCAATAATTGGTAATTCTGCCCAAATATCTTTCGTTCTGGACAATCCCAGTCTTAAGGAATTAATATTAGAAATAGAGTCTCAGAGTGATTTTAAATTTGCTTATGGAAATGAAATAGATGTTGAAACTAAACTTACCGGTAAGTATACTTTTCAGGATGAAGATTTAGCGAAAATACTAACGTCACTATCTACAGAGACACCATTTAGTTTTGAGGTTTTGGGAAATAATATTGCAATTACTGAGGACTTACCGGTAAACAGGGATAAGGTAAAAAAATCTAAACCTCAAATGAATATAGAAGGAAATGTTACAGATTCAAATGGGATGCCGCTGCCAAGTGTTACTGTTCAAGAAGAAGGAACAAATAATGGGGTAATGACAGATTTTGATGGAAATTTTAATATTGAAGTAAGTTCAGATGATGCCGTTTTAATCTTTTCCTATGTAGGTATGCAAACTACGAGAAAAACTGCTGAAGGCAATACAACTATGAACGTCCAAATGGAGGAGGACGCACAGGCATTGGATGAAGTAATGGTTGTGGGGTATGGAACTCAAAAAAGAGGAAGCGTTGTAGGGGCTGTCTCACAAGTAAATTCAGAAGATATGGAGAACCGTAGCGTTACAAGGCTATCAGAAGCTTTAACAGGACAAATGCCAGGGGTTACAATTATTCAGCGCTCAGGCAGGCCCGGTTATAGTGCTGGAGATATCTCTGTTCGTGGGGTTGGTTCCTTTGGGGCCGATCCGTCTGCTTTGGTGTTAATTGACGGTATTCCAGGAAGTATGAATGATATAAATCCCAATGATGTGGAAAGTGTATCTGTTTTAAAAGATGCTGCAACTGCTGCTGTCTATGGTTCCAGGGCAGCTAACGGGGTTATCTTGGTAACAACAAAATCTGGTAGAGAAGGTAGAACCCGTATTACTTATAATGCTTATGTTGGGGTCCAGAGAGCGACAGAGCTTCCAGATCTTGTGAACTCCTGGGAATATGCCGAACTTTATAATGAAGCAATTGGGAATACTGTTTTCACTCCTGAAGATATCCAGAACTTTAGAGAGGGAAATAATCCAGACAACTTTCCAAATACTGATTTCATAGGAGAAGTTTTTTCAAGAGATCCAATTCAGACTTCTCACAATCTGCAAGTTAGTGGGGGGAATGAAACTAGCCAATACGTGGTTTCATTGGGGTACCTTAACCAGAAGGGCCTTTTAGAGCGAAATGATTACTCCCGTTATAATTTGCGGCTGAACCTAACTAATGAACTTAGTGAAAATCTAACGCTTATTACCCGGTTATCCGGAGCAAATGAAATAATTAATGAACCCGCACCTCCTGCAGGTATAGAGTTTACTACAATGGATCAAATTATCGGTGAAGTTGTAAGGGTGCCATCTATTTATGCAGGAAGACTTTCCAACGGCTATTTTGGAGTTGGACATGCGGCAATGGGAACGCCTATTTCCTATATGGGAAGTGAATCCTTTTACTATGATAAACCTTATTCTTTAAATGCAAACATGCGTCTTGATTGGCAGGTGCTATCCGATTTAAAATTATCCCTCATAGGAGGTTATAATCGGGAAACAAGGCTCCAAAAAAGGTTTCTAGCCTCACAACAACTCAATGAAGAAATTCTACTAGGTCCTACTGAATTGACTCAAATAAACGATAACTCTTATTATGCAACGGTTCAGGCATTTGCGGAATATGATAAGGTATTTGGAGATCATACTTTTAACGTCTTAGGTGGTTATTCCTTCGAAACGAGCCATTGGGAGACTATGAGTGGATTCCGATATCTTCAAGGGAATAGTTTGCAAGAGATTAATACGGGTGATACGGATGGTCAATGGATAAATGGAACTGCCACTGAATGGGCTCTACAGTCGGTCTTTGGACGGGTTAGGTATGACTTTGCTAATAAATATCTATTTGAAAGTACTGTGCGGTACGATGGATCGTCAAAATTTCCGACTGAATATAAATACGGGTTATTTCCGTCAGTAGCCCTTGGATGGAGAATCTCGGAAGAGGATTTCTTTTCTGTACCTAGAGTTACTGACCTTAAACTGAAGGCTTCCTTTGGAGAAGTAGGAAACCAGAATATAGGAAATTATCCATATCAAAACATTTTATCTGCAGATTATGGTTATCCTTTTGGCGGCACATATCAAACCGGAGTTGCAGCTACAAGATTAACCGACTCCCTGTTGCATTGGGAAACCACGAGGTCCTTCAACACCGGAATTGATCTTAGCATCTTAAATGGCGATTTAGACGTTAGCGTAAACTACTTCAATAGGAAAACATACGATATCCTATATCAACCTTCTTCTAGTGTGTCTATGGTCTTGGGAAAAGACATGTCTGAAACCAATACAGGTAGCTTACGTAATTCAGGTTGGGAGTTTGAAGCAAATTATCGTAAATATTTCAACGATTTTAGTTTTCGTATAAGCCCCAACTTTTCTATAATTAACAACGAAGTTCTGGATTTAGGAGTGGGTAACATTGAACAAGAGAATGGATTGGTTGGTAATGGGACTGATTTATTTATTGGGCATCCAATGCAAACCTACTATGGGTATGTTGCCGATGGGTTGTTTGGGAATGAGAATGATGTAGCCTCTTGGCCTGATATGTCAAGAGTTAATCCGAATGCACAGCCGGGAGATATAAGATACCGGGATATAAGCGGTCCTGAAGGAGTACCAGACGGACAAGTAGATGCCACTTATGACAGACGTATATTGGGAAGCCGTATTCCTAAATATAATTTTGGGATGGCCTTTGGGGCAGAATATAAAGGCTTTGATTTCAGTGTCTTACTACAAGGTGTTGCAGATGCAGTGGGTAGACTTCAAGGATATGCAGGATATGCATTCAACAATACGGCATCTGTTCAGAGATGGATGATGGATCGTTGGGCACCTGAAAATCCTAATCCTAATGCTGCGTACCCAAGGTATGAATTAATCCCTAATTCAGGTACGCCTAATACTGAGTTATCTACCTTCTGGCTACCTGATGCTTCATATGTACGAGTAAAGAATGTCCAGGTTGGGTATAGATTTCCTTCAAATATACTTGAAAATTTAAGAATCGAAAATTTACGGATATATGCTTCAGGTGAGAACCTTTACACTTGGAATAATTATAGGCAAGGTTGGGATCCGGAAATAAATACCAATGGAAGATTCTACCCTATTTTTGCTAATTATACTATTGGTTTGAATGTCAATTTTTAAAAGATCAAAATCATGTTGAAAAATAATATAATAATCATGTTGAAAAATAATTATATAATTATTCTGTTACTGGCAGTTATCCTTACTTCTTGCGAAGCAGAATTGGAAAAAGATCCACTAGATCAGTTCGCTTCCGAAACGTTCTGGCAAGATGAAAACGATGCATTATTAGCCTTGACTGGTGTTTATCGTGGAACGATGAACATTAACAGCCCGTCTGTCAATTTAACCGATTGGTGGTCCTATACAGGTGTAATGTTCCTTGAATTTGCATCTGACAACGCTTTTGATAGGAGGGGCGTTAACGCACCTACTCACAGATTATCTAACGGTACAAATACAGCGACTAATGGTTTTGTTAGTTCTGCCTGGCAAGCCAGCTACAGAAAGATTGCAAGAAGCAATGATTTTTTGGAAAATATAGAAAGCGTTTCTATGGAGGAAAGTAAAAAGGCACGATTTTCTGGTGAAGTTAAGGTTATACGGGCCGTACAATATTTCAATTTAGCTCAATATTGGGGTGCTGTACCTTTTGTGACAGGGACAATCACTCCAGAAGAAGCTAATACTATTACTCGTACGTCCAAAGATGAAGTGATGCAATTTGTTATAGATGAATTACGATCCGCTGCTTCCGTCCTTCCAACGCATGGGGAACTTCCTAGTGGTCAAATGGGTAGATTGACGCGCCAAGCGGTTCTTGGTTATTTGGGAAGAGCTCTTCTTGCTGAAGACCTATTTCCTGAAGCTGCTATTGTTTACAAAGAGATAATTGATTTGGGCGAGAATATTATTGATCCTGATTATAGTTCTATTTTTACAGTAGCAAATGAAAATAGTGATGAAATAATTTTTAGTGCTCAATATGTGGAAAATGAGGCCTCAAATTCAATGTTTCAACATATGTGGCCTGCCGTACTAGGTGGGTGGCATATTTTCAATCCGTTGGGTGATTTAGTCATGTCATATGAGTTTATAGACGGTACTCCTTTTTCACATACAGATCCCAGGTACGATCCAAAAAATGAAGCCGCCAATAGGGATCCGCGTTTGGACTATACCATTTTGTTCAACGGGGAAGGACTTACACCAACTACCAGATATATAACCCATCCAGATTCTACCTCTTCACCTGATCAATTGGGTGCTGGTAAGCAAGCAACCCAAACAGGGTACGGAATTGAAAAGATGATGGATTTTAATTTTACCGGGGGACTGCGAAATTCAGGAGCCAATATGCCCATAATTCGTTATGCAGAAGTGCTGTTGAGTTATTTGGAAGCTAAATTGGAGACTGGAGATCCAATTGATCAAGGTTTGCTTGATGCAACTATTAACCAAGTAAGAGGGAGGGCTTCTGTGAATATGCCACCTATTACAACCACTGATCCTAATGAATTAAGAACAATTTTAAGGAATGAACGTCGGGTTGAGCTAGCTTTTGAAGGCTTACGTTACTGGGACTTGCTTCGCTGGGGAACCGCCGAAACTAAATTAAGTGGAGCTTTTTATGGAGCTCCGTTTCCAGATGCCGAAAGGATGCAGACACAAGATGGAGAACCGCATCCTTTTGATCGGTGGTATGTAATGACCAGGAATTTTAGGGCACAGGTCGACTATTTATGGCCTATTCCTCAAAATGAGGTGAGTATTAATCCCAACCTAGAACAAAATCCTGGGTACTGATATAATTTTGACCAAAGTTCCACTTCAAAATTTAAACACCCAAAATTAATTTTAAAAAACATGAACTTTTTCAGAATAGATTATTCGTTTTTCTTTCTTTTCTTTCTATCTCTTTGTTCCTGTAATTTTCTTGCCGGAAATAAAGATGAAAAAGGAGATAAACAGGTGGAAAAACCAAATATTGTTATCATTTACATGGATGATTTAGGCTATGGGGATGTTGGGGCATATGGGGCCACCGAGCTGAAGACACCCCATATGGACAATTTAGCTCGGGAAGGATTGCGCTTCACACGGGGTTATGCTGCATCAGCTACCTGCACGCCTAGCCGTTATGGGTTATTAACCGGAGTTTATCCCTGGCGGAATAAAAACGCAAGGATACTGTCAGGTACCGCACCATTGCTAATTGACACCAATCAGGTGACTATACCAAAGGTTCTTAAGAGCAAAGGTTACCATACGGGAATTGTTGGCAAATGGCATCTGGGATTGGGCAACGGCAATACAAACTGGAATGAGGAGGTGTCGCCTGGCCCTAATGAAGTCGGCTTCGATTATTCGTATATAATGGCTGCAACTCAAGACCGAGTGCCTACGGTTTATATTGAAAACAGATTTGTTGTAGGGTTAGATCCCGAAGACCCTATTCAGGTTGATTATCGAGATAATTTTACTGGAGAGCCGACCGGGAAAGAGAATCCGGAATTGCTTACAATGGATTGGCATCATGGCCATAATAACAGTATAATTAATGGGATTCCTCGAATTGGATATATGACGGGCGGCGAAAGTGCTAAATGGAGCGATGTTGATATGGCGGATGACTTTCTGGAGAAGGCCCAGACATATGTGAAAGAACATAAAGAAGAACCATTCTTCCTTTACTATGCTTTGCAGCAGCCCCACGTGCCACGTACTCCGCACCCTCGTTTTGTGGGTTCCTCTGGTATGGGTCCCAGGGGTGATGCAGTAGTCGAGGCCGATTGGGCTATCGGTGAATTTATGAAGACTTTGGAAGAGGAAGGGGTATTAGAGAACACACTTATCATTTTCTCCAGTGATAATGGGCCTGTACTAAATGATGGTTATCGTGATGACGCCGTAGAAAAAATTGGGGATCATACCCCTTCTGGGCCATTCCGGGGCGGGAAATACAGCCTTTTTGAGGCGGGTACGCGGGTTCCATTTATAGCATATTGGAAAGGCAGGATTGTTCCTGGGGTTTCTGATGCTCTTGTAAGCCAGGTGGATTTATTAAGTTCCTTAGGTGAACTTGTTGGTCAAAGCGTTCAAGGCACAGATAGCAAAAAAATGTTGGATGTCTTCAAGGGAGAAAAAGAAGAGGGTAGGGAAGTTCTTATTATTGAAGCTACTTCCAGAACAGCTTTAATAAAGGATGACTGGATAATGATCCCTCCTTATGAAGGGCCTGCAGTGAATAAGCAGGTGGATATTGAACTGGGCAATTCAGACAGATATCAACTTTACAATATAAAATATGATCAAGGGCAGAAAACAAACCTTGCTGAGCAGAACCCAGAGAAACTGGAAGAAATGATCTTAACCTTTGAAAAAATTCGAGGTGTGGATTATGGTCAAATTGAACAACTTGAGTTGAAGTAAATAAGAAAAAAACGAGACATACACTTTTATCCGTGTCTAGTAAAAAAAATGCCATTAATCCTTTAAAATTTTGGAGGTTTAGTAAATAGAATTTGTGTATTAGATTTAGCCATTCATGTTGGATTTTCCACTGGATTATTATTAGGAAATTAATTATTTTAGAACAGTAATGAAAAAAAATGATAGAAGAAAATTCCTAAGGGAATTTGGTATTTCAGTTGCATCGGCCTCTTTGGCTTTGGCTGGTGGTCCTGCTGCGTTAGCCGCCATTAAGCCTGTTAGTCAACTGGAGCAAGGTTTGGTAAATGATTTTGCAAACACACCGGACCGAATTTGGATCGGAGAAAAATATTGGTCTATCCCAATGGAGGATTGGCAATTAAAGGCAGGGCGAATTGAGTGTACTGGTAATGTCCCCAACTCTAGGGTCAATTTATTGACGACCATCCTCCATGGGGGCAATGGAGAATTTAAAGCCACTACGGATTTGGGTCTCTTGGCCACCTCCCCCAATAGGAACCAAACCGGATCGGCTGGCTTCAGCCTTGGCATCAAAGATGAAATTGACCCTGACATCAAGGCTGCCTGTTATTATGGGAAAGGATTACGAGCCGGTGTTTCATTGCAAGAAGGTTTGTTTATTGGAGAAAAAACCAAGTCACTTCCCAAAGGTTTTGACTTTTCAACTTTTTCTTTGTCGATTGAAGGTGCTGGGAATGGCACTACCACTCAATTGACTTTGACCTGTAGGGGCAAGGACGGCAAATCTACCAGTCTTGCCTATGAATTAAAGGCAAACTTAGAAGGCCTGGTAGCATTGGTAAACAATTTTCATGAAAAAGGAGGTGCCAATTTTTGGTTCAAGAATTTTAGCCTGACCGGCTCGAAATTGGCCTCTAGACCGGAAAACAGTTTTGGCCCAATTTTGTGGGCCATGCATACCTTGTCAAAAGGGACGCTTAATCTAATGGCTCAAATGCCGCCATTAGGTGCAGGTGATAGCCAAGAGGTAGGGCTGCAGTTCAAGAATGGTAATGTATGGGAGGAGGCGGCCACGGAGAATATCTCTAAGGATGCCTATACGGCTCATTTTAGGATAAATAATTGGGATGCAGGGAAGGCAGTTCCTTACCAGTTGGTCTATAGGAATAATGGTCAAACCTATACCTACGGTGGAACGGTAAGGCAGGAGCCTGATGGGAGGCCGTTGCGATTTGGTGGACTCACCTGCCAGGAGTGGGGCGGTTATCCCTACAGTCCTTTGCTTGTTAACTTAAAAAAACATGACCCGGACATGTTGTATTTTTCGGGAGACCAGTTGTACGAGGGCAATGGCGGGTATCCTATCAAACGTGCCCCTGAACGGACCTCTGTTTTGAGTTACCTGGGAAAATGGTATATGTTTGGTTGGGCATTCGGAAATATGATGCGTGACCGTCCTACCATTTGCACGCCAGACGATCATGATGTATTCCACGGGAATATCTGGGGCGAAGGCGGTAAAACCCTGCCCCTGGAAAATTGGGAAAAAAGTCAGGATGATCATGGAGGTTATGTCCAGACCCCGCAGATGCTAAATGTTGTAGCAAAAACCCAGTGCGGTCATTTGCCCGCCCCTTTTCATCCCCAACCTTTATACACAGGTATGGAAACCTGGTATACCGATCTGGTTTATGGGCAGGTGAGTTTTGCCATAATCAGTGACCGCATGTTTAAATCCGGGCCGGATTTAGTTCGGTCGGGTGAGGGTCGGTTGGACCATATTACTGAACCTGTATCAGAGGGTGAACTGGAAGACCGGAATTTAACCCTCTTGGGTGTAAACCAAATGCAGTTTCTGGAGCATTGGGTGGGAGACTGGCAGGGGGCCAGCATGAAAGTATTATTGTCACAGACCCTGTTCTGTAATGTGAGCACCCACCATGGTGCGGAGAAAATGTTTTTGCATGGGGATATGGATTCCGGTGGTTGGCCGAAAAAACAGCGGGACGGGGTGCTCCGGCTGGTGCGAAAGGCGTGCACCTTTCATATCAACGGTGACCAACACTTACCATATATCGTGCAATATGGCATTGATGAACCTAAAGATGGTGGTTGGACCTATTGTACCCCGGCTATTTCTACTGGCTATATCCGTTGGGGTCAGCCCGACTTAATAAATATTCCTTATACTAACCGACCCGAACATGGCTTGCCCAATACCGGGATTTACCCAGATGGTTTTGGGAATGTTAATTTCGTTTATGCGGTAGGGAATCCCCTGGATAATTATCAGGATAAAAACAGATATCGACAAGCCCAGAATAAATCTTCGGGATTTGGAATCATTACATTCGACCCAAAGGATAGGACTATTAAAATGGATGCATATAGGTTTTTAGCCGATAAAGATAATCCAAAGCCGGATGATCACTTCCCTGGCTGGCCACTTACGATTTCCCAAACCGAGAATGATGGGAGAAAGCCTGCTGCATACCTGGCAAAGTTGGAGATAAATAGATCTGACCAGGTAGTAAGGATAATTGATGAGGAGACAGACGAACTAGTTAGTATCCTTAGGATAAAAGGCTTTGTTTACAGTCCAAAAGTTTATAGCCGAGGCCCTTTCACCATAGAAGTGGGAGAAGGAAGAGCGGTAAAAGTCCTCGAAAAGATTAAGCCAATAAATGAGGGATCAAAGGAGACCATTAGCATTCAAGTTTAAAGCAGGTTCGAATATTTGCACATTGAATGATTATTTTCTGTACTATTTCACATAATAAACAATCAATGATATTTAAAATAGCACACATAATTCTGATAATTATTCTTTTTAATGCTACGAAATCATTTTGTCAAAATAAGTTACAGCCTGAAGGAAAGAAAAAGCCTAATATCATTTTTATCCTCACCGATGATCTTGGTTATGGGGACCTAGGGGTTACGTTTCAGAACCAGCGTGCTAAAGAAGGATTTCCATATTTTCGTACACCAAATATAGATCGTTTAGCTGGTGAAGGGATGCTTCTTACAAGGCATTATGCGCCTGCGCCGGTATGTGCTCCATCACGTGCTTCGTTGCTGTTAGGCGTACACCAAGGCCATGCCAATGTTAGAAATAACCAATTCGATAAGGCTCTATCGGATAATCCCACATTGTCTTCTGTGATGAAACAAACTGGCTATGCTACCGCTTTGGTGGGGAAATGGGGGTTGCAGGGGCTAGAGGGAGACAGTCCTGAATCCTGGGAGGCTTATCCTACAAAACGGGGTTTTGATCATTTTTTTGGATATGTGCGGCATAGAGATGGGCATAATCACTATCCTGCCCACAAGGTACGTGAGCGGCCTCCAATGGAATTGTACCATGGCAATATTGAGATTTCTGATCAGCTTGAGGGATCCTATACCACCGATTTATTTACAGCTGCGGCAAAAAAATGGATTATGAATCAGGAACAAAATAAGCCAGAGCAACCCTTTTTCCTGTATTTGGCTTATGATACGCCACATGCAGGTCTACAAGTAGCACCTTCCCCATATCCTGAAGGAGGAGGACTTGAGGGGGGAGTTCAGTGGATTGGGGAACCGGGACATTTTATTAATACTGCGGAAGAAAGCATTGATGATTATTTCCATCCTGATTATGCCGCAAAGGATTGGCCTGTTCAACAAAAGCGACATGCGAGTATGGTGCGCCGGATAGATAATGCCGTTGGGGATATAATGAAGCTCCTCGAGGACTTGAATATTACTGATGAGACTTTAATAGTCTTTACTTCAGATAATGGACCTCATAAAGAGTCTTATGGATATGGGGATTATGATCCTACTTTTTTTGATAGCTATGGTGTCCTTGACGGAATAAAACGGGATACCTGGGAAGGTGGGATACGTATGCCAACCATAGTTAAATGGTCCAATCATATTCCTGCTGGCAAAAGAAATGATACCCCATCAGCTTTTTATGATTGGATGCCAACTTTTGCGGAGTTAGCAGGAATTCCTGCGCCTGCCCGTACTGATGGTCATTCACTATTGCCAATCCTAACGAGGAGTGGTAATCGTGAAGCTGGCGTTGTATATATTGAATACCAACAGGATGGGTATACGCCTGCTTATTCGGATTTTTATTCCAGCCATCAAAGCGAATTTCGGGGAGAGATGCAGGTTATCTATCTTGATGGATATAAGGGTATTCGTTATGACATAAAATCTGCAAAGGATAAGTTCCGTATTTATGATACTCGGATAGACTCGGGGGAAACAAATGACTTGGCAGAAAATAGTGAATACTTTGAAAAACTTCAACAAAGAATGCAGGATCGTGTATTACGGATTCGGCGTCCCAATTCCACGGCGATGCGTCCTTATGATGATGTTCCTATGCCGGCATTGGCATCGTCTTATGGGGCTAATCCGGGTCTTCGTTATCGTGTTTTTGAGGTTGCCACTCCCTGGACACCTGATATAAATACAATAAAAGAAAGTCCTGTAAAAATGGGCACAAGTAAGGGTATCCATCTTGAAGTGACTAGTCCGGTCGATTTAGTTATTGAATATAGTGGTTTAATTGAAGTACCGCAAACTGGTGAATACAGCTTTACATTGCAAACCGACCGTGGGGCCTTGTTGAGGATTCACGAAGCTACTGTGATTGATGCTGGTAAAGGATATCGTTCGGGATCCGATATATCATCCAAGATCTATTTGGAGAAGGGTTTTCATCCTATTCAGGTTATTTATGCTCGTGGGAAGAAAGGTGCTTCTTCTTTAGAATTACATTGGAGCGGTCCGGGATTTTCTCAGAAATTACTGAATTCTGAACAGTTGTTTCATTAAATGTGTTTAATGAATAACTATCATAATACTATTAAATTGATAATTTGTAAATTTCTTTTATAACAGTATATTTTTAAAAATTACAATTAACGAATAAAAACACTGCTTATGAATTTGCCAGGACAAATTAGGAAGGTATAGAGCCAAGTCTTTAATCATCAGATGATGTGGTTAAGATAAAAATCCTTTATTCCTAAAAGCTTATATCGAGAGAGAATAAAATTATTCTGTAAACAATATAATCTTTTATGGCTGCTGCTATTAGAGAAGGTTATTTTTAAGTAAAAATCGGATAGATATAGAAAAACGTAAAATCTTTAATTCAAATTGAAAACTAAAAAATAAAATGAAGAACGAAATTCAATTCCATAAGTTTTCAGCAATTTTAATTTTTGCTACAGCTTTTATTTGTTTTGGATGCGCATCCAAAAATTTACCGAAATGGCAACAATTATTCAATGGAGAAGACATTGATAATTGGAGGGTTAAATTGCGGGGACATGAGCTTGGTGATAATTTCGCTAATACGTTTAAAGTTCAGGACGGCATTCTTCAGATTAGATATGATGAATACGGAAATGGGTTTGATAGTAAATTCGGTCACATATTTTACGAAAAGCCATTTTCTTCCTATTTAATTGGAGTGGAGTATCGTTTTGTTGGGGATCAGGTAAAGAATAACCCCGGGGCTTGGGCCTATCGTAATAACGGAATTATGATTCACGGACAGGATCCCGAAACAATGGAGAGGGATCAGGATTTTCCAAATTCTATTGAAGTGCAGCTTTTGGGAGGTAATGGTAAAAATGAACGTCCTACAGTAAACCTGTGCACACCGGGAACGCAATTTGTCATGAATGGGGAATTAATAAAAATACATTGTACAAACTCAACTTCCAAAACCTTCCCCGGTGACCAATGGGTTAGGGCGGAAGTTCTGGTGTTAAGGGATTCCCTCATTGTGCATTATGTAAATGGAGAAGAAGTAATGCGTTATGAAAAGCCACAAACAGATGATGGAAAATTACTGGATCGAGGTACTATTTCACTTCAAAGTGAGAGTCATCCAACCGATTTTAGAAAGGTAGAGATTGTGGATCTTGAGAAGTATAAAAATGACCCTGAGAAATTACATACAGTTGTGGAAAAACTTATGGCTGAAAAAAAAATAAAATCAAGAAGCTAATATAGATTATGCAAAAAAATCATAGTCATTAAAAGAGTTGTATATAATTAGAAATTTTTAATCAATGAAAAATTTTATAACAGTTTTTATTCTTTCTTTTTTAGTGTTCTCCTGCAAAAGCCAGAAGCAGAAAAGCTCGGGCACCTATAGTTTATTTAATGGGAAAGACCTTTCGGGCTGGCATGTGGATGTTCCTGAAATGGATGAGGGGCCGCAGGCTCAAAATCCCTTTATTGTTCGGGATGGAATGTTGGTAAGCCTTGGTGATCCACGGGGGCATTTAATCACAGATGCTGAATATGAAAATTATAAACTGGATATAGAATACCGGTTTCCAGGTGAACCTGGAAACTGTGGTGTACTGGTTCACGCATCTACCCCACGTGCTTTATATGATATGTTCCCACAATCAATTGAAGTACAGATGATGCATGAGAATGCGGGTGATTTCTGGTGTATTGTAGAAAACCTTGAAGTGCCCAATATGGAAGAGCGTCGGGGTCCCAAAGAAAACTGGGGCATCACCGAAGGTAAGGAGCGGCGGATAAAGAATTTAACCGATGATTCTGAGAACCCTTTGGGGGAGTGGAATAATATGGTCGTTGAATGCCGTGGAGATACTATTAAAGTGTGGGTTAATGGTGACCTGGTCAATGAAGGTTTTAATTCAACAGCAAAAAGCGGTCATATCGCCTTGCAGGCAGAAGGAGCAGAAGTAGAATTCAAAAAAGTAGAATTGACTCACTTATAATATAAATCAAGAATACCAACCTATTGCTTATTTTAAAAAAATCGTAACATACAAAAATGAAATTTAGAGATAAGCTGTTGATTGTACTACTTCTGTTTTTTACAACAGTAGGATTTTCCCAACAGCAAGACCTGGAAAATTACACCCAGGAAATATCAGGATCTGATTTGGTTATCGAGATGGTAGCCATTCCTGCCGGAACATTCATAATGGGCAGTCCCAAGAAAGAAGAAAATCGCTTTGAAGATGAAGGTCCTGCGAACAAAGTGAAAATAGATGCTTTTTGGATGTCTAAATATGAAATCACCTGGGAGTTATACAATTTATTTGTGAACAGGGCGATAGATAATGTTGCTTCATCTTCAAAAGCTACTGATGTGGATATAGAGATAGATGCTGTTTCTGGTGCTACTATTCCCTATGTAGATATGAGCCTGGGTATGGGTACCGGGGAGGATATGCCGGTTGGTAATGTTACCCATTATGCAGCTTCTAAATTCTGTGAATGGCTTTCAGCAAAAACAGGCCATTTTTATCGACTGCCCACTGAGGCCGAGTGGGAATATGTTGCCCGGGCCGGGACCACCACAGCTTTTCATTTTGGAGATAATGTGGAGGAGTTGGAGTCATACGCCTGGTATTATAAAAATAGCGATGATTCCTATCATAAGGTAGGTCAAAAAAAACCGAATCCCTGGGGACTTTATGATATGTATGGAAATGTGGCGGAATGGACTTTGGATCAATACCTGCCCGAGGCCTACAGCAACAGAGAGTCCATTACAGAAAATCCGCTGGAAATTCCTGTAAAGGAATATCCGCGATCTGTCAGGGGAGGATCCTATTATGATGATGCTGAATTTCTTAGAAGCGCAGCACGCTTGGGGTCAATTGAAAACTGGAAAATGCGTGATCCCCAGTTCCCTAAAAGTAAATGGTGGAATACAGATGCTCCCTATGTGGGGTTCAGGGTTATTAGAGTTCCACATCCGCCTGAAATAACTGATTATGAAACATTTTGGGGTCCAAGATCCCTTTAACTTTAAAACAAGAATCATGAATAATTTTAAAAATAAACAGAAATCTATCTTACAGTCTTCCCGAAGAGATTTTTGTAAAAATACAGCCCTTTTTTCAGCGGGAATGTTGTTACCTGGTATGAAAATGAGCGCAATGGCCAATGTCTTTAATGATAAAACCTTAAAGCTTGCGGTGGTAGGTTGTGGAGGTAGGGGCACAGGAGCGGCTAACCAGGCTTTGAAAGCCGATGAGAATGTGGAGCTGGTGGCTATGGCCGATGCTTTTGAAGACAGGTTGAGCGGAAGTTTACAAAGCCTTCAAAAGGAATTTGAAGGAAGTAAAAGGGTAAACGTTCAGGATAAACATCGGTATGTAGGATTTGATGCTTATAAAAAGGCCATAGATCAGGCCGATGTGGTCATCTTGGCTACTCCACCGGGATTTAGGCCGTATCATTTTGAGTACGCCGTTAATGCAGGGAAACACGTATTTATGGAGAAACCAGTGGCTACCGATGTACCAGGAATAAAAAAAGTACTGGAAATGGCAAAGGTTGCCAAAGAAAATAAGCTGAATGTAGTAGTAGGTTTACAGCGCCGTTATCAGAACAACTATCTGGCAATTGCAGATAAGATTAAACAGAATGAAGCTGGGAAGATACTTTCTGGTCAGGTGTACTGGAACAGTGCTGGGGTTTGGGTAAATCCCAGAAAGGCGGGTCAGAGTGAAATGGAGTACCAAATGCGAAACTGGTATTATTTTAATTGGCTTTGCGGAGATCATATCCTAGAACAGCACATACATAATATAGATGTTGCTAACTGGTTTATTGGCGATTATCCCGTTTCTGCCCAGGGTATGGGTGGTCGTCTTGTAAGAACAGGGCCGGAGCACGGGGAGATTTTTGACCATCATTTTGTAGAATTTAAATATCCAAGTGGTGCTGTGATATCCAGCCAGTGCCGTCATCAACCTGGAACCTGGTCCAAAGTGGGAGAAGCCTTCCAGGGAACCAAAGGAACTATTGATATGAATGATGCAGGAGCAGCCAGCATCACAGATCTGGAAGGAAACAACATTTTTGAATATAGAAACCGCAGGGATCCCAATCCATACCAGGTAGAACACGATAAACTATTCGCTTCTATAAGAAACAACGAAGTAATTAGTGATGCGGAAAATGGCGCAAAAAGTACCATGACCGCCATTATGGGAAGAATGGCTACCTACTCGGGTCAAATAATTAACTGGGAAGAAGCCTTAAAATCAGATAAAGTCTTAATGCCAAAAGAGGTGACTTGGAAGTCTACTCCTCCTACTGCACCGGGAGAAGATGGATTATATCCTATCCCAACGCCAGGTGAAACAGATGTTGTTTGAAGAATGAGAAAGTGCGCAATCTAAAACAATTGCGCACTACTTTCAGAAATCAATTATCTTCTGATAACTCTAATAGGTGAATTTTAAAATCTTCACATTTAAAAAAATCAGGTGTAGTTTACAATTAGACAATAAAGTGCAAAATCTTAATGAGATAAAAAAGTAGAAATATTTTATCCCTGATTTTAGTATTGTTTTTTTTCTATGGCTCAAATTCTAAAAACTGAAAACCAGGGTGATTGGGGGACACATTCTAATGGAAAGGAACTGAACGACTGGATCGTCAAAATTAACCATCATTAAGCGGGAGATTATTATGTTTATATTTTTCGAGTAATGGATGTGGGGTACCTATTAGTTATGAAGATTAAAATGAATATAATGAACGCTATTGACATAATTTTACAAAGAACAATTTTCCTCCTATCATCTCAAGTTTATAAATAAATTTACAGATCAATGGATGCAAGATGCGCCTAGGTTCCTTAAAGCAATAGCGGGATTATTTTTTATTCCAAGATCGAACACATTTTTGAAAGAGCGGGATTGGCCTTTTCTGTAGAATACCAAATGTTAGCTGATGCAGGGGACTGGAATCTCAGGTCCACCAGAAATATGGGTTCCCCTGCTACTCTTCTAACACCGATGAATGGGGCGAATGGGTGATGGGCATGATGATTGTGTATGCGCATTTTCTGATTATCCACAAGGTCATTGGGAACACAATTTTAAATATACAAAAACTACAGATAGTAGGCGGTATGGTGAATGGTTATAACCTTGACCTGATAAAAGTGGCACTAACCGACCGAAATCACTGGCACATTTTGATCCGAGATATCCAACCGACAGAAGGTCAGAGTGTAAAGTTTAAGTATATAAAAATCAATAAGTTAGATTGTTAGGGAGGTTTTTTAAATCGAAAAATTTTAATCACCAATTTCTAGGCTTATGATTAGAAAAGTACTTCATATAGAAAGTAGTAATCTTTTTGAATCCGTAAAGGATCTAAGCCAGAGATCCTATATGTGATGGAAACGATATAAAAAAACCTTCAGAAGTTTTTTATATTGAAAGTTTACACTCATAATCCTATAGTTATTTTACCATTTTTTTGAAATAATCTACACTTTTCTCGATTTCCGGTAAGGAATTATCCCAGTTATGTTCATATTCAATAGAGAATAGTCCCCCAAACTTCTGGCGTTTCAGCTCTTTCAGCATCGCTTCTACGTCACTTATGCCAGTTCCCCAAGGCACATCATGGGCGTCTCTGCTTTTTTCGTTTAGATCTTTAAAGTGTAAGCTAGCAATTTGGCCTTCCAGCTTTTTTAAACTTTCTACTGGATTTAATCCAGAACGTATCCAATGTCCCACATCGGCACAAGCTTTAATATTTTCTCTGCCTTCCAAAGCTTCCAGTACTGTATTAGGGTGCCAATATGTGCTAGGTTTAGGATGATTGTGTAAAGCAACTTTAATATTGTATTCTCTTGCCAATCTATTAACCATATCCAGGTCTTCTTTTTCTGGTTCAGAGGTGATAATATCAATGCCCATATCCTGCGCAAATTCAAAAAGCTCTTTCCAATCTGCTTCGTTTTCCCCCGAAACCACACCATAAGCAACTAATTGAATACCTTTTGAATTTAACAGTTTCTTCACTTTTTTTTTGGTGTTGGCATTCATTCCGTAATGCATGGTGCCTTCTATGCTATTACCTATTTCTTGCCCAGGGTAAGCTTCTACATATTTTAAATCAATGCTGCTGATTTTATTCAGTGCTTCAGCAAAAGTGAAATTTTTAAATGTATAGGCCTGCGCACCCAATTTCCAATCCAACTCTTTATTAGAATTTTGTTGGGCAATAACCGGTTGTATGAGCAGCACCAGTAACAGTAGCAGTAAATTTATTTTTTTCATTTCTGTTTTTTAAAATATTAATAAAAACGTTTTAATTCAGTTAAATTTCTTTGGTTTAAATTCATATGGAAGTAGTAATAAATTGAATTTCTACCCTTTCTCAGAAATCATTTCTGCCGTTACTACTGTTCTAAAACCAAGATGTTCTTGAGATGAATCCAAAGAATTCCCCATCCTTGCTGTGGGGCGATAGCTTGCACAATAGGAGGTGTTGCATAAAAATGAACCCCCCTTTATTACTTTCTCCTGTATTTGTGGATTATTTGAATTATAAGGTTTTTCAGCACCCAATGGGTTTTTGGCTAATTCCTGTTCTGATTGTTCCTTATAATAATTCGCATTGTACCAATCCTGAGTCATTTCCCAAACATTTCCGGCCATATCATAAAGGCCATAGTTATTTGGAGGGTAGGATTTCACCGGAGCTTTATTTTCAAAACCATCTGCAACAGTATTTTCGTTTGGAAATTCTCCTTCCCAAGTATTGGCTTTTTTCGACAGTTCGGTTTCATCATCACCCCAGGAGAAGCGAGCATCTGTAAATCCTCCTTTAGCAGCATACTCCCATTCCGCTTCGGTGGGCAAACGCTTTCCAGCCCATTCACAATAAGCTACTGCATCTTCGTAAGTTATGTGAACAACAGGGTATTCATCTTTATTTTCAATACTACTTTTTGGTCCCTGAGGATGTTTCCAATTAGCTCCTATTTTCCACTCCCACCATTGTGAATAGTCATAAAGGTTGGGCACACTACTTTTTGTTTTTTTGAAAACTAAAGAGCCTGGCTGTAAAATAGAATCGTGGGGTTTAGGAGTGCCGGGAGGAAGTTGTTTTTTCATCTCTTCCCAATCAATTTCCCGTTCTGCCACGGTTATATAACCCGTCGCTTCTATAAATTTTTTGAATTTAGCATTTGTTACTTCAGTTTCATCCATAAAAAAACCATCAACAGCCACGGGATGGATAGGTTTTTCTTGTTTCATCGCCATATCATCTGATGATTCTGCACCCTGCTCAAATGTTCCTCCGGGTATCCATACCATCCCTTTTGGAGAAGTTATGTTAGCTGGAGGTTCTTTCAATAAATTCAAAGTCTCTTGATTTATTGAAATTTTATTCTTTGTAATATCTTGCAGTTTGTTTTCAGATTTTCTTTCCTGGCAGGAAAAAAATAGCCAAATTATTCCCAGAAGTATTGGTTGAATTTTCATTTCTATTCGATTTTATTCAAAAAATATGGATTTGTCTATTTTCAATAGGGAAATATCAACTATTTTATCGTTTTTTAAAAGTTTCCGATTTTGTTGTAGATGTTTTCGAATGAATAAAGTTTCTATACTAATAACAATTAACAAATAAAAAGTTCCTAATTATTTTAGGGTAATATAGTTTTTATCTTTAAAAGATAAATAGACATTTTGAAAAATTGAAACGAATAAATGCTTGATTATTTTTTTATTATCTATTACCAAATTTTCAAATATCTTTCTTTTAGCTATATTTAATAGTCTGAATAATTGAAGACTATGGATAAATTTATTCTTGAATCTGGAAAAGCACTGGCTAGACTAAGATCTGGAATAAATGATTTCATTGAAGATAAAATAGAGGGCAGTACTACTAATTTAATTCTTTTTATCCTTTCTTTTTTTATCCTTTTCGTTTTAAGTTTTAGTTTAATTTTTGGTCTCAAAACTATAATAGATGGTTACATCTATTTTCTGATCCTTCTTTTAATTTTGGTGGTGGTTTTAGTTTGGGCCGCCATATTCTACGAATCAAATAAGCATCTGGAGACCGATCGGCATAATTTTAAGGTGGAACCTATTAATAAATTTCGAATAAGGTTTGAATACATCAATCTCGATAGAGATTCTAAAGAGCAATTCTTTAGATTACTCAAAGGCCGAAAAGTTCAGGAGAAGATCAATTTCACTGTTGGGAATAAAAGCGGAGACTCCGCAAACCACAGAATTCTGTTTGTTTTATTTGATGAATTGTTAGTTGGTGGAGTTCAGGATTTCTCTGGAGAAAGGAAACGTGATTTTTTCCAATTATTGATGAATTCCTTTTTAATGAATAATGAACCGCTTAAAGAAAACACTTTAAAAACCAGTTTTTCCGCCTGGAAAAACGACCAGGAAAAAATAAATTCTCGAAACCAGCGAAAATTTATCCGTCAGATGCTGAATAAAGAATAATTATAGCATAACTCTCTTCTTATTTGAATTACTCTATTGATTTACAAGTATTTGCTTTCTTAAGTTTGTCCTGTACAAAAATGTAAAAGGCCTTTTACTCATTTCTAATTTTAACCATATAGTTATGAATGAGCAGGAACAAGTAGTGGGTTTATTGGAGGATATTAAAGTACTTCTGTCTCACACCAAAAAAGTAATGAACGTGGAAGACCTGGCTCAATATACAGGCCTTTCCAAAAGTAAGATCTATAAGCTTACGCATTTAAAACTAATCCCTACCGGCAATAATCCAAACATCCGTCAGAAGTTTTTTGATAAGGAAAAGATCGACGTCTGGCTCCTGGGGGAACCGGACCTATCCGATGCCTACCTGGAGGATCAGTTCAACAAGAACCTATTGAAGAACCGCAAGTAACCACTTGCTATTTACTCAACCTTTAAAAAACATTATAATGAAAAATTCATCCTATATCCGTGTGGGTACCAGTTACTACAAAATAGTAGTGATGCCCACAATTGCCGGGAACTTCAATGAAGTTTTAATCCCCTGGAATATCGAGACCTTACGACAGGATCACGGTAAAAGTTTTGTTGGAAGTATTAAAAAATATGAAGGCTTTACCTGTATTCCGAGTCATCTGGATTTTAAACAGGTACATCACGGTTTTTATAATACATACGCTCCCTTATCTACTTTGCCCAGTACCGGTAAAGTAGATTATTCACTACAGTTCGTTAAGCACATTTTCGGCAACCAATTCGAATTAGGCCTTGATTACCTGCAACTCTTGTATACAAAGCCCATCCAGATGTTGCCCATACTATGCCTGGTTTCTAAAGAACGGGTGACCGGAAAAACTACTTTTCTAAAATGGCTCAAAGCTATTTTTGAAAATAACCTGACTTATCTAACCAATGATAGTTTTAGCAGTCAGTTTAACACTGATTGGACGAACAAACTCCTTATCTGTATTGACGAGGTTTTATTTAACAGGGAGGAACTCACCGAACGAATTAAATACCTAAGTACAACCGACTTTAATAAACTGGAGGCTAAAGGTAAAGATAAGCGGGAGGTGGAATTCTTTGGGAAGTTTATCCTGTGTAGCAATAACGAAGATAATTTCATCAAGATCGATAGTGAGGAAACCCGTTTTTGGGTACTGAAAATTCCCAGTTTAAAAACCGAAGAGACTCATTTTTTAGACCACCTGAAATCAGAGATACCCGCTTTTCTGCACTATTTGCAACATCGAGAATTGTCTACAGACCATAAAACCCGAATGTGGTTCACCCCTGAGCAGATTAGGACCAATGCACTGGAGAACCTGATGCAGAACAACCGAAACCGCGTAGAAAAAGAATTGGCCAATATGATACTGGACGTTATGGAAACTTTTGACCTGGAGGAAGTTGAAATTTGTCCGTTGGATGCCTTGCAGATTTTAAATAGGACAAGGGTTAAAACCGATCTGACCCAATTGCGGCAAATATTAAAGAAGGACTGGAAGCTCACTAACCAGAATAATTCCCTGAAGTATCAAAAGCTATATATGTGGCAGGAAGGTGGCCTCGGGCTTATCGATGGCAAGGGGCGCTATTACACAGTCAAGAAATCATTCTTACTGCAATATTTTAGGGAAGATGTAGAGTGATGAATTGATGCGTAAATGATGACGCCGAAAAGCTGCTAACCCAGAGGCTTTAGGCGTGATTAGCCCGGAACTTAGCTAGAACAGTAAACAAACCCTCCAGGATATACTTTTATTATTTATTCTTTTTTTGATGAATGATGAGAGATAATAGTATAGCCCAGTGATAGCAAAGGTTTTGCCCCGCATCGTTTTGTCATCACTTTGTCATCAAAAATAAAACGATGCTGAAATTTGAATTGATTTGATGGAATTTGAAACGAAAACTGAAAAAAATGGAAAACTCAGAAACATCAAAAACCTGGGAAAAAGCCCGTAATATTTGCATCGTAAAAACGCTTGCAAAATTAGGGCACTTTCCCAGCAGGAAAACGGAAAAAGAAGCTTGGTTTCTGAGTCCCCTGCGGTCAGAAACGCAAGCCTCTTTTAGCGTCTCTTTAGTTAAAAACTTATGGTATGACTTCGGAATTGGAAAAGGTGGTTCTATCATAGACCTTACTATGGCAATGAAATCCTGCACTGTAAATGAAGCACTGGAATACTTAAAGAACGATACGGTGGCTTTTTCCTTTACCCCACCAAAGACTGCAGTTCGGTTGAGAGGGGTAGAAATTGGAATTCTGGATATTGAGCTTATTTACCTCCAGGGATTAATTGATTATCTGAAATCCCGCAATATTCCTCTGGATATTGGTAGGAAATACTGCAGCCAGATTTGGTATGGATGTCAAGGAAAACGATTTTTTGCAATCGGACTACAAAACCATTTGGGGGGCTGGGAGCTTCGAAATAAATACTTTAAAACCTCCAGCAGTCCAAAAACCTATTGCTTTATTCAAAACGGTTCAAGACAGTTGATAATTACGGAAGGGATATTTGACTTCCTGTCCCTGGTAACCCTCGAAGAAAACTTAGTACAAAATTCAGACTGCATCATTTTAAATTCCCTGACTTTTATAAAAAGGATGGAAACTTTGATGCCGAAATATGATCGGGTTTTACTGTACCTGGACAATGACACGGCAGGTAAAAAAGCCACTAGTTTACTTCGAAATCAATTTGATAATGTGATCGACTGTAGTGATTCCTACTCCGGATATGTAGATCTCAATGAAAAATTAATCAATGAAGGAATCTGAAAAAAACACAAAATTTAAAAAGAAAGTTAAGTGGGTAAGTAGTAAATGCCTTTCAGATAATTTCAGTTGAAAGGGAAAAGCAAGATGTGTCATTGTAATGACAATCTTGCTTTGCGCCCGATGGTTGCAAAGGTTTTAAAAGAAAAAAATGAAAAGGGAATACATCCAGGTTCGATGCTCAATCTACGAGAAGAAGCTGCTCCAAAGAAGGGCGGCTAGGGCAGGAATTTCCCTTTCAGAATACATTCGAGCTACGGCCTTTGATAGAAATATTGTAGAACGAATAACCCCGGAACAATTAGAGACTTACAAGATGCTGGTACAGTACAAGAACAATTTTACCCGCATTGGGAATATGTTTAAAAAACGGGATCAGAAGCTTACCAGGGAAGTGGAAGACCTGGCGAAAGAAATCAGGACGCATTTAAAAAACTTTAAAAAATGATAGGTAAAGGACACGCCGTCTCCGGTACCAGGGTTTCCATATCCTATGGCTGGAACCAGGATAAAGAGGCTGAAGTTGTGCTCAGAGAACACTTGGCCGGAGATACTCCCGCAGAGATAGC
Source organism: Salegentibacter sp. BDJ18 (assembly GCF_017579965.1). Classification (NCBI taxonomy): domain Bacteria; kingdom Pseudomonadati; phylum Bacteroidota; class Flavobacteriia; order Flavobacteriales; family Flavobacteriaceae; genus Salegentibacter; species Salegentibacter sp. BDJ18. The sequence goes on from NZ_JAFLQX010000003.1 coordinate 365,409, forward strand.
CGAAGAGTTTCGGATTATACAGTCGCAAAATGAGCGCTGCATTAAAAACACTCTAAGCTTTATCCTAAGCCCAACTATTGAAGATGGAAAGGACCTAAGCAAAAAAGAACTGGAAGATCTTGCTAAAAGGTTTTTAAAAGAAATGAACCTGCAAAACAACCAATCCATTGGATTTGTACATAGAGATAAAGCCCATACCCACGTTCATATTTATACTAACAGGATTGGTTTTGATGGCAAAGCATACAACGACAGCTTTATCGGAAAACGAAGCCAGATAGCTGCCGATAATGTTGCTAAAGAATTAGGACTTACAAGGGTTCGGGAAGTACAAAAGGAAAGACTTAATGAATTAAAGCACTTGCGACAAGAAATTAAAAATATACATGATCGGGTACTTCAGTCAAGACCAAGATCCATGGATGAATATATCAGTAAAATGAAAGCGCAAAAAGTAGATGTAATTCCCACCATCAATAAAGCGAATCAACTACAGGGGTTTCGGGTGGAATACAAAGGAGTAAACCTTAAAGCTAGTGAAGTACACCGGTCGATGAACGGGAATAGGTTAATCCCAACAATCTCGCAAAACCAGGGTTTAAGAAGGCTTATGGAAGCACCAAAAGACCTGCAAGTTTTAAATAAAACGGTACAATTAAGCGGTAACCTGTCAACCAAAATAGCTAAAGAGATTTTAAAAGGAATAGTAAAAACAGTAAGAGATACCGGTATAGGTATGGGATATTAAAATTTTAAGAGATGAAAAAACTAGATGAAATTATGGAACTGATGGCCGATGAAATGAAGGATTTCAAAACGGCAGTACTGGAGCTTCAAAAGCTTTCAGGACAACTGGTCAAGATGAGCATCCCCATCAGCACGGAAGCATTGGAAAAGAACCTGAACACATTCCTGCAAAAACAGGAATTGGAAAAGGAAAAAACAGATGAAATACAAAAGGAGATAGATCGGAAATTAAAAAACGCCAGAGTTATACCCAACTATTTGCTAATCCTTTTTGGAATCTCTGGAATTATTGGTCTGGGTTCAGTGGGGTATTTCGGGTATATCGCGAAAGAAAATGTAGAAGAAAATTTTGAAGTCTACCAGACGATTATGGAATCTCAGAATAAACATTATGAAGATTATTTTGCAGCATATCCGGAAATCCAGGAGGCATACTGCGAGTGGCTACAGGGATACCAGGGTTTGTAATGACAAATGGCCTGTAGCAAAAATTAGTAAATTTGCGTCAAATGCCCTGAAACCCCCAGTAAAACCGTCGAAATTTGCGGCAAAAAATTAGTAAAGTTTAGTGCAATTTTTTTAAATCGTTGTTGCAATGAGAGGAGATTACCAGTAAATGGCTTGAAAGACCCTGAAAACAGGCAAAAATTTACTGGTATTGTAAAAATAAGTAGGTTGCGCCCTATGCTGTTTTTACTTTACGCTTAACTTCCCGTACACTATAAAAACAGCATAGGATCCTGCGCAGGTTATGGTAGATATGGGGCAAGGTTGATATTCATATTGGCTTTTAACCCCATATTTCTATTTAGGGGATTGATAGGTTGAGTGCAAATCATCGCCATCAAAATAAAAAAGCTCCCCACACATAAAGAAGTTCTTTGCTCTCAACTTGGTCTCGATACATTTTTTGTTTTCACTATCGCTTTCGCAAAAACAATCGAACTAACGTTTAGTGCACGAGTTGGCTCCTCACCCCTTACGGTTTCCCGTAAAAGTCATATAGTTTTTAATTTATCTTTGGATTACCAGTATCTGAAGGTACCGCAAAAGAAAGATGTCGTGCTTAACTATGTTAAAAAATTTAACTAACTTTCCCGTTCAGTTTCTTCCCTACTGGATCCTGATTTTCATGACCAAGAATACAACCCCCATTTAATGGCAAAAGCAGACATTGATTTTGAAAAAGAACTCTGGGATGCAGCGAACGAATTACGCGGCGCGGTATCTGAGAATAACTATAAAAATTACATCCTTCCCCTTGTTTTCGTAAAGCACCTTAGCGAGCGCTATGAGGTGGTGCGCGAGGAATTGAAGGAGCAGCTTAATGATCCTGAATCTGATTATTACACTACAGATAAAGAAGAGATCAATTACGTTCTTGAAGACCGGGATGAATACCGCTCCCGAAATACCTTTAAAATTCCTGAAACCGCTTCCTGGCAATATTTGAAGGACAATGCCGAGCAGGATGATATCAAGGTGAAGGTGGATGATGCCTTTGATGTGATCCAGGAGCTTTTAACGGGCTATAACCCCCAACTGGTGAATATTTTGCCGCGAATTTTTGTGCGGAGTGAACTATCGCCAAAACAAACCGGCGGAATTATAAACCTGCTTTCCAAACCCAAATTTTCGGAAAAGGAAAATCCGGAAAGCGATATCCTGGGCCGTATCTATGAATATTACATCGGCCGATTTGCAATGGCTGAAGGTTCGGGTGCGGGGCAGTTCTTTACGCCGGGAAGTATCGTAAGGCTGCTGGTGGAATTGCTGGAACCTTACAAGGGGCGGATCTTTGATCCTGCCTGCGGAAGTGGTGGAATGTTCGTCCAGAGTTTAAAGTTCATCAAAGAACACGGCGGAAACAAAAAAGACATCGCAATCTATGGGCAGGAAATGACTGCACAAACTTTGAGATTGTGCCTGATGAACCTGATGCTGCGGGACCTTTCCTTTGATATTAAACTGGGAAATTCCTTGCTGGATGATAAATTCCCAAACCTGAAAGCCGACTATATTATTGCCAATCCGCCATTTAATGTGAGCAACTGGCACCCGGAGGACCTGCCCGATGGCGATCCCAGGTTATTTGGTCCCAAAGAAGAATTCACTACAGATGGCAGCGCCAATTATATGTGGATGCAAACCTTCTGGCAGCATTTAAGCGACACCGGGACTGCCGGAATTGTAATGGCCAACGGCGCGATGACCTCCAACAACAAAGGAGAGAAAAACGTGCGGCAGCATATGGTAGACAATTCTATGATAGATGCCATTGTTCGCCTGCCCGATAAGCTGTTCCTCACCACCGGAATCCCCGCCTGCCTTTTCATCCTGAGCAAAAACCGCGACGGAAAAGACGGCACCCACCGCGAGCGAAACAACGAGATCCTGTTCCTTGATGCCTCAAAAATGGGCACGATGGCCAGCCGAAAATTGCGGGTTTTTAGTGATGATGATATTAGCCGAATTGCAGAAACTTACCACAATTGGAGAAACCGCGACGGAATTTATGAGGATGTTGATGGGTTCTGCAAAGCGACGTCTTTGGAGGAAGTACAAAAGCAAGATTATAAATTAACTCCAGGTATTTATGTAGGAACTGAAGCTGAAGAAGACGACGGGATCCCTTTTGAAGAGAAAATGGAGGGGCTTAAAGCCCAATTATTAATGCAGTTTGAAAAAGGGGAAGAATTGAAGGAAAAGATTAAAGCGAATTTTGACAGAATAGTCTAGAAATAAAGTGGGTTATAAAACAGCTTCACCTGCTTATTTTTCTAAAGCGTTCATAATTTGTGAACAACCAGGAAAATTGAACAGTGAAGTAACGGCCGGTCCGAATAAACATTCATACTTTAATTAAGAAAGTAAAACAGTCAGATGGATAATTTTTTTAATAATAGCGAATATCTTGATAGAATGGTATTGAAACCATTAAGCCACCTTGCCACTAACTGGGAACTAAGATGGAATAAAGAAATGATGACGTACGAGACTGAAGGAGATAGTTTAGCTGATGATCTCAATAATTTAATTGAAGAAATAGGGAAAACCGATCCTCCACAACGTTATCACGATAATGAAGATGCGCTAGCTGAATATCTAAAAGAAAAAATGAACTGGAACATACAAAAGGTTGGAAATAGATGGAATTGTCCTGATTATGGAAGACTTTTAGAGCAAGGAGGTTTCGGAGATGTCAATGAAAGCCATTTAGTAAAAGCATCTGCAGGAAGAATTAAGGCTGCCATAAATTTTGGTCAACTAAATTTTGATGAAATGGAGGCTGGGCATCAGAAGATTTTATCGTTTGCTCTTTCATCGATTATTTATCATCGTGTAACTGTTTAAACCCATAGTGTAATAGTATAAAAACGATACTGAATCTTTATAGGGTTCGTCACATACAAGGCAGAAAAAATTCAGAATTGAAACTATGTTTAAGCAATTATTTAAATTATTTATCGAATCGAGTGAAGAATTTTTAAGGTCTGAAGTTGATTTAATATTGAGTGATGTAAGCGAAAGATGCCTGTGCGGTTCTCTAATGACAAAGATGAGATATAACTTGGATAACTCAATTTTCAATGAATATCATGCTGATATAGAATATAACAGGAATTTTGACGGAAGGATCAAAACAATAATTAATAATGAAATGAAGACTATTCCTGTTACCTGTGATATAATAATCCATAGCCGAGGAGAAATACAAAAGCAAGATAACTTGTTAGCGGTCGAAATGAAAAAAGCAAACGGGAAAGAAGAAGATAAACAGAAGGATAAAGAGCGATTAATGGCATTAACAAAATCCGGTAATGATTCTAACACGTATTCAATGGACGGAAGAACATTTCCTGAAAATGTCTGTGGGTATTTGCTCGGAGTTTTTTATGAAGTAGATATAGAAAATCGAATAGTCTTTTTTGAATATTATAAAGGAGGAGAATTATTTAGTAAATACCGTAAAAAATTTTAAGCCCAACATACAAATATATAGAAAAATGTTAGGACCCGTTATACGTCGAAACCCCTTACTTTTTTTTTCGCCGATGTCCTACGGCCAATTACACTCGCAAGCTCGCACTGTTTTCAAAGGAGACGTGGTGCCAATGCTGAAAAAACGAACACGAACTAAATAATTAGAATAAATGGAATTTTTCGGAATAGATTGGACAAAAAAACACATACTTAAGACTAGCACGAAACTTATCTGTACTTCCGAAGAAGAAGATTTATCAATTGATGAATTAAGACGTGAAGTAGAACCTTGGCTATCAGCCATATTTCAAAGCGAGCATTTGTCCGTTTTGATTGGTTCTGGTTTAACTAGTTCAGTTTCATTTGCAGCAGGTGTTAAGCCCCAAGAAATGTGGCGGCTTTCTCTTGAACACGAACTCAAGGATAAAATAAAAGCAAAAGCTGATAAATCTGCGGTTGAAATGAAACGTGGAGAAGCTAACATTGAAGACGATATTAGAGTTACCCTAGAGTTAATTAATGGACTTAGTATAATTGATGACCCTAGAGCTATTACATTAGCAAAAGAATTAAATGATAAACTTCGAGTTTTTATTTCTTCAATACTTTCAACTGAAAAGGAATTTTTTGATAAACTTCATAAAGAAGAAGCAGGAGCGATAAAGGCATTTAACCTATTAAAAAGTTTTGTTTTAAGCTTTACAAGTCGTTCAGCTTCTCGCGAACGTTTAAATCTATTTACTACAAATTATGATAGATTCATAGAATTAGCTTGTGATGAAACAGGTGTTTTATTACTTGATAGATTCAAAGGGAAAATACAACCGATTTTCAGAAATACACGATTAGAATTAGATTATCATTATAACCCGCCAGGTATAAGAGGAGAACCCAGATATGCAGAAGGTGTTGCAAGAATTACCAAACTTCACGGTTCCATTGATTGGTGTTTTGATAGTGATAGAATAATTAAAACATTATTGCCATTTGGGGCTGACGATAGTCATCCTGCTATTCCAAAAAATGTAACTGACCAAGTAGTAATTTATCCTAATTCATCTAAAGATTTAGAAACTGCTTTTTATCCTTATGCAGAGCTTTTTAGAGATTTTTCTTCTTCAATTTGTCAACCAAATTCGGTTATTATCACCTATGGCTATGGTTTTGGCGATAGTCATATTAACAGAGTTATTGAAGATATGATGAACATTCCTTCAACTCATTTAGTTGTTATTGCTTGGGATAAAAATAATGCTAAAGAAGGTAAAACACCTAATTATGGTTCAGGTAGAGATAGAATCATTAAATTTTTAGAAGACAAAAATTCAGCCCAATGTACCTTAATGATTGGTGAACATTTTGGGAGTTTGGAAAATCTAGTTGAACACTATTTGCCGAAATCAGCTATTGATAGATTAACGGTGAAAATGCAAAAAATAAAAGATAATAGAGGAGACAACAATGCTGGATTTGGAGAAGGCGAAACCGAACAAAAAACCCAAGTCTAATGAAATTACAGCAATTTGATTTTGACCATTTACGTAATTTAACTATCGGTACAGTAGACTATGTTTCACCCAATGAAATTAGAGTTGTATTAGATTTATCAGCACCTCAAAATACTGCATTGAATACTGGTGTTCCTACGTTATTTCCTAGAATTAATGGTTTTGTTCTTATACCAAATGAAAATGGAGCTTTGGTTGGCCTAATAAGTTGGCTTGGAGTAGAACATAGTCAATATCCAAAACGTAAAGGATTCAGAGATTTTGACTTGATTGATTTACCTTTTCCATTAAGAAAAATGTCAATTACACCAATGGGAACTCTAAAACAAATTGGCAAAATTGAAAACAAAGAATATCAACTCGAAAGAGGTGTTTATAGCTTCCCTTCTGTTGGCGATAGTGTTATTTTGCCATCAGATACACAACTTAAATCTATCGTAGAAAACAAAGAGAAAAATGCAAATGTAAAAATTGGAATCGCACCAATTGCGGGAAATGCTAATGTCAAAATAAACCCTGATAAGCTATTTGGAAGACATATAGCAATATTGGGTAATACAGGAAGTGGAAAATCTTGCAGTGTTGCAGGAGTAATACGATGGTCTTTGGAAGAAGCCTCAAAAAATTTAGAGGCTGGAAAAAAATTAAATTCAAGGTTCATTATTCTCGACCCAAATGGAGAATATACGGATGCATTTAATGATTTAAATTGTGAAGTAAAAAAATTTAAAGTAGAAATATCAGAAGAAGAGGCAGAAGTATTTAAGGAACTAAAAGTCCCTGCCTGGTTATGGAATAGCAATGAATGGAGTTCTTTTTCAAATGCTAGTGGCAGAACGCAAAAGCCAATATTGAAAAGAGCATTACGAGATTTACGTTCTGGTCATTCAGATAATACGGATGAATTTAACACAAAAATTAGAAGCTATTTTTCAAGCTGTTTAACTACCGTAAAACTAGATTTAAAAATTGGTGCTTCCTCATTTAAAACTGAATCTACAAAGTTTGGAAAAAAATTAAATAGCATATCAAATGATGCTTTACATTTTTCTAGCCAAGCAGAAGATGAACTAAAGCAACCACTAGAAAATACTTCTCAAACACTTGAAGCGATAATTAATAGGCATTTTAAAAGTTTTGTGAAAGCCGGTGAAACTATTACTTATTACGAAGATTTTGATGTTGCAGATGTAGAAGAAGCTATTGAGTTACTAGAAGAATTACTTGAGCCATTAGGTGGAGTTCTTGCATATACTGGACCTAACGAAGATACACCTGTTCCTTTTAACATTACCGATTTACCTGACCATATTGAACATTTAGGACAAGAAGCTGGTGTTATTCAATTTATTGATTTTTTAGTAATGAGAATGAGGACTATGCTCGCCGAAACAAGAATGAATTCTATAGTTGTTCAGAATGATAATATCACACTTGAAGATTGGCTAGAAAGCTATGTTGATGGTATCTCGATCATTGATCTTTCATTAGTTCCTTCAGATATTACTCATCTTGTTGTTTCTGTAATATCAAGAGTTGTATTTGACTCCTTACAAAGATACAGACGAACTAATAATAAACTTCTTCCCACCAACATAGTAATGGAAGAAGCTCATAATTTTATTAAAAGATATAATGAAGGTGGTGAAGAGATTTCAGCTTCTCAACTTTGTACGGAATCATTTGAGAGAATAGCAAGAGAAGGAAGAAAGTTTGGTTTAAGTCTTACACTTTCATCTCAACGACCATCAGAATTATCACCAACAGTTTTGTCGCAATGCAATACATTTTTGCTACATAGAATAGTAAACGACAGAGACCAAGAACTTGTGAAAAAACTAGTTCCTGACAATATCGGGGGATTATTAAAAGAACTTCCGATTTTACCCACCAGAAAAGCAATTTTATTAGGTTGGGCAACTCCAATTCCAATTCTAGTGAAAATAAATAATCTTAAAGAGGAACACCGGCCTAAATCAGAAGATCCGGATTTTTGGGATGTGTGGACTGGAAAATCTGAACGAAATGTAGATTGGAAATCATTGGCAGACGATTGGCAGAATGCTAATAAAAAAGAAGAGGAAGAATAAAGCATTGTGCACAACAAGGCTCAAGATGAATTGGCTTGCCTGTAGCTCAAAATGTGAAAAAATAAACAACAACTAATGCCCGAGAATTGGAAAACATATAAATTTTCAGAACTTTTTGAAACTGCTTCTGGTCTTTCTAAATCAAGAGATCAATTTGGTTTTGGAAGCCCTTTTTTGACATTCAAAGATGTATTTTACAATTATTTTATTCCGTCTAAACTTGGGGATTTAGCCAATACATCTGAAAAAGAGCAAATTCGAGGTTCAGTAAAACGTGGCGATATTTTCTTGACAAGGACAAGTGAAACGCTGCACGAACTGGGAATGAGTTCAGTCGCCCTGAAAGATTATCCTAATTCGACTTTTAATGGATTCTGTAAAAGGCTGCGGCAAAAAAAAGGTTCAGCAGTCAAAATTCATCCGGAGTTTATAGGTTACTTTTTAAGATCAAATAGCTTTAGGAATGAAGTTTCTCAGCACGCCACGATGACTACAAGGGCAAGCTTGAATAATACTTCTATTAGTTCTTTATCTGTTACTCTTCCACCTTTTGCTGAACAGGTCCAAATCGGTAAAATTCTAAAAACTTTAGACGATAAGATCGAGCTCAACCTCCAGATGAACAAAACGCTGGAAGAAATGGCGATGGTTTTATACAAGCATTGGTTTGTTGATTTTGGGCCTTTTCAGGATGGGGAGTTTGTAGAATCAGAATTGGGGGAAATTCCGAAGGGATGGGAAGTGAAAACATTAAATGAATTTGTAGAGGTAAAAAACGGTTATGCTTTTAAAGGCAAGGATTTTCAGGAAGAGGGAATTCCTGTACTTAAAATCAAAAACGTAAAAGCAGGAAAAATTCTACTCCGAAATTTGGCTTATGTCTCTGAAGAAATAGCAAAAAAAGCTTCAAGAGCAAAAATTGAATACGAAGATATTCTTATAACAATGACTGGGAATAGGCAAGGAGGAAATCCTGATACTTGGGTCGGTAAAGCAGCTTTGTTCTTGAGAAATGGGGAATATTATCTTAACCAAAGAGTAAGCATTTTAAAGGTAAAACCTGAAAGCTCTATTTCAAAGTTTTACCTAAGCACAATGCTTGCCACAGATGATTTTCAGTATTACTTCATCTCAAATTCTACAAGTTCAGGGGGACAGGCAAATATTTCCCCAGACCTTATATATAACACTCCTATTCTTGTTCCTCTAAAAGAAGAGATGGACAAATTTCATCAAATTGTATCTAATTTAGTGAACCAAATCTCCTTGAATGAAGTCGAAAATGATTCATTAACTCAACTCCGCGACACCCTACTACCAAAACTCATCAGCGGGGAAGTCCGCGTGAAAGATGCGGAGAAAACCTTAAGCGAAGTCTTATGACGCAAATGATCGAGATCACGGTGCAAAAGGCTGCCATAGAGTGCCTTCAGGAGTTGGGGTACACCTATAAAGAAGGCAATTCCCTGCAGCGGGATCTCAAGAAAGTGGTTTTGGAGGAGGATCTTCGGGAATTCTTAGTAAGCTCCTCTCCCGGCGTTCCGGCAACGGCCATTAATGAAGCACTTTCAGCTTTCACGCAGCACCAGGGAATGGATCTCGATCACCGCAACCGCGATTTTCATCTTAAAATGACCCAGGGGGTTTCCATTACCTGGAAAGATGCTTCGGGCAAAGAACAGGCCCGGCACCTCTACCCTATCAATTACAAGGAACCGGAGAAAAATACTTTTGTGTGTGCAGATGAAGTAAAGATCATTGGCAAGAACAGCCGGCGTACAGATCTGCTCGTTTTTATCAACGGACTTCCGCTCATTGTTTTTGAATTCAAGAATATGTTTGATCCCGAGGTGGGCGTTGAAAATGCGCACCGGCAAATTGGGCATTACTTTCAGGATATTCCGCAGCTGTTTGATTACAATGCTATCACGGTAGTTTCAGATGGGCTGGAAACCCTGCACGGGATGTACAATTCTTCCCTAAAGTGGTTTGCTCCGTGGAAAAATCTGCACGCCGACGACCTTCAGCAGCAACAGGAACTTCAGCTGGAGACTTTGCTGAAGGGATTATTTCCGAAGAAAACCTTATTAAATTACCTGCAAAACTTCATTTTCCACGAAGACCACAACGGGAAAATAATCAAGAAAGGCGCAAAATATCACCAGTACTGGGGCATCAAAAAAGCGGTGGACTCTGCGGTAGAAAATATAAAACCCAATGGTGACGGCCGGCTGGGAGTGATATGGCACACGCAGGGATCTGGCAAAAGCATTTCGATGGCCATCCTTACCGGGATCCTGCGGCAAATGCCCGAAATGAAAAATCCCACCATCCTCATTCAGGTAGACCGCAATGACCTGGACCAGCAACTCTATGAGAATTTTGTGCTGTGCAAAGACTTGGTGGGCCACGTACAACACGCCGACACCACAGATGAGCTGCGGGCCCTGCTGAGCACCGATGGCGGCGGGGTGATCTTTACCACCATTGAGAAATTTCGGTTAAAAGAACTGGCTTCGGGAAAAGAGCTTTCCCACCCTGTACTTTCTGAACGTACCAACCTTATCGTGATGGCAGATGAAGCCCACCGCACCCAGTACGGGTTTCATAGCGGCGGCTTTGCGCAGAACATAAGACGCGCCCTGCCCAATGCCTCCTTTATAGGCTTCACCGGAACTCCCGTAGATGGCAAAGATGCCGATACCCAACAGGTATTTGGCCCCACCATTCACACCTACGATATCAAACAGGCCGTGGAAGACGGCGCGACGGTGCCCATTTATTACGAGCCAAAAATGGTTCCGCTCAACATCAAAGCCAAATACGATAAGGAGCTGGATGAAATGGAGGAAGATGAGGACGAGGAAAACAATGCCGTTTGGGCCGCGATAGAAGATGCCGCCGGTGCTGAGGACCGCGTGGAAAGGGTTGCCAAAGACATTCTTACCCATTTCAAGGTCAGAACCGAAAGCCTGGAAGGCAAGGCGATGATCGTGTGTATGAGCCGCAAGAACTGCGTAAAAATGTACAACGCCCTCAGCGCGCTGGAAGGATGCCCTGAAATAGCTGTGATAATGACCGGAAACATCAGCAAAGATCCGCCGGAATGGAATCCTCACATACGCACCAAAGATGCGATGGAAGCCATTAAAAAGCGTTTCCGCACGCCCGAGGATCCGCTGCAGATTGTGATCGTTCGCGATATGTGGCTCACGGGCTTTGATGCCCCCTGCGCCCATACGATGTATGTGGATAAGATAATGAAGGGCCATAACCTGATGCAGGCCATTGCAAGGGTGAACAGAGTTTTTAAAGACAAACCCAACGGACTCGTAGTAGATTTTATAGGCATTTCCGGCTTTCTTGCCGAAGCCACCAAAAAATACACCGCCGGAGGCGGGGAAGGAAAACCCACTCTGGATCTTGAAGTCGCAGTGGAAATTTGTTTGGAGCAGTTGGAGAAAGTGAAGGAATTGATTGGTGAATTTTCTGCGGAAACAGTCAATTCAATGGCCGAAATGGACAGATTGAAATGGTGTAACAGTAAAGTGAATAGCCTTCTGAAATCTGATCCTGTTACTGATGCCTTTTTGCTCGAAGAGCGGAAGCTGGCAGAACTGGTGGCGATGACGAGTTCAGATCCGGGGGTTTGGGAGATACAGGAAGAGCTGGCGATCATTCAGAAGATCAGGCAACTCATAAGAAAGATCAAATTCCCTCCCGGTCCGCGCAGGGAGAAGAACGAAAAGATAAAAGACCTGATAAGCAAGTCCCTGGAATCGCAGGATATTGTAGACCTGGCAAAAATGTACAACCTTGATAAGATCGATATCTCCATAGTAGACGACAGGTTCCAGGCCATTGTAAAGGAAAAAGGCGACGAGAACATCAAAGTAGAATTGCTGCGCAGGATAATCAATGATGAAATAAGAGTGCGAATGCCAAAGAACATCCGCCGGATGCGCAAGCTAAAAGAAGAAATGGAGAAAGTACTGAGCAACTACCACAAAAATTCTTTGGATTCCATTGCTGCAATAAAACACCTTCTCGATCTCGCAAATGAATTTCAGCAGGATGACATCAGGACCAAACAACTCGGTTTAACTGAAGATGAACTGGCATTCTATGACCTGTTATCTGCCAACGAAAAGCTACTTAACCAAACCGGCCCCATCCAGGATCTGGTCCACAAAGTAGTAGATTCGGTAAAGAAAAACCTCCAACTCGACTGGACCAAAAAAGAAGACGCCCGCGCCGCCATTCGGTTAGCAGTAAAAAAAGAATTACGCGGCAAAGTGCCGTTTTCGGAACTGGATAATTTGCTGAAGGAAGTGATCGAACAGGCTGAGGGGCAGTATAGGGATTGGCCTTTGGAGGCCTAGTGAAGATATTGCGCCCCCTTCAGCATCCTGCTATACGGAATGCTAAATGTATAACGCCCTTTCAGGGCTTATTTTTTATATATTTGAACGATGGGTGGAGCCCTGAAAGCGCGTAATATTGATATACCAACTACAATGGGCCAATCTCTTGTATAAAATTATGTCCATCTTATATTCAGCACTTTTAAAGTATCTTTAGGCTATGCAGCATCCAAATGAAAAGCTTATTATTGATTTTTACCGGGCCTTCCAAAACGGAGATCCAAAAGCTATGAACGCCTGTTACCATAAGAACATAGTCTTTTATGATCCTGCTTTTGGACATATAAAGGGAGACCGGGTGAGAGCCATGTGGTATATGCTTCTGGAAAAAAGCAGTGGTGATCTAAAGGTAAGGTTTAGCGATATACAGGCCAATGATCATAACGCAAGTGCCAAATGGAGCGCCAGCTATTATTTCGGACCGCAAAAACGCAAGGTGACAAATAATGGGATAGGAACCTTTTACATTCAAAACGGGAAGATCTTGCAACATACAGATCATTTTGACCTTTGGCAATGGTCCCGGCAGGCTCTTGGCTTTAAAGGTTTTTTGTTAGGATGGACCAAATCGATGAAACTTAAGGTCCAGCAGGAATCAAGTAAGATGCTCTCTCGCTACCTTCAAAAAATGCAATCTCTGGAAGAGGATGCCACCTAAATTTTCTCAGATTATTCTAACACGACTGGACCAAAAAAAGACGCCGTACCGCCATTCGCCTGGCAGTGAAAAAAGAATTGCGTGGCAAGGTGCCATTTTCTGAATTGGATAATTTGTTGAAGGAAGTTATTGAAAAAGCCGAAGGGCGGGATAAGGATTGGTCGATTGAGGCTTAGTACTTAAAAAGGTGAATTAGAAAATAAACTTCTTAGAATTTTGGTTTGTAATATTAGTTTAACGGGTCGATTAAAATTAATTCTATCGTAAGAATGTAATAAACATTACTTTTGAAAAAATTAAAATTAACTTAAAAGTGAATAAAAATTTTAAAATTAACTTATAAGTGAATATATTTGCACGTATAAAACCTATAGCAAGATATAATAAAGTGAGTTATTATTCTCTTGTGATTAATGATAATAATCTGTCTCTGTTTGAAGAATTTGTAGCAGTTCAAACGAAATCAAACAAGAGTAAGCTTAATCATATCCTTTCCTGGATTAAAATTATAGGAGTTAAATATGGTGCACAACCCCATCATTTTAGATCTGAAGCAGCAATTGCAGATACTTCTGCATTACCTCCTAAAGGAGTTAGACGAGAACCGGCATACATTGAAAAAGGAAAGAAGTCCAATAATATGCTTAGGTTGTACACCTTCAGACTTAATGAGAACGTTGTATTTTTATTTAGTGGAGACCTTAAAACCTCGCGTTATGCTCAAGATTGCCCAAATGTATCCTCCCACTTCAATTTGGCAAATAAATTAACTGCCGCAATACAATCAGCATTAGAAGAAAAAGAAATCCGTTGGATTGAAGACTTCACACAAATTGAATTTGAACAAGACTTTAAACTAGAGCTTTGATTATGAGTTTTCCTAAGAATAATATTATTGATAACTGGTTAGAAGAGAACGGCGATCCGGAAATAGAAAAGTTGACAGAGCGTAATCTGGCAATTTCCAATAAAGTTCAAGCCATTTTAGACCAAAGGGGTATTAAGCAAAAAGAGTTTGCTGAAATGCTAGGTAAAAAACCCTCCGAAGTCTCTAAGTGGTTAACGGGGTTGCATAATCTTACATTAAAAAGTATTACCAAAATGGAGGTTGCTTTAGATATAGATCTAATAAGCATTGAACCGGTAACAGAATACAGATATGTGTATTTAGGATCTGTAAAGGGTGATGGTTTGGAAGAAGATATCAATGATTATGAAGAAACCTCAGAATACCAAGAAGCAATATAATGAGTAATAACTCTCCTATAATTCCGGAGGAAATTGAGCTTTTCCATATAGAGATTTTAAATAGTAAGATCAAAGAAGGGAAAAAACCTCAGAAACCATCATACGATATTGATGTAGCCCATAAAACTGCTCATAACTTAAAAGATGAAAGGATTAGAATAAAACTATTAATAAATTTATCTGATCAGCAAAAAAAAGAAGACGGTAATCAGTTGGACTTTGAAACAGATTTTCATTTTAAAATACAAAATTTGAAAAATTTCTATGATATTAATGAGGATAATACTCCACGCTTTTCTGGAAATTTAATCGCTACCTTATTAGGTATTAGTTTCTCCACGGCTAGAGGAATGCTTTATGAGCGTTTGGCCAATACAAACTTTCAGGGTGTGATACTTCCAGTAATTTCACCAATAAAAATGTTAGGTACTAAGAGTAAAGGTGAATAATAATAGTTCTGAAAATAATTATAAGAACTACATTTTTCCCAAGATTAATTTTTTCTAAACCTATAGTTACAGGGATTAAAATTTAATATTTGGGGAATACGATCCCCAAAAAACATAATATTTAGGGAATACAATCCCTGAATATGATTGAAAGAACGCTAAAAAAGAAAATAAGATCTATTGTAAAGACCATTTTTCTAACTTATCCAGGACTGAGAATTTATAACTCCTGCTTATAGGAATCGCTTTTCCGTTAACTTCTAGGTACTCATTTGTATAAGACTTCAACGCTTCAAGTGCTACAATAAAAGAACGATGTGTTCTAATAAATTTTGATTCCGGGAGTTCCTTTTCGATATTGCTTAGGGTTTCTCTTATAACCACGGGGCCACTGGAGGTATGAATCTTCAAGTAATCACTTAAACTTTCGATATAGGATATTTCATCTAGGTTGATCCTAATCATTTTACGGTCTGCGCGTACAAATATAAAATCCTTTAGCTCCTCTTTTTCTTCTCCCGTTTGCTGTACTATTTTAGTAAAATGAATTTTATGATAAGTACTTACTGCCCTTAAAAGCCTTTCAAAAGAAATGGGTTTCAAAAGATAGTCCACAGCTTGCAAATCGAACCCATCAATAGCATATTCACGATATGCGGTAGTAAATATGATTTTGATATCACTATTGATCGAACGAGCAAAGGATAATCCTGAAATTTCTGGCATATTAATGTCCAAAAATATTAGGTCCACATTATGCTCATTGAGCAAACTAAATGCTTCACTGGCATTTCCACAGCTACCGATTATCTTTACACTCTTTATTTTAGATAAATGAGACTCTATAATCTCTCTTGCTACAGGCTCATCGTCAACTATAATACAAGATATTTTTTCAGACATGTTGGTAAACTTTTGTATGCATTAAAAAGAGTTGCACTTCAAATGAATTGCTGTTTCTCTTTATAGATAGGGAATGATGATCTGGGTATAATAATTCCAATCGCTTTTCCAGGTTTGTTAATCCTATTCCATTTTCTAATTCATCGTTTTCTATACTTTTAATCGAATTTTTTATAGTGAAATTTATAATAGACCCATCTATTTTTAGTCGAATAGCTATGCTCATTTTCCCTTCAATAAGCTGTCCGTGTTTGAAACTATTCTCCACGAGCGGAATAAATAACATGGGCGCAATGCTAATATCTTCCATATTTTCCGGAAGATCAAGATCAACTAATAAGTTACTGCCATATCTCATTTTTTCCAATGCCAAATAATCTTTTATGTGTTCTATTTCACTACTAAGGCTTACCAAGGGCTTATCTGCCTGATACAACAAATAATCAAGAAGGTTTGAAAGCTTCAGGATCATATCTGGTGTTTCCTCAGACTTTTTTAATGCGTGGCCATAAAGGGTATTAAGTGTATTAAAAAGGAAATGAGGATGAACCTGCAATTTAAGATAGTTCAGCTCTTGTTCTTTAAGCTTCAACTGCCCTTCAAGAATCTTATTCTCTAATAATCTATTTTTTGCTATAGCTGCATAATTCTGTTTTAGCAAGGTAAATGAACTCACTAATAATACAACCAGATACACCAGTAACATCATAGATAAAAGACTTCGGCTAAGAGGTGGCATTTCACTGTAGTTCATATTCAAGACAAAAACAAGTCCGTAGAAGATAGAAAGTACAATGGCAAAAGCAGATAAAACCAGCGTGTAAAAGCTATAAAGAGTAAAAAGTAGATACCTTTTTTTAAGCAAAAAATTAGGAATGAGATAGTAAATTATAGTGTAGGTAGTGATGATTGTTACCGGTAGAAGAAATACCGAAAAAGAACCGGAAAAAAAGATATTCTCATTGGGAGCACCCAAAAAATAGGAGAAAAACAGGAGCACAAGAATCCAAAAAATGCTGTGCAACAAAATTTTCCTCGAGCAGAAATATGCAAATCGGTTAAGCTTCATAACCAGTACAATATCCAAATTATTTTAGTGAAATTTACTTAATTGCGATGAATAACACCTTTTTAGCTGCTTTTAACTGTTGCAGTTTATTTTAACCGTAATGAGAACAAATTCTGCTAAAAACAGAAAGGAAACAGTTGTCCATCGACTTTTGAATCGATAGCCGTGAAAAGACTGTAGATTTGTATAAGGACAATTTAAAAATTGAATTATGCAATTAGCACTACAAGAAGGAGCGCACAGAGGTATATTAGAAGTTCTTGCTGCAAGGTTTCAGGAAGGGGGATTTTTTATAATGATGCTTATCCTAATCGTTGGAATTATAGGTTTATTTCTTCTGGTGCGAGGAATTTATTTAGTTCGCAATCGAAACCCCAGAATAGAGAAAACGATTATTATTATAAACTCTCTGGGACTTTTTGCTTTGGTGCTGGGGGTCTTTGGACAGTTAATTCAATTAATCAATACCCTGGATTATCTCAGCTCCTTTGAAGGAACCACCCCACGGGATTTCGCCGATGGCCTAAAAACAACAATGCTACCGACTTTATTCGGAGCTTTTATTTTCCTGTTTACACGATTGTCTACTATTTTACTCCATTGGATAAAACCCTTTCAGGAAAAAGAGGATAAATCCGTCTTTTCTAAAGAGTCTAATTAATCTTCCAATTTTAAAAAAGATATATTATGAAAAAATTAATCTTACTATTACTTCTGGTTTTATCGGGATACCTCTTAAAAGCGCAGGAAAATCATCGAACGGAAACATTAGACAGCTTATTTGATATCGTTAATTCAAAGGAAAAAGGAATGGGAAGTATTTCCATTTTCTCAAACGGAAAGGAGTTTTATCAGCGATCCATCGGGTATTCCGATGTAGAAAAGAATTTTGAAGCAAATGCAACTACAAAGTATCGGATTGGATCCATTACTAAAACCTTTACCGCCGTAGTTATTATGCAGCTTGTTGAAGAAGATAAGCTGAAGAAGGATAGTTATTTAAGTGATTTTTTTCCGGATGTACCCAACTCAGAAAAAATAACATTAGAGCATTTATTGCGACACGAAAGCGGAATATTTAATGTAACGGATGATAAAGATTTCACTACCTGGATGAAAAAACCACAAACCCGGGAAGCGATGCTAAAAAGAATAATTAAAAATGGAACCCTATTTGAGCCCGGCGATGAAACACGCTATTCAAATTCAAACTATTTAATACTTTCTTATATAGCCGAAATTGTTGAGAAGAAAGATTACGCTGCAATAGTAGAGCAAAGAATTATAGATAAACTTCATTTAAAAAATACGTTTTATGGAGGAAAAATTAATGCTGAAGATAACCAGGCCAGATCTTATGTAAAAACCGAAGGTAATTGGAAGGTTACCCCCGAGACAGATATGAGTGTCCCAATGGGTGCTGGAGGCCTTGTTTCTACACCCGAAGATCTAAATATATTTTATTACAATTTATTTGAGGGCGATCTTATGTCAAAAGCTTCGCTGGAAGCTATGAAAACAACAAATGATGGAACAGGACTGGGATTAATGAAATTAACCTTTAATGGTTTTGAAGTCTATGGTCACGGCGGTGGGATAGATGGATTCTCATCTATTGCAGTCCACTTTCCAGAAGAAAAAATAACGGCATCATACATTGCGAATGCCTCGGATTATCCTCTTAATAGTATCTTTATCGAAGCGATGAAAATCACCCTTAGTTTACCCTATCAAATTCCCGATTTCGCACCTCCGACGGCACTTGACCCTCAAGTACTTGATCAATATAAGGGAACCTATGGAAGTGCTGAATTTCCCATAGATGTTGCCATTTTTCATAAGGAAGGTATTTTATATGCACAGGGTACTGATCAACCGCCGGTTCCACTAGATGTCGCTGGAGAAAATATTTTTAAGGCCGATCAGCTGATGCTTAAACTTACTTTTATTCCTAAAGAGGAAAAGATGATGTTGGAACAGGGCGGGAAGATATATGAGCTTAAAAGGGAGTAAGTTGATCTAGAATGGATTACTAATTTGAGTTGAGTCTTAGTTCTGATGTTTAGGCAATTGTTTGTAAAAAATAAAACGATGTAACACAGATGTAACTAAGCTTTAATTCTTAACTGTTAACCCAGGAAAATAGCAGCCTTAAGATGTAACTAGTAAGTAACTGATGGACTAAAGGAAAAATGGGCATTAGCTTGGCCCGGGCAACCTCCCATGCTTTTCATCTTATATTATTAAATTAATAGTGTTAAACCTAAATGCCTTTTAGAGGGACTTGGTATAATTGACACTCATTTTCTATTTTACTGCAGCAATAATTCACTGGCTTCCATTTTTTGCCCTGTCCTTTATAGCAGATAAGCCAACATATAGCTTATAGAGTCCCTGATAAACCTACCCAAATAGCAAAACAGATACCGATTTTAAAAAGAACCATTGGGTACCGCGAACGAAGTTAAGAAGATAAAGTCATCTGATTGCTTAACAAATATTTGTATTGTTTAATCAGGTTTTTTGATTAATTTCGCAGTGTGGAAAAAACTTCATACATAAGATTATCCAGTACCCAAATAGATAAAGTTGGAAATGCTATTATTTATCTCTCAAACAAAATTCCGAACTTGTCTAAAACAAAAGCTCTAAAGCTTATTTATATATTAGATGAGTTATCTATAAAAAAGAGCGGCATTCCATACTTTAACCTAAAGTATAAAGTTTGGAAGTTTGGACCAGTTTCTGAAGAAATCTTTATTGATCTTTCGTCTGAAACCACGTTGCTTAAGAAATATATTGAAAGATCTTCAGAAGAAGGTACTACTGTCATTAATCCGATCTCTGAATTTAATGATGATGAGTTCTCTGATAACGACATCGATTTATTGGATTTTGTTATTGAAGAATTTGGTAATAAAACTGCTAAAAATTTAGTTTTTTACACCCATAGAAAAAACTCTCCGTGGCATAATACTGCTTTAGAAAATTCAGTCCTTGAATTATTAGAAAGTGAGGAAATTAATAATACTGAACTTTTAATTGATATGGGATCTTTGGTAAACCACGACGAAAGAAAAAAAATGATCTACAACGAGTTTCAGGAATCACATTAATAAGATGTTTAAAGAAGGTAACATTATCTACTTTGATCCTTTCTACTTTAAAAATGGTAATAAAGCAAAACCAAAATATTTTGTTGTTTTAAAGAATCAAAATGACCAAAATGTGCTTGCTTCACTCCCTACAAGAACAGATTCCATACCTACTAAAAGCGAAATTGATAATGGCTGCTTAGATTTACCTGAAATTAATTTAAACTGTTTCGTAATTTCCGCTGATAAAAAAGTTACTAATTGTGGTAAATTTTTTGATTTCAAAACTCATATTTACGGACATCAAATCGATGTATATGAGGTTGATTTTTTAAAAGAAATCTACCCTATTGAAAACTCCGATTACGAAATCTGGGGTGAAATGATAGAAGATTTATTTACCGAATTAAAGGAGTGTTTAAAAAATTCTAGATCAGTTAAAAGGAAATACAAGAAAATCCTAAACTCTTAATTTCAAGACTGCATATCTTATAGTGCGTAAAAAATTTTTAATCCAAAAGTGAATTCTTAGGATCTTCCAAATAATTTTCTCTTGTAACTCTTAAGGACTTCCCTTTCTTATATGTAGTATTCCTATACAGAATTACAGTCAACTGCCTATACTGATAAATTTATATTGCAGATAGTTAGCCTTAGTTTATTACTTTTTTAAAATCTCAGCGGCCTAAAACATTTAAACAATTTTCTCATTTTTTTTTGAGACTATCTGCTTATGTTACGGGGATGTGATTCGGGTTCTTAAAAAACTTTTTTATTGCAACAATAATTCACTTGCTTCATCCAGTATGGCAGTATCGAGCTCTTTAAGATAAGCTTTGGTGGTTTTTATATCCTGGTGGCCCAGGGATTCACTTATTATGTCTGTTCCCGCACCTTTTTGTTTTAAGCAGTTGGCGAAGCTATGCCTGGCGACATAACTCGTAACCGGTTTATCAATTCCGGCAAGACTGGCTAATTCCTTCAAATCCTTATTAAACTTGCTGAGGGTTTTTCTTTTTCTATCGTTTAATTGAGTGGGGGTGAGGTTTTCCCTAAGGAGTATTGGAAAAATGTACGGGCTTTTATTTTTGCGGTAATAGTCAAGTATGTCCTTTACCGGGGGCATAATTTTTATAATGAAGTTTCCTTTGGTTTTGGCTCGCGTGTAATGAATTCTGTCGCCGGAAACATTTTCCCATCTGAGTCTCATCATATCGGCGAAATTCATTCCCCGGGTATAGAAGCTAAAAATAAAATAATTTCTACTATTGACTAAATGAGGCTTATCACTCAGATCTAAATTTTGTAGGTTATGAACTTCTTCAATATTAAGGGCTTTTTTAATTGATTTGCCTTTTAGTTTGGATATTTTATAATGTTTAAAAGGGTAAAGTTTTTCGTCTATTATTCCCCTTTTTATTGCCACGTTGAAAATAGCCCTTATAGCTCGCATTTTAACCCCAATACCTCCACCGGTTCCGCCTTTATTGCGAAGGTGTACTTCATATTTATCTAAAAAGGTAGGGGTCACTTCGTAAAAATGTAAAGACTTTTGTTTCACGAATCTTTGTACCGAATTTTTAGTGTGGTGATAAATGGCTGCATTGCTCATTCTCCCTGCTTCTTTAAATTCATCAATTTGCTCTTGCCAAAACGCGAATATATTTGAAGCTTCAGGATTTGATTGCGTTCTAAATTTCCTTTCAAAATCATTCAGGCTATAGAAATCATGGTTCATTTCCAATTCACTAATGACTTCTAAAGCACGATCTTCAAATTTTCCTATTAATCGATTAGACTTAAGTTGTTGACTGAATTTCTTATTAAAGCGTCCCAACTTAGAATCCCATTCATTTAAATTAGCTTCGAATGGAGTTCCGAAAAATTTAGATTTACGATCTTTGGTTACCCTTAATAAGACTGGGTATTTTCCGTTTCTTAGTGAAGTTTTACGAAGGATGGTTTTAATTGAAGCCATAGCTTTATCTTTTAAATTTCCATCGATTTTATGTACAACATATGTACAACAAATTGACAAATAAAGGTAATTTAAAGAAACCAAAATAAAAATAAATATTCATAAAACATTGATAATCAGGTAAATGAAAGTAAATGAAAATTACGGGTAGTCTAATTTAGACTTCTCATAATCAAGGGGTCCCTGGTTCGAGCCCAGGTGGGACCACTTATAAACAAAGGCTTCACAAGGTTTTACCTGTGAAGCCTTTTTTCATTTGCACATAATTTGCACATATAGTTTCTTTAACTTGATTTTAACATCAAAACACTTCAATTGAGATCAAAAGTAATTTCTGTATATCATTAGATTTCCTAAGCCTTATCGATTCCTTTTAAAGGATGCTTCAAAGGATCTACTCCTGTAATTTTATCCTGCTCAATAAATTAGCAAATTATTTAAGAATTTAAATTACCCTTTATCACATCCTGCAACCTACTTGATAGCCCGAAAATTGTGGTTTTTAGACATAAATATTATTCTTTAGTCACATCCTGATCACATAATTAGGAAGCCCAATAAGGAACATACATCCTTGATGTGTCATATTCTGCTATAACTCCAGCTCCAATAGCCTCTCTGATTAACCGAGATATTATTGAATAATTCTTTTTATCAATATCAAACCTTTCCCGTAAACTTTGATTCGTCATATATTCCCCTGACACATATTTAAGACAACAATGCTGATAACAGGCTCTTACTTTATCTGGTTTAGACATTTGCCTTAATGATTTTGGAGAGTACATTACGACTCTGGTATAATTGTCTCCCGCAATAAATTCTGGAGCTGGTAATTGGTATACTTCAATCTGAGCAATAACTTTATCGACCCCACTTCCTCTTTCCTCACAAATATTCATTCTTCGCATTAGGCTAGCTAACAATTCATTTCTGCTCTCAGGACTATGATCTATAAATCGGTTTACGTCAATTAAAGGTTTACCAGGATTACTGATTTCAATTCGATTGTCAAAAATTTCAACCATAACACTCGTTCCTCTTACGGTGAAATCTTGATGGATTAAAGCATTCGCAAGTAGTTCTCTAATTGCAAGTTCTGGATAGATATTAACTTGTTTTCTGAATACACGGCCAATTTCTTCATTTGAAGGAAGCTTATCATTTACGTAATTAACCAATTTTTCAAAAGCAACAGCGTAGCCTAATTTACCTTCCTGCTCTTTTATTGTTTTCAATTTGTTATTTCCGTCGTAGAGTATTACCCGCGGAACCTTTCGTGCCAGATGTTCAAATTCGTTTAAGTCATTGGCAAAAAGAATAGCTCCTAAGTTGGTAATATGATATTTATTAAGTCTCTTGAAAATCAGTTTTTCTTCTTCTAATTTTAAAAGTATTTGTTCCTTATTTGGGGGTAGAGGAATTTTTAAGAGTTTAAAAACTGACGGATAATCTATTAACTCTAAAACCTTATCAGCAGAGATATTACGTTTTGCAAACTCCTTTTCAAAAACTACATTTTTCGCTTTCTGCCAAATTTTACTTTCCTTTTCAGGATGCTCCTTCAAAGGCTTCTTGTAAGATCCTATTCTTATAAATGCCTCCCCTTTAAACTTTACTGGTTGATTATTGGCAGCCTCAATTTGGAATACCACCAAGTTTTTATCTTGATGGGAAAATTCAAAAATTTGATAGTCAATCCTGGGATTTAACAAAGTTGACAACCAATTTTGTAATTCCTGTTGCTTAATTTTTTCTTTACGTGGCTCGAAATTAGTTCCTACAACTTTATGAGTATCGTCTTCAATTCCATAAACTAAATAGCCAAACTCCTTATTCTCGAGACAAGCAGAGTTAGAAAGTGCAGATATATATTCCCCTATCATTTTAGGATCACTGTTATTAGTTTTAAATTCAACCCATTCACTCTCCTGAGGTAATGCTCTGAGTTCTTCTATTAACAATTTTAATTCTTCATTATTCATACTAAAGTCACATCTATATCATATAGTTTCTTCCCTATATTCAAGGGTTTAGGCTATATCAAACTAGTTTAGTCACATCCTAGTCACATGTATTATTTAATCATTTTACAAATAAATTTTTAAAACACTCCATTAGTAAAATAAGTGTAGTAAATTTTATCCAACTTCCAATTAATTAGGACCTAAAATACACATATAATATTTAGTGTTTCAATTCCATTGAACTGTTCAATTCACAATCTCATTCACTAAATCAATTCGTTCAAGAAGGCGGTTTACGAGTTCTTCTTTGGACACAAAATATTTCTTGTATTTTCCCGTAGTCTTTCCATTAGTTAAAGATACAGTTACTCTCCAACTGCCATCGCTTAATTGGCTTGCTAATTCGGGTATCTCTTTAGAAGGAATGAACAATATATTTTCATCCATTTCCATTTTTTCCTGATTAAAAGAAAGTCCAATCACATAGTATGAATGATGTGGCTTAAATGTGTTACCATTGATAGTAAGTATCAAGCGATTCCGTTTATGAACATTAAACCGAGTTTTAACCTGAATATAAACCGGATTGTATATTTTCTCTTTCAAAACTATCAAGTCAATACCCCGATCATCAATTACAGGTTTATAAACATTCAAAAGTCCCTGGCTATAAAGCAGAATTATTTCCTTAATTCTATCTTCTCCAATATTCCCTTTCGATTGAGAAGACAGGCCGGATACGTCTATAAAGTTGTCATCTTCCTTTTCTTCTGAATCTTCAATTTTCGTTTTTTCCTTTAACGTAATGTTGATTAATTCCTGTGAAACTTCTACGGAAATCATATCGCCTGCCGATAAATCGTATTTTCTATAGAATGGTGTTAAGCCAAAAATCCTATTATGATCTGAATTGTAGCTTTTTATCTTTGGTTTATTTTCACCGGCAAGTAAAACCTTTACTTCTGCATTTTCATTCGGTAACATTGCTCTTACCTCCGCCGGGACATATAAAAATCCCAATTTTTTTTCTACACCAATTAATTTGCGCTGGTAACGCATTGATTCGCTCATCATTCTCAACTTTTTCTTTTTAAACCATCAAAGGCTGCTGGGTTTCCACTTTTTAAATATGCCCTAATTCTATCTGGCGAAGGAGTCTGCCATAGGTTAAATTCATTCCGAATTCGAGTTCCCTGCATTATTATGGTTACCATTTCTTCAATTTCATCCTTTTTCCTTTCCTTTCTGGTTTTCGAGCTGGGAGTTTTCCCTTTAAGTTTTGGATAAAAATTAACTTCAGTCAGGCGTTGTAGGATTAATTCTTGGTTAGCTTCAATCCTTTCCATTCTTTCGGATAATTTCAGGAGTAATTCGTCCATAAATTCAATATTTTATTTCGACATTTTTGATTAGAAAGCTCTTTCACTTCTTTTTCTTACTAACTAAGCCTCCACCGGCCAATCCTTATACTGCCCTTCGGCTTGTTCAATTACTTCCTTGAGTAAATTATCCAGTTCTGAGAATGGTACTTTTCCGCGGAGTTCTTTTTTTACGGCCAGGCGTATGGCAGCTCTGGCATCTTCTTTCTTGGTCCAGTCGAGTTGCAGGTTTTTCTTTACCGATGCTACAACTTTGTGCACTAAATCCTGAATAGGTCCAGCTTCATTGATGATCTTTTGACTGGCAGACAAAAGATCATAAAATGCCAGTTCATCTTCGGTTAAACCGAGTTGTTTGGTTCTAATATCATCTTGCTGAAATTCTTCAGCGATGTCCAGTAAATGCTTAATCGCGGCTATGGAATCCAGGCTGTTTTTATGATAATTACTCAGGACCTTTTCCAGCTCGTCACGAAGTCGCCGTGCTTTTTTAATATTCTTGGGCATTCTTACCCTAAGTTCATCATTGATGATCCTTCGCAGCAATTCGATTTTTACATTCTCGTCGCCTTTTTCTTTCACGGTAGCCTGAAAACGATCGTCGATAATGGAAATATCTATCTTATCCAGGTCATACATTTTTGCCAGGTCTACAATCTCCTGGGATTCCAATGATTTACTGATAAGGTCTTTGATCCGCTCGTTTTTCTCTCGCTGTGGGCCCGGTGGGAATTTAATTTTCCTGATGGTTTTCCTTATTTTTTGAATAATGGCCACATCATCCTGAATTTCCCAAATACGTTTATCTGAGCTGGTCATCGACACCAATTCCGATAGTTTTCTTTCTTCCCGTAAAAAGTTATCGGTTATAGGATCAGTTTGAAGTAGATCGTTTATCACTTTCTTAGACCACCGCAGTTTTTCTCGATCATCCATTTTGTCGATTTCATCCATACTAAAATCGCCCATCAACTCTTTTACGGTTTCCAGTTGCTCGAAACATAAGTTTACGGCAAGTTCAATATCTACTGCGGGTTTTCCTTTTCCTCCTCCGGAAGTGTACTTCTTGGTAGCTTCTGCCAGGTAGCCGGAAATTCCAATAAAATCTACCACCAAACCACTGGGTTTGTCTTCAAAAACACGATTCACCCGGGCGATGGCTTGCATCAAATTATGACCTTTCATAATCTTATCTACATACATCGTATGTATAATCGGCGCATCAAACCCGGTAAGCCACATATCACGGACGATCACCATCTTTAAAGGATCCTTCGGATTTCGGAAGCGCTTTTTAATCGCTTCCATAGCATCTTTGGTTCGTATATGCTTATTCCATTCCGGTGGATCTTTGCTGATATTTCCGGTCATAATCACCGCAATTTCAGGGCAGCCATCCAAAGCAGTTAGTGCGTCATACATTTTTACACAATTACGCCTACTCATACAAACCACCATCGCTTTTCCTTCCAGCGTAGTTGTTCTTGCCAGGAAATGCTCCAGGATATCCCCGGCCACCTTTTCTACCCGGCTCTGCGCTCCTGCGGCATCTTCTATGGCGGCCCAAACCGCATTTGAGGGATTATCTGCATCGTCTTCAATTTCATCGAGCTGTGCGCTGTAGGCGGCTTTAATATTTAAAGGAACCATTTTTGGCTCGTAATAAATGGGCACCGTAGCGCCATCTTTCACCGCCTGTTCTATATCATAACTGTGCAGGGTAGGACCGAACACCATTTGCGTATCGGCATCTTTACTGTCTACCGGCGTACCGGTAAACCCAATAAAAGAAGCATTGGGTAAAGCTCTCCGTATATTTTGTGCGAAGCCGCCATCTTGAAACCCGTATTGGGTACGGTGGGCTTCATCGGCCATAATGATTAGGTTGTATCTTTCTGAAAGTACCGGGTGCCGGGTTTCTTTTCCTGTTTCCAGGTCTTTTAAACGGAATTTCTCAATGGTGGTAAAAATTACCCCGCCCCCATCTGAATGTAACAGATTCCTTAATTCTTCTGTAGTATCAGCGTGCTGTACATCGCCTACCAGGTCTTTTGCCAACACAAAATTTTCGTATAACTGCTGATCCAGATCGGAACGGTCTACCTGGATTACAATGGTAGGGTTTTTCATTTCCGGCATTTGCCGTAGGATACCCGTAAGAATCGCCATTGAAATACTTTTTCCCGATCCTTGGGTATGCCAGATTACTCCCAGCCGACCATCGCCCTGAGGTTTTATATTTTCCACCGCACTTTTCACTGCTTTTTCAATACCCCAATATTGATGGTATTTCGCACCTTTTTTAATGATTTTTCCGTTATGGTCTTCGTGGAAAATAAAATTCTGAATATAGTTTAACAGAAGGGCTTTTGGAAAAAGACCGTTGAGTAAAGTTTCCAGCTGAAACTCCGTCTCCTGTTTTATATCATCGCCCTTTAAACTTTTCCAGGGGGCAAACCATTTTAAGGAGGAATTATACATCCCGTGCAGGGTTTGCATCCCGTCTGAAACAATGCTAATAGCATTAAAATCGAATAATTGTGGAATATCCTGAAGGTAATGGCCAATTTGCCGGTGTGCGTTGTCTACCCCAACTTCGGCATCAAACATATTTTTGAACTCAAAAACGATGAGCGGAAGGCCATTGATAAAGATGACCAAATCTGCACGTCGACTGTTTTTACCAATCACTTTTACCTCATCGGAACAGATAAACTGGTTTTTCTCCGGTTCGCGGTAATTTATAGGGTAAATATGTTTAGCCAGTTCTTTGCCTGATTTATCTTTCCAAAAAACTGAAATGCCCTGGGTAAGTTTACGATGAAAATCACGGTTGCGGTGGTCTAAATCCATCCCGGAATGCTGGGTAAAACTCGCCAGTGCTTCATTAATAGCCGTGGCAGGAACGTCGGGATAGGTGGAAACCAGGAAATTGCTCAGCTCGTCTTCCAGCACTACCTTTTTAAGGTCCCGGTTTAGGGAATTTCCCTCCCGGTGCTGGTAGCCCAGGTCTTTTAGGTATTCAATTGCCGCATTTTGAACCGTAATTTCTATCATAAGACTTCAGATAAGGTTTTCTTAGCATCTTTTACCCGGACTTCCCCGCTGATGAGTTTTGGAAGAAGGGTGTCTCGAAGTTGAGTGAGGGTTTGGTTTTCAAGGATATTATTTTCTATTTGGTCGTAGTAATTTTTAGCTTCTACTTTATATTCATCTATTTCATTACCTACTACAATAGGTAGGTTCCTGAAATTTGTTTTACTAATTTCCTTAAAGGTGCTTCCATTTGCTTTGGAGATTATCAAATTCATATTATGTACTGTCCAACCGTGTAATTGATATAAACTTAAAGTTTTGTTCGGAATCATTGTTATAAAGCCTTGATTAGTACAAGCTTCATTTCTACTGATTGTAATAGCTCCTATGGTAGCTCGGCTTGACATTAAAAGTGAATTCTTCGGAAATACTTTTGCCGAACTTTTTGCTAAACCTTTTTCAGTTATTTTTTTGGCTGTGCCTAAAGAAAATAATGAATTTGATTTAGTAAGATCGGTTGGAGAATACCAGTCTATTGTTCCATTTTCCCAATATTCAGAAATTTTAGTTTTAGGCGTTCCTCCTCCTAAAGTTTCTATTACCTTACCTATTGGCTTCACTTCCCATCCCTTCGGAATTTCACCCACTTCAGAAGCTACAAATTCCCCATCCTGAAAAGGCCCAAAATCAACAAACCAATGTTTATATAATGCCATTGCCATTTCTTCCAGGGTTTTGTTCATCTGGAGGTTGAGCCCGATCTTATCGTCTAAGGCAGAGAGTATGGAGGCGATGGATTTTTGTTCTTGGAGAGGAGGTAGGTTAATTTCAAATGCAGCAAACTGTTTTGCATTAGCACCTGGTTGGGCAGATCCTCCTTTAATCGCATCAACATAATTTTTCCAACTATTGGACCTTAAAACAAAATCAATAAAATCTGGAAAGGCAATCTTTTTATTTAATCTATACCGAATTAAATAGGAAGCATAAACAGCATTAATTTTATTCTTAATCATTGACGTCGCGCCCGTTGAATTTCCAGTTCTGGCTACTACAATGTCACCGATTTCAACCTGATATTTGATCAAATCTTTTTCTGAGATTTTACAATATGGAACTTCCTTCCAATCGATGAAATCATTTTGGATATCTGTTATTCTCAGGAATTTCGGACCTATTTCTTCTTTTGAAGCACTTTCAGTGTAGCCATAAGAAATGTCGTCACTTAAATCTCCTAAATTATATTTCTTCCAGTTCTCTGGCATTAGTTGTTTGTTATTTCATTCAACATCTCAGCTATGAGCTTTTATCGTTTTCATCCCAAACTTTTACGTTTTGCACAGACCTTTGGGTTATGTAAACACTTTCGTTCAATCAGTTTCGGTCAATTGCTTATCGCCAATATGGTAGGTATGGGCTTTTTTAGTTTTCAATTTTTTTATATGTAATTACATTTTCCCTGAATAAATATGCTTCTGATGAGCCTAAATCAACCATTCGGTTCAAAATCCAAACATAATCATCTATTAACGTTTTGTTGTTCTTGATTTTAAAAATATGGTTGTAAAAAAGTCGTTTTATCATTCTTTCTGCCGAACCTGTTGCCAAAGTACGTGTAGCAAGAGTATTTGTTTTAAATGTTTTTGTTAACCAACTTATGCCATGTGGTAGAAATTCTTTCTCTCCAACTGTTGAAAATACATTAATTGCCGAGGAAGTATTGTCTTGACCCTTTTCAAGAAATATTTTTTTGTAGAAATCTTTTTTGCCATCCAAAACATTCCAATTATTTTCGTTCGGATTACCTTGGTAATCCCATAGCAAATATCTTATGTCCAACAGAAGTTTTTTGATTAGCGGATGTTTTCCGTTGCTTGGAATTAAATCAAAAAGAATTTCCCAAAGATTCCAAAAGTTCGCTTGCTGTTTAGAGTATTTCTTTTGTTCTATTTTCAAATTCCCGTTGTCATATAACTTTAATACAAGGTAATCTAAAGTTGTGTTTACAAATTCAAGCAAGTCATTTCTACCAAACTTATGACTTTGAGTTTGGTTTGATAATGAATTAACTAACGTAGTTAAAACAGATTTTGAAAAACTAAAATTTGCGTCCAAAAATAAATTGGCAAGATATTGTTGAATATCAGAAATCGATTCGTGAGGAAATTGACGTGATTCTCCTCTTCTATTATAAGAATAATCTTCTTTTTTAATTAAATCACTAAGAACAATTGGTAATATATGGTTTATGAAATCTGTAAAATCATTATCAGCTTTATCGTAAGGGGTAATTACAAAAGCTCTTGCCAATAGATATGCTTGGCTTTTTTCTAAATTTATTTCAGCCAGGTCTAACTTTAAATTTTTGTTAGATGATATCCGTTGAACAAAATTTTCTTCATTTTCCTGTGCTTCCTTTAACTTTTCTTCATCTTGGTAACCCTTTAAATGTGGATGAGCTTTTTTGTAATTGGAATATTTGATAAGCCCAAGCCAAACTCTTTTTGCCTCATCCGGAAATTGTTGAAAAAACTCCTCTCTAATGTACTTAGTGATTTTATCAATTTCGTGGTCGTGAAACGGTGCAAATAGCATATAAATCATTGTTGCTATTATTCCATTTTTATCTTCATCATTATTTGCATTTTGCATCAGCAAATGGAAAGAAGATAATGCCATTTCCTTTTCCATTATATTAATGCTCTTATTAAGATTGTAATTTCTGCTAAACGTATCTTGAAGAATAGAGCCTATTGAATTTTCAATGGTTTCTATACACCAAATTTTCTGTTCTCCTCCAATAGAACTTGAAAATTCACGTAATCCGAGAATAGAAAGTGTTATAGGTTTACTGAAAAAGGTATCGAAATTATCATCGTCAGAATAATAATGATAGCACTCTAACCATTTTTCACAACTAATGGGTTCTTCTTTTTTGTGAGCTTTTGAAATTATATCTGAATATTTAGCTGAGGTATTTTGCTTTTCAAAATAATCTTGTGATGAAGCCAAATGTTCAACGACTTCTTGTTCGTATTTGGGCTGAACAATAAATCCTCCAAGTTTTTGATCGTATGGTTGAATTTCCCAAGTTCTTATATCAATTTCATTCAATCGCTTTTTCCACATTACATCATCTTCCTTAAATTCTCCTTTAAGTTTATCAAATAGATTGTGTAATTCTGGATTCAGTTTTCTAACATTGAATTGATAATTCACAATAAAGTCTACTAATCCACGTGTGTATTGTTTTCTATGTGGTAATTGATTTGATTCCCCCCGCTCCTTTTGTGCAAATGCAATACGATTGTCCATAGGAGAAAGTACTGAATGTTCCTGAAGTGCCCGGCTTGAATCCCAATCATAAAATTCAGGAATAGATAATAGTGGTAACATTGCTTCTTCAACTTCTTCAGGATATGCAATTGCTACGCTTGTCAAAACTGATAATGGGGCAATATTATTGCTGTTTTTAAGAACATAATCAAACATAAATTTTATGTTTTTCTTACTTACATTTGATTTATATTTTGCTGTTTCCAATAGGTATTTTTCCAAACTCATCAGTAAGGATTCCAAAGCGTAATTTGTTACGCTTGAACCTCTGTAAGCAGCCCATAATTCCCAGGCAGCATATTGTTTCACTACTGTCCCGTCCTTCAATTCAATTTCTATTTGTGAGATTTTGTGTTTGTAATCACAAGTAGCGTTAACGTAAAAATCAACTGAATAATTGATAAAATCAATGATGAATTTTAATCCAATGATTGGGTGAACCCACAATAAATTGTAAAATGGTGTCTTGTAGATTCCTGAAGGAAAAAAAGAATGCTTATCTCTAATGCCCCAACATTCTTCGTCTCGTAAACGGCTTGCTAAAAATCCTAAACCATTAGGAAAGTCTTCTTTTTTCGGTGGAATGTACTTCCAATTTTTCCAAGCTGTTTCAACAATTAATTCAGGTACTTCCTTTATTAAACGTTGATTTCCTATACCTGAAAGACAACTCTCAATTACGTTCTCGTAAAAAGTATTCAATCTCCAAGAATCACGATTTTCCTTATTGTCAAATGCTCTAGAAAGAAGTTTTATAATTTCTTCTTTTGCAATTGTAGCCAAGTCGAACAAAATTGTAATCAAGATTGAAGATTTATCTCTGGCGCTTTCTTCTTGCCAAAACTCTTTTTCTTCCTCAACTTCTTTAAGATAAAAAAGGATAATAGAATTTGCCGATTCTAATTCTAAATCTTCAATTTTGTGGTATTGAAAAAGTAATCGGTAATACCAGTCGGTAAGAAAATTTAGTATTGACAGTTTAATTGTGTCCAATTGAACTATGTGCTTTTGAATAAAAAATATTGCTTCTTTCCAGCCCGATCCAATAGGTAAAAGAAAATTGTTATTGGCTTTTTGATCGCTTTCTTTGCAGCAAGTTTTTATGATATGCAAACATCTGTTGAAGAAAACAGCATTGTTCTCAAGAAGTTCTTTTTCAAAATTAAGGAAAAACGAATTACTGTTTTCGGATTTAAAAATAGCAATCAGCAATTCATCAGCCCAATATTTTTCAATCGTTGAGTCTGAAATTGTCGTCTTAATCAGCTCTCTTATAGTGCTATTGTTGTCAATTAGATAATCTTCTACCCATAGGCGAAATGCTCGTCTGATTGCGGGTTCGTTGCCCAAGTTAACAAACAAATCTTTTGGTTCAGGAAAATCTTCGAAGGTTGAGGAAACATATTTTACTAAAGCCCAATCTTCTAGAATATCGTGAGTGGGCGCATACTTTCTATTGTTGTTTTCCTGAAATACAATTTCGTCATTTTCTAAACAAACAATTGCATCCGGATCCGATTTATCGGGTGTAGTAAAGAGTTTCATCTCTTTTGCTCTTTTAACTGCAATTTCTTGAAACGCTTTTTCTCTTTTAATTGGCAGTCCGTTTTTTGTATTTGTCGAATCTACAACCAATGAATTCCACAACTTATTTTTGAATTCAGTTATTGAAACCGTAGCATAATCTTCGTTTGTTTTGCCAATTGCTAATATTGAAAAATCAAGATATTTTGGACTTCGAAGTAATTTTTTGACTTTGTCATTTTTCAGAACTTTATTTAACTGTGGAAATTTTTCAGCTACAAGTTTTAATTCTTCTCCATTGAGACTTGGAACGTCAACTATGTCTATGTCGTTTTTATCAATTCCGAATTTTAAGGTAATTAAGTCAATCGCATATCTCCGGGATGAAGCAATAACCTTGATTTCAGGATGTTCTGTAATCAATCCTATTAATTGTTTGAAAGCACATTCGGGGTCTGCTTCTAATAATTTTTCCAAGCTATCAATAAAAATAATTTTTTCAGGGATTAGAGAAATACAGGAGAAAATATCTTGTATCGTTTCGTTCACGCCCTGCCTTGAAAACACATTTGCAAGTGTAGATTCATTGAATTGATCAGCTCTGAAAACGAACACGCTTGAATTTTGAAAATCTTTGTCAAGAATTTCTTTAATTTTTGCTGATTTACCAACACCAGGCTTTCCTGTTACAACCGTTATCTGATTACGGCTTAATGCCTCTAGGATTTTTTCTCTTACTTCGGTTCTGGGTAATTGAACTTGGTTTTCGCCAGATCCAATTGAAATTTTTATTGGTCGTAATATCTCTCTGCTGTCTGAATTGAGTTTTTCAACTGTTTTTAAATATGGACTTATCTGTGTGTTGTCAAAATGAATAAAGAACTCTTTGTCTTTAATGCTTTCAACCGTTACGCTTCCACCATTTGGGTTAAGTGTTCCAACGTAAGCAAAAATACTATCCCAAATTTCTTTTTCGGTAGCAGTTGAATCTTTACTTCTGCATAGTTTTATGAGATTAAGAAAATATGTTTTATCAATACTACCTTCGTTTGAGAAATCATATTCTAGAACATCAATACATTTTAAAAATTCCCATAATTCTTTATCACTTAAGGATATATTTTTATTTGCTTCTTTTAATACTTCACGAAAAACATCTAATCGCTTCTTTTTTCCCTTAATTCTGTTTACTTCCGAAATAAAATCAGTTTCTGTAGCGTGGGTTGTGGCCCAATTAAAAAGTGATTTAAGATGGTTTCGTTCGTCTTTAGTTAAACCATTTTTTACTACTATAAGTTTATCTTTTGTTTTGTCAAAAATCGAAGTATTATTATAATCTTTCCAAAAAGCACCAATTACTTCTTTAAATTTTTGATTGTCAGCAGTAAACGAAATGTCGTGTTTTACTTGAACCAATAATCGATGTTCTCCTCTCTTGGATTTTGCAGTAGCCATAAAATCGTCAGTCTCATAGCCTCTATTAGTTACTTGCATAGCAACCTCTGAAAGGTGTGCTGAATCTACTAGAGCAGGAACATTACCTCGCATAATTAGCGTTGTTATAAATGCTGTTTCTACGAGTTGCTCAAAGTTTGTCCCACCACCTCCTTTTTGAAAAACGCTTCCTTTGTCTGACATATTAATTTATTCTCTTTTGGCGGTGTTATTTTGATAATCAAAGTGTTATTTAAGCATTTTTGGCTGCAGTTATTTAGTGAAATTTAGAATGACCTCTTCATCAGTATTTTTCAATAAATTATAATTTTTATATCCTATGTTTTTGACCCATTTTCCTGTTGGAGTTGAAAAGACACTTTCCTCTTCACTCATTGTTTTTAAATTCCTTTGGAAAATCAATAAATTGGTAGACATTCCTTCTTCAAAGTCTTTAAATTCACCTCCTTTATGCCAACTTGCTCTAATTAAAGAGATTGGATAATTTGAATTTATTTCATCAAATACTTTTTTAAAGGAATGAAATCCCAATCCAGCTCTTTGAAATTTCGGATTATAAATTTTTATTATGCTTACAAACTCACCATTTTTATTTCCTGAACCTTCTGCTGTACCAATATCCTCTCCAGCTTCATTGGTGATTTGATATGAAACATAATCATCGCTTATTGATTCACTTTCTATGTAATTAATATTCATTTATTACTAAAAATGTTTTTAATTTTAGCTAACAATGCTATAAATGTCTTTTTTATTATCTGTGGTTTATTTATGCCAGCCCTTACCCCATTAAAAATGAACAATTGAGGATATTTATATAGGACCTCTATTTTATTTTAAACTATTTTCTCAAAATTAACTTTAATCCTTTCCTTCAACTCTTCCCCTTTTTCAAATTGCTCCAGCAACTGCGCCTTAAGACCCTCCATTTTTTCTTCAAAAGGGACTCCATCATCTTCTTCGGCTTCTGTTCCTACGTAGATTCCTGGCGTTAATTTATAATCCTGATTTTGTACATCAGTAATATTTGCTGCTTTAGAAAATCCTTCCAGATCATCGTAATTTCCATCGCGGTTTCTCCAGTTGTGGTAAGTTTCTGCAATTCGGCTAACATCCTCATCGCCAAAAACCCGAAGCTTTCGGCTCGCCATTTGGCCCATTTTGGAGGCGTCTATAAATAGAATTTCATCATTTCGTTCCCGGTGGGTGCCGTCGTTGCCGTTACGGTTTTTGCTGAGAATAAAAATACAGGCAGGGATCCCGGTGGTGAGAAACAATTTATCGGGTAAACGTACAATGGCATCAACCATAGATTTATCTACCATATACTGGCGTACATTTTTCTCTCCTCTGTTATTGGAAGTCATCGCCCCGTTGGCCATCACGATCCCGGCAGTCCCGGTGTCGCTTAAGTGATGCCAAAAGGTTTGCATCCACATATAATTGGCGCTGCCATCGGTAGTGAATTCCTCCCTGGGGCCAAATAAGCGGGGATCACCATCGGGTAGATCTTCCGGGTGCCAGTTGCTTACATTAAATGGCGGATTAGCAATAATATAATCGGCTTTCAGTTCCGGGAATTTATCGTCTAAAAGGGAATTCCCGAGTTTGATATCGAAAGAAAGATTTCGGAGCATCAGGTTCATCAGGCACAATCGTAAAGTTTGTGCGGTCATTTCCTGTCCGTAAATAGCGATATCGCTTTTATTGCCGCCGTGTTCCTGCAGGAATTTTAAACTTTGTACAAACATTCCCCCGCTTCCGCAGGCAGGATCAAAGATCCTTCCTTTGTAGGGTTCCAACACTTCCACCAGCAAACGTACAATACTGCCAGGCGTAAAAAACTGTCCCGCGCCCGAACCTTCCGCCATCGCAAAACGGCCGATGTAATATTCATAAATACGCCCTAAAACATCGCTTTCGGGATTTTCCTTTTCAGAAAATTTAGGTTTGGAAAGCAGGTTGATAATACCGCCGGTTTGTTTTGGTGACAATTCACTACGGACAAAAATTCGCGGCAATAGATTTTGAAGCTGTGGGTTGTATTCGGTAAGCAATCCCTGGATTTCATCAAAAGCATCATCTACTTTTACCTTGATATCATCCTGCTCGGCATTATCTTTTAAATACTGCCAGGACGCCTTTCCCGGAATTTTAAAGGTATTGCGGGAACGGTATTCGTCCCGGTCTTCCAGCACATAATTTATTTCCTCGGTATCGGTAGTGTGATAATCTGAAGAAGGATCGTTTATTAAATCCTTTAATTCCTCCCGAATCACCTCGTAACGTTCGCTAAGGTGTTTAAGGAATACCAGGGGAAGAATGTAGTTTTTATAATTGTTTTCTGAAACGGCACCTCTAAGTTCGTTGGCCGCGTCCCAGAGTTCCTTTTCAAAATCAATATCAGCTTTTGCCATGTATGGTAGGTTGGGTCTAGTAGTTTTTATTTAAACAGCCTGAATATAATGATTTGACTGCGATTAAATATTCCTGTAGGGTGGGAATATTACAAATATAAGGGAAATGGGTTAAACGATGTAACGTTTGGCTAAACAGGTCCTACCTCTTATCAAAATTACATACATTTTTATGAGAGGATTTCACCTCTTTTTATGAATATAAATTGATTCACGACCAGTTCCACCACAAATCGCACATTTAACCCTTAATCGTTCACCAATTTCTTTTTCATTAAATTCATTAATACAACTTTTACAACTGTATTTATCTCCCAGATTGTTCCATCCGCTCAGACAAACTCCGCTTCCATCACAATGTCGACAAGACCACTTATCAATACTGAACCTATACATAAACATTTTAAAAGGTTTATCGAACTGGTTTAAAATCCATTGTAATATATCCATTATCTTCTTTAGTTAATTAAACACATTTCTCTAAATAATGCTCTACATCAGCCTTCCATTAGCAAGGAATTGATTTACACTTGAATTTAATTTTACTTTATCTTCTCAACCTGTTATTTTCCCTGATCAATCGGGAGGGACTGTGATTATTGACTAATTTTCGTTATTTCCAGGCTTTTAACATCAGAAATCGGATAAATAAAATTTTTCTGTTTATCTAAATCTCGCAGGAATATATAATCGGTTGTTTTACCTACGAAAACTTTTTTTGATGTACTCTTAATATTTCTTCCATCATATTGAAAATTCACATCATAAGTTGCGTGATTTAAAGTTTTTTCGGCTTTTTCTTTTTGATAAATAGTCATGAATAAAAATATTAAGAATACTAAAGGAATAGATTGCATAGTCCTTACCGAAGATTTGGGGTTATTTTCTTTCGTCCTGCTTATCATAGCGTAAATTAAAGCGCACCAAATTAATATTGAAATTATCGTGGAGGTATTATTTATAAAAAAGGGGCTATAATAATTTAAATCATATTGAAGTGGAGAAAAAATTATTAGCATTCCAGCACAAGTAAAAACGAAGAAGAATATCCATAAACCAATTTTAAATAAAACGCCAATAATATTAAATAGGAATAAAAATAAATGGGAAAAAGCTTTATTATATTCTTTAAAAAAGAAGAACTTTTTATAAAATAAAATTCCTCTTTTGAGGGTTAAATCGTGATAATTATTATAGATAAAGCTTGTACTTACCTGCCGTTTCTTAAAACGTCTTAATCTTTCAAATTTAGGATCTATTTCAATTTCCGATTCAGATTTTTTTGTAGGTTTTTTGGTTCTTTTCTCCTTTTTTGAAAGTGGCAATATCACCATGAATATTACATAACAAATTATTAAAAATCCAGTTATAAAAATTGGAGTTATTTTTGAAATTATCGAAAACAGTAATTCGTAAATAGTTAAATAGGGGAAAATTTCAATATCAAAAAATCTATAATAACTCAAATAATTATAGAAACCTAGAAAAATAAGTAACGGATAACATATAGGAATTAACTTACTTAGGTTTTCAATCTTTTTTCTCAATATTATTTAACTTTAAATGGCTATTACCTAAACGATTTTATATCGAAGCAGAGTCGCTGATTAAACGGCTTAAGAATATTCTTTCCTGGCCTCTAAATTAAACTTTTTCGGCAAAACGCTATTTGCTATCGATGTTGTGAGTAGTGCCTATTCGCTTTTCATTATTTCTAATCTTGTTCTTGCGTGCTCTAGCAATTCGGAATAGTTCATGATTTTAATATTACGATAACTGTTTTTTATTTCCCTATATGCTCTTAATCCATTTTCATTATAATCAATTTCGCTTACTTTTCTTTTCCTTTCTGCGCTTAAATTTTCATAATCTTTAGTCAACGTTTTCCAAGAGCCAATTAATATTAATGCTGTTGGTCTAATACTTTCGACATATGTAGTTCCGCCAATTTGTTCATTAATGTATTCTCTAATTTTCTTACCTTCTATCAAATATTCTTCGTCATTATCTTTCTGAACTGCGGAAATATATCGTTCCGCCTGGGCTATAGCGATAGAAAGATTTTTAGAAGGATAAAATTTATCTCGTCCTTTCTCATAATCTAAAATAGTTTCATCAGTTCTTTTTAGTTCCACAACCTCAACATCTCCGAGGTGTGTTATTAATATCAAATCAAATTGTGATCTGGATTGAGAGCCGGGATTAATAACATATTTATCAGTATTTAAAAGAGCAGGAACTCCAAACAATGTATATTGCCCATAATCAGATAGGACTTTTTCTATTAAATGCTCCGGCCCCGTAATACTTGACTTACTATATCCGAAGTTTAAAAATCCAAAATTCTTAGCTTTCGGAGTAGTTAATGCTGAATCTTCTAATAAATCTTCAATTGTGTCTATTAGCCATCTTACTTGTTTATTTACCTGCTTCTCTATAATAATTTGATTAGTTTCTCCTGAATCTAATTTGTCTGATAAATTAATCAAATCAGAACTTTTTAGTTCGCCACTTGCTATCATTTCCTTCAGAAGTAGGGAATAGTTTCTACCAACTTCATCTTGTGAAACTGACAAATTATATTCAGAATTTAAAAAAGGGGCTATTCGAGCAGTAAATCTGGCTTTTTTTCCTTTACCTTCTTCTTTGTCAATATTTAGAATCGTATCATATAGTTCCTTCGTAATAAATATTGTATTACCGGTAATCTTATTTTCCCTATATCCAATTACAATCGAATTATATGGCTGGGTATTAAAATTTCTAAATAAATCGATAATTTTTCGTGCGCCGAATGGTGGATTAATAATATTAGAACCTAGAATATTTAGGTTTTCGTGATTTATTGGAATTCTAACTTTGAAATATTCTTCTATTATATCATCAACTTTACTAGGATAGTATCTCTTGTTGTTATATTTAATTTGTTGACTCGTATAGGAAAAGAACTTAGTGCCTCTTACACGGATGATATTATCATTTTCCTCAATTTCTGGCTCTTTAGTAATTCTGCTTATCTTGGTTCTAAGTTTTTCTAAAGGTGTTTTAAAATATTTTTTAGCCATAATTTTGATTTCGGCATATCTCACAACTCGTTTTGCACCACTTAAAATAGCTTTTCAAGAACAAATATGTTGGGATAAACGCAGTTTTGCTAAATATAAAAGAATAAAATAAGAAAAAAATGAGGAAAACCGTAAAAAGAGAGGAGTTAAAGGAATTTATTCAGAAAATAATTCAAAATCAATATTGAGAAGCGTTTTTGGTTCAACTTCCAGAGCTTTTGCTAATGCTAATAATGTAGTAAAGGAAAAGTTTCTATTGCCATTCTCAATAACACTTAAACTTCCTTTTGTAACTCGGCATCGTGCGGCAATATCATCCTGACTTAGACCTTTTTCTTCACGAAGCCTTTTAACATGCCGCCCGAAAATACGTTGTCTTTTAAGGTCTAAATCTTCCATATTATTTACTTGGAAAGTAAATACAAGAAATTTTTAACTAAAAATTGTTACAAGTTCTTGTAACAAAAAGATATTTTTTGTTACTTAGCTGATAGTTAGGTCAAAATGATTTAATTTTTATATTTGCGATACTTCTTAAAGTAAAATATTAGAAGCATTCGCTTTGAGTCTTGAACAGAAAACTGGTAATTTTCAACAAACCACAAGATGATAAGTGTAAATGCTCACGACCCGGGCGTGGGCTTACTTGATCGTGGTAAGGTATACCAGTGCCTCTGTTCGATAAGTTGAGTCTCCACGCCTTTTTTGTTTGTAGAAAACAGGCTTTCTTCTCAATTGTTTTCAAAGCTACCTTCTCTTTATATCTTATAAGAATTCGCATAAGCTAAATTCAGTTTAATTCTGGTGGTATTTACCTCCAATTAAAAGCGACTGCTTATGTTACAGCGTATTTTTGAATTATTACAACAAGGCCATCCCGATGCTTTGGAGTTTATTTACGCCAGGTACCACCGCAAGCTCTTTTGGATAGGGAAGCAACTAATACGAGATGAATTTGTCATAGAAACCATACTTCAGGATACTTTCTTAAAACTATGGGAGCAAAAGGATGGCATTGAACGACCCGAACATATTTTCTTTTTTCTTCGCTATGTGATGAAAAGAGATTGTACCTACTACTATGCCCGCCCTAAGAATAATTTTTACCGGAATATCAACCGCCTGGAATATTATGAGAACTACCAGGAATACATGCACGGCTATGACCCCGAGAAGGAGGATGAACATCTACTGGATTGCGAGACCCAGCAGAAAGCCTTTGATCGGGTAAGCCGTGTTTTTCCCCTACTAAGCCCTGAAAGAAGGCGCCTGATAGAACTCTGTTTAAAATACGGGTTTCAGTATAAGAAGATTGCGCAGCTTATGGGAACCAGTATCACCTATACCCGCAATGAGGTAAAAAGGGCAATAGAGGATATTAAAAATATCATCCACCAGGGGAGCAGTTTGGAAACAAAACCTGAACCGATGGTAGCAATGAAGATTCAGAGGAAAATGACCGAGGAACAGGAAAAGGTCTTGCAGCTGCGTACGGAAAGCCAGTATTCCTTTGCTGCAATTGCCAAAGAATTGAACCTTTCTCAAAAGGAAGTCCATAAGGAATTTATGGCCGCCTATAAGCTACTGCAGCTCAAATACGAACAACAACAATCGGCTTAATGATGGGAAAAGATACGCTAAAACTCACTCGAAAAATCCAGTTACTGGTTGATTTGCCTACCAAAGTAGAACGAAAGGAGGCCCTGGATAAACTCTACCAGTGGCGCAACCGCAGCTTTAAGGCCGCCAATCTTATCATTAGCCATCTCTACGTCCAGGAAATGATCCAGGAATTCTTTTATTTAACCGAAGGGATAAAATATAAACTCGCCGATGAAAAGAAAGATGAAGCCGGCATCCTGAACCGCTCTCGCATCAATGCCACCTATCGGGTAGTGTCCGATCGCTATAAAGGGGAAATCCCGACCAATATTTTAGGCAACATCAACCATAATTTAATGAGCACGTTCCAGAAAAATAAGGTGGAATACTGGAAGGGGGAACGCTCGCTTATGAACTTTAAAAGGGATATGGCTTTTCCATTTGATATGGAGGGCGTTAAAGGTTTATGTTATGATGAAGATAAAAAAGCCTTTTGTTTTCGTTTGTTTTCCATCCCGCTAAAAACCTATTTAGGTAAGGATTATACCGATAAACGAAAGCTACTGGAGCGGGTAGTAGCAGGGGAGACCAAGCTTTGTACTTCCCACATTCAATTGAAAAATGACAAAACATTTTTGCTGGCCACATTTGAAATTGAAAAAGAGAAACATTTCTTAAAGTCCAATGTGATCGCAGAAGCTTCTTTATCGCTGGAATATCCTATTACAGTAAAGACCGGAAAGTCAAAACTCAATATTGGCTCCCGGGAAGAATTTCTATATCGTAGGCTTGCGATACAAGCTGCCCGGAAAAGGGCACAGGATGGGGTAACCTATGCAAGATCGGGTAAAGGGCGAAAACGAAAAACCAAAGCAGTGCAAAGGTTCCACGAACTGGAAAAGAATTACGTGACTAATCGGTTACATCTCTACAGTCGGAAATTAATCGACTTTTGCATTAAACACCAGGCGGAGACGCTTATTTTAATAAACCAGGAAGATAAGATCGGGATTGCGAAAGAGGAGGAGTTTGTACTTAGAAACTGGAGCTATTATGAACTGATGGCTAAGATAAAATACAAGGCTGAGAAGGCAGGTATTGAACTGATAACAGATTGAATTGAAATTACGAGGGTGCTTGTACACCCATAAGGTGAGGTTGAAAGTCACACTCACTGAATGCACTTAGCATATACAACGGCGTGTCATCTCACTTTTATTGAATAGGGAATTATTTATGCAGAAGCTTATTTGAAGGAATTGAATAGAAAAAAATAAAATAATTAACAATGAGGGTGCTTGTACACCCGCAAGGTGAGGTTGAAAATCACACTCACTAAATGCGTTTAGCATATACAACGGCGTGGGCTCTTATTTTTTTGATGTTAGTCCAGATTACTTGCTTCAACAATTGGAGGAGAGTTCAACTGTCAAGGATTACTTGACAGTTAAAAAGTATAGTAAGAAAGGTTTCAAGAAATTTATATTACTATAATTTACACGGGATTATTTCAGTGGGTACCGGGTAAAATCAAACCGTAAAACACTCTCCAGGCGATAAAGAAATGATGATCAAAGTGATAGTCAATCTTATATCTCGCCATTAAACCAAACTATATTTTTATAAGCTAAGAATTTGTGAGGCTAAGTAAGAGAAACTATCCCGCAAAGTCTCGAAAAACCATTACTATTAAAACTGCGTTAAGCACAATGGAAACTCCAAAAACAATCAATACCCAAATCGGATAGGCCTTGGCTTCTTCAAGTTTTCCACCAAGTTCTTTCATTTCTGTAGCGTATTGAGAAAGATCCTTTTTCATTTTCTCCTGGTGCTCTAAGAGCTGCTTTTCAAAAGCTTCACTATCGAGACCGATCTTTTCTTGTTGAATTTTCTCCAGTCTTTGCACCGTCTTTTCAAACTGGCTGATTTCTGAAACCAGCAGTTCACTAAGTTGTTCTAATTTTGCCATAATACGAATTTTTAGAATCCCATCCCGGCATCCATACCTTTAGAGATTATTTTTTTGATCACCTGTTTTGCTATTGCCTTAGCCATCCCGGTAGAAAGCTCTACCGTTTTCCCGGCAAGTTTGAGCTGGGTATTTTCCTTTAGGAAGCTAGACATACTCTTTTCTGAAGCCAGGGATTTTCCAATATAGCCTCCCGTCATCGAGCGATGTACTTCGCTACCTTTGAGATTATAATTATCAAACTCAAACCGAAAGCCCTGCAGCTTATTCGCTTTATTGATCGAGG
Source organism: Salegentibacter sp. BDJ18 (assembly GCF_017579965.1). Taxonomy (NCBI): domain Bacteria; kingdom Pseudomonadati; phylum Bacteroidota; class Flavobacteriia; order Flavobacteriales; family Flavobacteriaceae; genus Salegentibacter; species Salegentibacter sp. BDJ18. Next base: position 409,598 of record NZ_JAFLQX010000003.1, read on the forward strand.
GAATCACCTTCACGCCATTCGTTTCCATTCCCTTTATATAATCCTGGAACGTTCTTGGTTTAAACTGCTGCATCGTCAGATCGTGCCGCCTTTTGATTTCAGAACGAATAGCAGAAAGATTATGCTGCTTTTCCCATTGCACTTGTTTCACGGTAGTCAGCTGCATTTTCTCAGCTACTTTCTCTGCAGCCAGTTGACTTCGTTTTCCAATAAAGCTATCATTGTAGGCTACCCCTTTAAAATCAATACGATTTACATAAAGGTGAATATGCTTATGCGCTTTATCCCGGTGAATAAAGGCAATGGCTTGCCGGTCTTTCAAGTTCATCTGTTTCATAAATTGATCACAGATCCTGGACAGCTCTTTCTTCTCCAAATGTTTACCATCATCTATAGTAGGGCTTAATACAAAAGCGAGTGTATTCTTTTCACAGTTTTCATTAAGTTCCTGGGTAAGTTTAAATTCTGCCGTTACTTCCTTAGGCGTGTCCCCGGTAATATTTTGCGAATAGACCACCTCGGCATCTTTCTCCTGGTTCCAGCCATAGGCCATCGAAGCCTGGGTATGCGATATCGCTTTTCCTTTCCCGATCATCTTCTCAATTTTTCAAGATGAGCTTTGATCAAATTGGCCAGTTCGTAAACCTCCCTGGTCATTTTAGGATTTTTCCGTCGGTACATATTCCCGATAGATTTAAAGTTATTATGAAACTTATGGAGGGTTTTATAGATCTCGATATGATCATCAGAAAGCCGTTCCTTGATCTCTTTTTCATACACAGCCTTTCTACAAAACTCACTTAAAGTAAGTCCGCTTTGTTTTGCTTTGATCCTTAGAATCTTCTTTTCGTATATAGAACATCTGAATTTTATCCATTCACTTTTCCCCTTAAACCTCTCTTTTTTTTCATTGCGACCACCGGGAGCAATCAAGATTGTGCCCACAGGCACACATCTTGCATTCCCTTCCAAAGTCGGTACAGATAGTTTAAGCTCCTTCTTTTCCAGCTCAGCTTTTTGATCTATTCTGCCATACATTTTATCGTGTTGTTTCTTGGTATTAGTCAAAGCTTCTTCCCAGCTTATTTTACTTTTACCTCCTTGCTCCTTATTTTTTCCAGGCTTTTTCATCTTTTAATTTTTCATTGAGATCTACATAATCTTTATAAAAATCACTGCGATCGGTGATATGGTCATATTGGTTTAAAAGCAAAGCTGTTGCTTTTTCACCAGCGAAATCATTATCCAGGAAGAGTAAAACCCGCTTATATTTTGGAATCAAAGTTTCGATCCTCTTTATAAAAGCCAGGGAATTTAAAATGATACTATCTGAACTTTGTACTAAATCTTTATCAATGGTAGCCAGGGATAGAAAATCAAACATTCCTTCCGTAATGAGTAGTTGTTTGGAGTCATTTTCAACAAGAGAAAAAGTCTTAGGACTACTAGAATTTTTAAAATATTTATTTCGAAGTTCCCAGCCTCCAAGTTTGTTTTTAAGTCCCAGGGCATAATACTGTTTCTCCTTCCATTGATACCATACCTCGTTACAAAAATGCTTGGCTAATGCTACATTGATTTTTCGAAATTTCAAATAGTAGAGTAGGGCTGGATGGTCTAATGGTTTCACAGCCGTAATTTGAATTTTACTTTTTTTAGGCCTGTGGTTATTTGGTGAGCTGTAAGTAGGTGTGATGGATTCTTGATCTAAAAAGCGCAAAGCTTCTTTAACCTCACAATTTTCGATAAGGCATATTAGATCAATTACATTACCTCCTTCTCCTATTCCAAAGTCATACCACCTGTTGAGTTGTTTAGAAACCTTAAAAGAGGCCTGCGTTTCTGACCGCAGGGGACTCAGAAACCAGGCTTCTTTTTCCGTTGTTCTGCTGGGAAAGTGCCCCAACTTTGCGAGGCTTTTGACGATGCAAATGTTGCGGGCTTTTTCACAGCTTAATTTTCCTGTTTTCATCAGTATTTATTTAGTGTGTATTGATCCTGTTTATAGTTCTGTGTTTTTAAGCCTATTTTATGTCATCATTATTTTTTGATGACAGTTTGATGACAATTTGATGACAGCCGAAACCATTGCTATCACTGAGCTAATAGTATTCTGTCATCAATCATCAAAAAATAGAAGTATTAAAAACCTTTTTCTTTCAAAAGCAGCTTCGATTTTGATGAAACGATGACAGCAGTCCGAACCCCCAGCAAACACTAGCTATTGCCTGTCATCATTTTCTCATCAATTCATCGTTTTTCGCTGAAATTCGCTTTTGGCTATGTTGATTGCTCTGGAAAATTTTCGACCAGAAACATTTTATTTACAGTAAAATAGCGTCCCTTGGCACCTGTAAGGTTAGTGCTGCCATCTCCCCAGATGATAAACCTTTGGTATTTATTCGAATTAGGCTGGCTTGAGAGTTTCCAGTCCTTTTTTAGGATTTTCCGGATTTGGGTAAGATCGGTGCGAAGCCTGGTTTTACTGATCGCATTTAGAATATCCATCGGACAAAAGTCAATTGTTTCCAGGTCGTGGTTTTCCATCACCATCATTAGAATATTGGCCAGTTCTTTTTCGATCCGGTTTTTATTATGCTGGACCAGTTTGCGCAAAGCCGGGGTTTCAATTTGACTGGCACTAAACCACATCCTGGTTTGATGAGTAGAATGAAGTTTTCGATGCTTCAGATAATAAAGGAAGGCCGGAATTTCTTCAGTAAGTATTTCTAAATATGAAGTCTGTTCTTTTTTGATCCCAGGAACTTTTAGCACCCAGAACCGGGTTTCGTGATGGTCTATCTTGATAAAATTCTCTTCATTGTTACTGCATAGCACAAACTTTCCAAAAAATTCTACTTCCCGTTTATCTTTCCCTTTAGCTTCTAGCTTATTAATATTGGTGGTACTCAAATATTTGATCCGTTCGGTGAGCTCCTCTTTATTGAATAGGACTTCATCGATACATATCAGGAGTTTATTTGCCCAATCAGAATTAAACTGGCTGGTAAAATTATCATTGGTAAGATAGGTAAGGTTGTTTTCGAATATTTTCTTCAACCATTTCAAAAAAGTACTTTTTCCTGTAGAGCGGTCCCTGGAGACCAGGCACAGAATAGGTAGGATCTGCGTTGGCTTAATAAATAGGAGCTGCAGGTAATCCAGGCCCAGTTCATAGTGATCGCCAAAGATATGCCGGACAAATTCCAGTGATATCGGACATTCTCCATCAAGTAGCTTATGACTAAGTGGGGCATAGGTGTTATAGAAATTAAAGTGGGAATATTTAAAGTTGATATGATCAGGGATACAGGTAAATCCATCGTATTTAGGGATCCCGGCGAGATAAGTTTTTCCGTGATCCTGCCTAATGGTTTCAATATTCCAGGAAACAAGGGATTCATTAACCTGGCCGGAAATACTAGGTGTTTTTACCAGTTTGTAATATTGAGTTCCCACTCTGATATAAGAACCTTGCCGATCCATTTTCCTGTTTTTTAAAAAATTATTTATATCAGTGACAAATAGCTACTTAAAATTAATTAAAACTGACAATAATTGAATAAAAAATATAAAAAATTTATTTTGATTGCGAATAGTGCAATTTCATATAGGTTAATTTTAAACCTAACGGTAAGAGCTATCATTTGTGGTCAAATGACATATCTCATAGAAATTTCTTAAACTGTTAATTTCTATGAAAAAAATTGAAATTTGGAGAATTTCTGCAGATTTTGAGAAGAAGACATGATATTTATTCCAATATTGGTAATACGATTTCACTACATTTTACAAACGGTTTTATAAAATCTTTTCATTTCCAATTTAAAGCATCCATCATTCTAGATTTTAATAGAAGAAAACTCGAGTAATAAAATTATGTCTTGAAATGATAAATAAGTGTTTGTAATTCGAACCCGTTGAACATATCAAGGTTGTATGATATATGGAATTGTATTGCAGACCGTCCATAACATTATCAGGTTTTGTTTCAATATTTCTTTTCTGTTTGATAAAAATTATCAATTCTTAAATTATTTGATTAGAAATTGATAAAATAATATTAACTAAAGCATATTAAGTGCTCTAATTTTGGCTTTGATTTTAGAAATAATAAGATAAAAAGTGAAATTATGAGTAAATTCAAGGGTCTTCTTGGGTTATTATTGATGTTGTGTACACAGATTGTAATGGCTCAAACTAAAACTATTACTGGTACGGTCACCGATAATAATGGTATGCCATTGCCAAGTGTATCAATTTTGATTCAAGGAACCACTACGGGGGTAACTACAGATTTTGATGGCAACTATAGTATTGATAATGTCAATTCTAATGATAAATTGGTTTTTTCTTATGTTGGAATGCAGGAAAAAGTAGTTGAAGTAAATGAGCAAACTACCATTAATGTTGTTCTTGAAAATGATGCCAATGGCTTGGAAGAAGTTGTATTAGTAGCTTACGGGAGTTCCACCCAAAGAGATTTAACAGGAGCTGTGGGTTCCGTATCAAGTGAAGATATTGAAAAGTTTCCTGCTACCTCTGTTAGTCAGGCACTTCAAGGTAAAGCTGCAGGTGTTCAAATAACTCAAAATTCAGGAGGGCCAGGAGCTGGGCTCTCGGTAAATATTAGAGGTGTAGGTTCTTTTGGAAATAACGATCCATTATATGTTGTGGATGGTTTCCCTACCCAGGATATTTCATTCTTAAATCCTAATGATATAAAGTCCATGTCGATATTAAAGGATGCTTCGGCTGCCGCAATATATGGAGTTAGGGCAAATGCCGGGGTTGTTATTATTGAAACCAAAAAAGGTCTTAGGGATAGAGTTACGGTTAGTATCGATTCCTGGGCCGGGTTTCAGCTGGAGCCGGAGCAAATTGGTATGTTAGACGTTAATCAATTTACCGAATTTGCACTCGAAATTGCCGAAAATCAAGATAAGCAAGTTTTGGATGAATGGAGAAATCCGGGAGACTTGCGTAATATTAATTGGCAGGATTATGCTTTTGATACAGGTTTTAGGCAAGGTCATAATATTAGTATTCGGGGTGGAGGTGAAAAAGCTAGAGCTGCTCTGAGTGTCGGAATGGTGGATGAAGAAGGCGTTATTTTAACCTCCTCTTATAAACGCTACAATATTGGGTTAAATGCTGATTATGATATTCTGGATAATTTAACCGCCAGAGCAGATATGAAATATGCTTATTCTGAGAGTTATCAGAATTTATCTCAGGGTTATTATGGATTTACAAAGCTGTTTACAAACGTTCCGTATCTTGATGACCGAACAGGTACTAACCAACCTTATGACGGGAATGGTAATTATGGCGCTTTTCCTGATACTGGTTTACTTTCAACCACAAATAATGTTTTGGCTAGTGCCTTGCAAAACGACAATGATAATGGTGCCAATAATCTTTTAGGTAATCTTGCTTTGGAATATACCTTCCTTGATGGATTCAAGGCCACGGGTAAATTTGGTTTTCAATCTCAGAATTATGCTGGATGGTCTTTCCTCCCAAGATATAATCGTGGTAATTCTAATGCTGATAATAATCCTTCAGCAACCTATACTATAAACCAAAGCACCTTTAATGAATATCTCGCTGAAGGTTTATTAGAATACAAAAAGACATTTGAAGACCATAGAGTGGAAGTCTTGCTTGGAGTTTCTGCACAAAAGAATAAGTTTAAGAATGTTTATGTAGAATCAAGAGGGTTTTTAAGTGATGATATTCGAGATCTTGCTGCTGCCGAAGAAGTAACTAATAGATCTGGTACTTGGGGAACGGCTACTTTTGCAAGTACCTTCGGCAGAGTCAACTATACTTTTAAAGATAGATACACCCTTACGGCAACCTTGCGTAGGGATGGGGTAGGAAATAAATTTTCAGAAAATAATTTATATGGAACATTTCCCTCTTTAGCGGCTGGATGGAATATAGATGAAGAAGCATTTATGGAGAACTCTACTTTTGACTTATTAAAATTAAGAGGAAGTTGGGGTGAAACAGGAAATAGCCAAGGGATTGAGCCTTTCCAGTTCTTTACTTCTTATACCGGTGGTCCCACCAATGATAATAATGGATATGTTTTTGGTGGACAACCCGTTTCCGGGTTGGCTCCTGCCTCTTTGGGAAATCCTAATTTAGGTTGGGAATCTCAAGTTCAAACGAATGTAGGTATTGATGCTGAATTATTTAATAGACAGCTTTATTTTACTGTGGATTATTTTCATAAGTCTGCAGAGGACTTTTTGCTAAGGGAAACAACACCACCGCAAACAGGATTTACTTCAAGAACTGTAAACGCCGGAAATGTTGAAAATAGAGGTCTTGAATTACTCGTAGGATATCGCAAGAATCAAGGAGATTTTCAATTTGATCTATCTGCGAATTTCACAAAAATTGAAAATGAAATTACAGCACTAACAAGAAACCAAGATTTTTTGATTTTTGAGACCAACTTTGTTCCAAATTTTGTGGACAATTGGTTAGGTTTCACCCGCTCTTATGTCGGTGGTAATGTAGGTACCTTTTATGGATATAGGGCAAACGGAATTTTTCAAACACAAGCAGAAATTGATGAATTAAACGCTGAAGCACCAGATGGTACTTATCAAGAATCCACCGGGGCAAATCCTATCGCTCCCGGAGATAGGCGTTTTGTAGATTTAAATAATGATGGAGAAATAACGGCGGCAGACCGCGAAGTTATCGGGAGCCCTTTTCCAGATTTTTATGGAGGTGTAAATTTCAATGGCTCTTATAAAAATTTCGAACTTGGAATAGCCCTTTATGGTTCTTATGGAAATGACATTTTAAACTTTACCAGAGTGGAGCAAGAAACTGCCGGAGGTTATGGTATAAACAGTGCTTACACCAACGTAAGTCAGGAGTATTATGAAAATAGGTGGACCCCGGAAAACCCATCTAATACTTACGCTAGAGCGGTGGTAGAGGATGTGAACCAGAATAACCGGGTTTCTGATCATTTTGTCGAAGATGGTTCTTTTTTAAGACTAAGAAACATCCAACTCGCCTATAACCTATCGCCTGATGTCATAGAAAACATAGGTCTCACAAATGCTAAGATATACGTTAGTGGGCAGAATTTACTCACGTTAACCGGCTATAGCGGGATGGATCCTGAAATAGGTAGTGTGACTGATATTGATGGTAACGGAGGGGTTCAATCAAGAGGAGTAGATTTTGGCGCATATCCATCTCCTCAGACTTTCACAGTAGGTGTTAATTTACAATTCTAAAATTAAAAGTATGAATTTAAAAAAGCTAAAAATAACCAGTATTTGTCTTTTTCTAACAATGTTAGGTTGTTCTGATGATTATTTAATTGATCAGCAATATGACGGAGTAACTGATGAAATAGTATTTAATGATCCCGAAACCGCATCAGCGGTCGTCACAAGTGTTTATGATACCTTTCAAGGTGGGCCGGTAGAATATTTAACAAAGGCGGTATTTTATCCGGCTAATTTCTTAACTCAGGATTTTAAGAATATAGGCTCTGATGCATTTTTCCAAACCTTTCAAATTCCTGTAACCTTTGTGCCATTTAATAATATGTGGACTCAGAATTATATTGGTATTGGTAGAGCAAATAATGCTATTTACAATATAAATTTAATGGTTGAGGAAGGAGATATTGATGCTGAATATGGTAATAGATTAATTTCAGAATCAAGAGCTTTAAGAGGTGTGCTATATTCTATTATGGCGTCTAATTTTGGAGGTGTACCAATTGTAACCCAAACAGCTGAACGGATAGAAAACCCTGAAGCTCCTCGAAATACACAGGAAGAAGTTTTTCGTCAGGTGATTGAGGATATGGAGATGGCAGCAGAATATTTGCCCTGGGAATATCCTGAATCAGAAACTGGTCGGATTACTAAGGGAGCGGCTTATGCCTATATGGGGAGTGCATATATGTGGCTTGGAGAATATCAGAATGCAATTGAAGCCTTCGAAATGTTAGAAGGACATTATACGCTTGAGGACGACTTTCTTGCTATTCATGCAAATGATAATCAAAATAATAACGAATCAATTTTTGAAGTTCAGCTATATGACGAATCTGGTGATCTAGGTTGGGGACGTGACGATAATAAAACGTTTATTCAATCTTTTACGATGCCTAATGAAATTGGAAATGGTGGGGGATACGCAGTTCCAACTGAAGCTTTATACAATTCCTTTGAAGATGGGGACGAAAGAAGGCCTGCTACTCTCATTGGACCTGGGGAGGAACATCCAGATCCCATTATAGATATTGCTATGTATGAAAATATACAGCAAAATTTTGGAGGTATCAATACCTTAGGTACAGAAGAAGATCCTTGGACGGGTATTGACGGCCTTCCGGGGAGAGAAGGGTATTATGCAGTCAAATTATGGAGAAATCCTATTGTAGACGGTTGGTCAGGACCTAATATTTTTGGAGGTCAAAACTTAATATTTTTGAGATACGGGGAAGTGCTTTTAAGCCTTGCTGAGTCTTACCATAAAATAGGCAACGATTCAAAATCTATGGAATATTTAATGAGAGTTCGAAACCGAGCTGGATTGGAACAACCACCCCAGGGTGAACTTATGAATTCAATACTTGAAGAGTATAGGCACGAATTAGCCGGTGAATTTTCACTCTGGTGGGTTCTAAGACGCTCTGGTGACCATATTGAGTATATTCAAGATCGTTTTGATATTGCCATTCCAGAGGGAAAAGATTTAATGCCCATTCCGCAACAACAAATTGACATAAATCCAAATTTATCTCAAAACCCAGGATATTAATTAAACCATTAAGTTAAATTCAGGGTAAAGGCTCCAGCTAAACTGGAGCCTTTTTTATGCATATGATCATAAAGTGACGTTAACCGTAAGGTACTAGTCTTAAATTAATAATTAGAACCAAATAGCTACGGGGTCCATTTATGGTTGACCATAGAAGGTACTGATGCTAAGAATAGAAAATGAATAAATACATTGCATTTCAACCTCGTTCTTACCCATTGTTTAAAGATAGAAAAGAGGGGAGAGTAGAACTGGTTTTTTTGCCAGGTTTCATAGCCGTGTTCGGCTTTATTACTTTTCGGAAGCATTGGGAAAAGTTATATTTAACTTGAGAAATCAGTAATAATTACTGATTTATTCTTATGATTATAAAAATTGTAGAATCAAAATGGAGAATTAGTCTAATTATAGAGACAATAGGTCATATTCAGTATTTTTTTGATTTACTCTTCGGAAGAAGAATAATCAAATTCATAAAATTTCCCAAATCCTTTAGATTTATGCTCATCAGAGACTGCAAACATCCCTAGCATTATACCTGTAAATCCCCCTGCAGTTTCAGAGCTTAAGTATCTTACATCCATTTTATCAATAAAATTATATTCTTTTCCATCAAGAGAATATGAAAAATCATAATAATCATTGCTACCTCCAACATTTAGGTAAATAACTTCTTCGTTAGAAAGCTCAGTTATAACTTTTTCATGATTTAATTCTCCCAAAATATAGCGTAGCACTAGCTGTTGTTTAGAATTATTTTTTTGTCTAAGAAAAAGGTCGTAGTGTGATTTATGATCCATAAAAACTGTTATTCCTGCTTCATCTTTTTTCCTTGCATCTAATAAATTCAACTTTACAATAGAAGTGAAATTAATGTGTTCCTGGCGTCGTGCAATTAAAGTTGGTGAACCCTTATCGTTTAAAGAAACGGGAGATACTTTTAGGTTTATAGATCCTTCCTCATCGTTGATACTATAATTATTCATAATAGGGTTTCTAATGTAATTCCATTTATGCCCGAGTTCTTTTTTAGTGAAATTTGCTGGCTCCTTTGAATCTTCAAATGGTTGTAATGCTAAAGTTGGAACGTTCATATCAAGGCTAACTGTTCCACTTTTATTAATTACCGGCCAGTTGTCATTATTCCAAGATACCGGAGCTAAAAAAGTTTCCCTACCTAGCATATGGTGGTTCCCTGATTGAGGTCTGAAGCCCAGAAAAACTACCCACCAACTTCCGTCCTCTGCCTGAACAAAATCGCCGTGTCCGGTCCCCTGAATTGGACTTGTTTGGGTTTCTACACCGATATGGGTTAAAATTGGATTTTTAGGATTAGGTTCATATGGTCCTTCAATATTTCTGCTGCGGGCTATGGTTACTGTATGTCCATATTCTGTACCTCCTTCCGATAATAAAAGGAAATACCAATCGTCCTTTTTATAGATATGAGGGGCTTCAGGATATCTTCCTCCGGTACCACTCCAAATTGGTATAGGTTCTGAAAGTTGCTCACCTGTTTTAGGATCTATTTCAGAGAGGTATATTTGATTATCTGGATTTACGGTAAGATAGCATTTTCCCCCCTCGAAAAAGAGGGATGGGTCTATTCCCTTTTGTTCTAGCCATATTGGTTCTGACCATTCACCTTTTGGGTCTTCAGTATAAACTAAAAAATTACCTTTATGGGAAACATTTGTAGAGACCATATAGAAGACACCCTTATGGTAACGGATGGTTGGAGCATATATACCTTCTGAGATCCCTGCATTTTGTAAATTAAGCTGTGATTCCCTTGTTAAACAATGACCTATTTGCTCCCAGTTTACTAAATCTTTACTATGAAAAATTGGTACCCCTGGAAAATAGGCGAAACTACTATTTACCAAATAAAAATCATCCCCGACTTTACAAACACTGGGATCTGGATGAAACCCCTCAATAATGGGATTTTTAAAGCCCTGTGCGTTGCAAAGGACTATCGCAAAATGGAAGTAAAGAAGAAAAGGAAGTAGTCTGCTCATAGGTATGTGAAATCTTTAAACTTTTAGATATAATTACTCAGTTACCAAACTTGTAAATCCTGCTCCCTGTAATTGCAATGTAATCGAACCATTTCGCACCGATAATGTTTCCATTAATTCGTTTGATTTTTCTTTGTTAGTAAGGAACACCTTCATTTTGCTCACTTCTTTAGGTAAACCTGTTATTGTTACTTTTCGGGTAGCACCTTTATTTACCAGGTGAATAGCATAAATGCCTTTTTCTTTATCACCGTATGCAGCAGCAGTTATAGCATCATTGCTAGTGGTGATGGGAAGTGCGTAAAGGCCTTTTGGCGTATTACCTAATTGCTGAAGATTAAAAAATCTTTGAGTTGGATGTAATTCTTCTTCAGTATTCCCGAAAATACCACCGCCCGACATCGGTGAATAATCGGCGGTAAGCTGCCATTGTAGTATTGTTAAAGGTTGGGCTTTGTTTAATATCTTTAAATAGACATCAATTTCATCTAAAGCATAGGTAGGTTCTTCCAAAATTTGAGGATAACGCCATGCTCCAGCATCTATGCTCCCTTCCCCAATAAAGAGTGGCTTATCTACACGGTTTGAAATATCATACCATCTTAGAAGGTTCTCATCCGTCCATCCACGCCAGGAATGAAATGAAACCCCACCAATATAAGGTCGGCTTTGAGGATCGGTAGAAGCCTTGGTTGTAAAATCCCAGCCATTGGCATCAGCAGTGTCTCCCAGTAAAAATTCAGTTTTCAGTCCATTTTCCCGAAAATAGGCTCCCAATTCTTTAATCATTTCATTGTGATCTTCCTCTGTTTGGCGAACATCAATGCCTAAATCGGCTTCATTAAAAGAGAACATAACCGTCTCTACACCATATTCTTGCTTAAGATATTTAATATAGGAAGTAAGAGAATTATAAATTTTCTCCTTTTTTTGAAGGTTGAGCAAATTACCCCGATTTCCATTCATATCTAATCCGCTTGAAGGTTCTCCGATTATTGCCCAACGGGGAGCAAACCAGGCAGCGAGAATTACTGGGATTCCTTTTTTAGCCAGGCGTTGCGCCATTTCCATAGCAGCTTCTACCTTTGGATCAAGGTTACCTTTTCTGGCTTCTTCAATAGGATCTTTACTTGAATCAGGATGCCATTCTCTCCAGGGCATTTCAACTCGTGACCAGGCAACTCTAAGATTTTTCAGGCTATAGTCGATTACCTGAGGATCTGTCTCAGGGTTTTGCAACCTGAAATTACCACCAATTCCATCGAATTTCTTCCCTTCCTGTTGAGGGAAAACTTTTAGTTCTACAATTGAATTATCAATTTCTCCAGTAGCTTTAATGCTAAAGGTATTGCTGTAGTTTTTCTTTGGCGAAATTTCACCCGAGGCAATCTCAAAATTTAACTGATAAAAACCTTCTGAATTTTTTCTGATTATAACCTTAGTTTGATGTTTAAAATCAATTACAAATTCTCTTGAAGGAACACTTACCACTAAACCTTCGGCTGGTGCATTATATAAACCATCCAAATTTCCAGAAAGATCATTACTTGAAAGTGATGATGGAGTTATAAAGTCAAATTGAGTTTCCTTTCCAAACTCTTCAGGCAATTCTATTCGAAAAAACGCCCCATTGAGATATAGAGAATCGGGAGAACTGAACTCAACTTTTATATTAGCTTTTCCTTCTTCAACATCGCTAATGGTTTGTTTCCAGTTGATGCTATCCATTTGATAGCTGAATGTTTTGATACCCTGATTCCTTTTAAAATCTATATCTTGGCCTTCTTTTCTGGTAATCCAAGCATTATCCCAATTAGATTTCATTAAAACAAGGCTGGAATTAAATTCCATTAATTGATTGTCGACCCTGATGCCTGTCATATTTCCCCAGGTTGTAAATTCGGCCTGTGCAAGAATAGAAGGCGCCCCAATTAATATAAATAAGATGGTAAATAGATTTTTCATTTTTTCATTTGAATTTTTGAATTGCTGTTTGATTTTATTTCCTTTTATCTGTTTCTCTTGAAATAGTCTTTTCGAAATTATAAATAGCTTTTACTTTTTCTTCTGAGTTTGCGGTCTGTAACCAATTTGACCATACCATAAACCAACTCCATTGCGGTTGAGCTTCCAGTATATTTGGTTTAGGTAATTGACCCACTTCGCCAAGAGCAATTGGCTTCCCGTCTGCAAGTTTTAAAAGCTCTCTATAATCTTTTTGCTCATAATCAAAGTGATAAATATCAGTGGCAAGGATGTCAACATATTCATGACCAGGATAAAATTCCTGATATTCAAAAGCCTCGTCTTGTGGTATATCCCTTGGACCATTAGCATTCCACACCCAGATAAGATTATTTAGGTTGTGGTGATTCGTATAACGTTCGTACATTAGTTTCCATAATTTTTGATAACCTTCGGGACCTCTTTTATTTCCCCACCAAAACCATACACCATTCATTTCATGGTATGGTCTCCACAAAACCGGAACATTAGCTTCCTTAAGTTTCTTTAGATGGTCTGCAACATTATCAATTTGATCCAACCACTTTTCGTGAAGTGTAGTGCCTGGAGTTACTAACTCTTCCCAATCGGCATCGCTAATCTCGTTTTGTACACTATTAGCCCAGCCATATGGAGGAGTATCCTGAGGTCTTCCTACATGCCACATTAGTGTTATTATAGCTCCTTCCCGGTGTTTTTTGATAGCCGCCTCTACAATCCTTTCTCCTGGATCGTTTTCTCCGTTCCAGTAAAAATCAGTTCCCCAAACCGCAGGGAATTTTCCGGTAATGGCTTCAACGTGATTATAAAACTTATCAGGTTCCTCATTATAGCTGTGCTGTCCGGATAGTATATTATCGTCTAAAGAATATATATAATGCAATAATTCCTTAGCTTCCTGGGTGGCATTTTTGTTCACCGGTGCTTTTTGGCTAAATACATTGCTAAAAAAGATAAGACTGATAAGCGTAACAGCGAATTTCATGTAATTTATTTTTTAGTTTATTTATTCAATAGCTTGTCTGCCGCCAGTACTAAGAATAGGTAATCTGTAGTACCTCCTCCCAAAACATATTCGGTTTGTTGCCAAAGGAATGGCCATTCTAAAAGTTCAGGAAAATCGGGACGAATTAATGCTGTTCCCGAGCCAATTCCGCCAGGAGTAAAAGAGAAATCGCCCCGGTTCATTCCATAAGCCTGGGTTAAGGAGCGAGAACCAACCCCTGATGCGAAAGAAGACGTATTTACACCGGGATGCGTCCCTAAAACAAAATTGAGTGCGTTTAGCATATATTTCTTCGGAAAGATTTCAGGAAAAGCGGTATGTAAGAAATACTGTTTCATCCCAAAATTCTGAATTCCCCATCCTGCACCCCAAATATCGGGTTCATAAGGCATTCCGTATGGAGTTTGCGCTCCTAATTTCTCTACTTCCTGGTAATAGTCTTTGACGGAAGCTTTTATAGTATTTCTGAAATTTTCATCTTGAATTTTATTAAAAATTGGGGCCAGAACCCAGCCAGTTTGCGCAATATTTTCAGCAAAAATTTTAGTATTTTCTTTTATAAAGTATTCATACTTCGCTTCAGCAGTACTTCTAAAAAGTTCTACACTTAAACTGAGTTTGTGGACGGGATTATCTGAAGTGGTAGTTTCCCAGGTTTTTATAGCAATTTCCAGGGCATCTTCAGCAAGTTCAGGATTAAAATCTTTTAGAGACCTGTAAGTGGCAGCCAGGGCCGCTGCACTTTGTAATTCCCTATGCGGGTTGTCTTCGGTAAACACCCAGCGATCATCTGGCGCGCCATCCTGGCCTAACGGAATTTCTTTTGAAGTACTGGTTTCTTTATAAATCTCTCCATCAGAGTGGTTTACCGGGTCTCCCAACAAAACATATTGATCTAAAGTAGGCACAATCACCCCACGATAAAAACGGCCCAAAGATTTATAGCCATTTACAATATGTATGGTGCCGTGTTCTATTTGCTGAAGAAAATCGGGCTTTCCATCGGGTTGTAAAATATCTACGGTTTTGGATTTTTGGTTTATGGTGGTATTATCATAATCTTCCTGAAAAATCTCATAAATATGGGAAAGTCCGTGGATGGTAGAAGCCTGGGATTCTATTCTAAGATCGTAATCTCCGGCATCGTGCCAACCACCGGCATCAAGTCCCGGTACGTGTTCGCCAGGTTCAAAATTGGTAAGGGTTTCATGGCCTTGCAGGTAACCGTCAAAATGATTGGTATCTACCGGTGCCATCCTGGCATCGTCCAAATGGCAGCGCCCGTGCCAGATTTTATAGCGATCATTTACCAACATATGGCACATTTGCACCGGTAAGAAATACTCTAAAGTAGGTTGCCATATACCACGCTTATAGACATTTTCGTTAATTTGAAAAGCTTCAGTGATATAATCACCATATTGTATCACATACATTCCGGGATCTTTGATATTGGAAAAATCCAGCTGATAATATTTATATCTAAGAAACTCACCCCATATTGAAGGATCTTCTGAAATTACCTCGGTTAGACCACCTTCATTATTTAACCTTAACAATTTCGCCTCTTTCAGGTTAGTATCATTTTTATCGGTTTCTATTACGGCAATTTTTTCCTGAGCGGGGTGATAACCAACCTGGGAAATTTGAACTACGGGATCGTATGTATAATCTTCCAGGGTGTTTGGAGTAATAAGCCATTCAATAGCATTTTTGGTGGTTCCTGAAGGTACTAGTGACCTAACCACAAACCAGCCATTGCTATGCTGTGCACGGCCATCTATTAACTCTAAATTATTTTCTTTTAGGGTTTCAATTTTTAAAGTTTGCCTGGGTGTTCCAGGAGCAATAACGAGTTTTTTTCCCGTGGCCATAGGTGCTATTTGGTATTCACCTTCATCATCATAAGATCCCGGACCGTTTGCCTGCCGGTTAAAAAGACCAAATTCGTTGTCCATATAGTAGGATTTTCCAAAAAGATAACCAGGAAAGAATTCGATATTCATACCTACTTTGCCGATCCATTCTTGGGGCAAAGCTTCATCAAGATCGACTACAATCTTAAAGGATTTTCCCTGAGGAATAATTTTTAGATTATAAGAAAACTCCAGGTCGGGATATTCAATAGGATTAAATCCTTTTCTATTTTTGGCTTCATCGGGATAAGCCATTTTTACGCTAATTATATTTTTTTCTCTGTCCACGACCCGTTCTCCAACTTTTGGTACCGGTTGCCATTGCCCGGGAGTGGGTTCCAGACGTAAATCTCCGTTGGTGGCGACTCTAATTCCATTTTGAATAATTCCAACCCCGCCCTGATGGCTTTCAGGATAAAAATCGTGCGCAAGCATCACATTTAATCCGCGCATTTCAAGGTATTCCTCATCGTTAATCCTTAAACTTTCGCCCTGGTTTTGTGCAATACAAACTTTCGTTAAAAAGCAACACATTAGAAAGGTGTATGTTTTCAATTTCATTCTTATAAGATTTAGCTATAAAACTATGGAGATAGGTTAATAAGGATTTATACTATTTTATCAATTCATTATATGAATTTTTCAAAAGTGAATAAGGCAATGGTTTTCTTTTATCTTTAAATTATCAAAAATGAAATTTAACGATATTAAAAGTTAACAATGAAAAAAATTATCCTATTAGTGAGTTGTTTTAGTCTTTTGTATGCCTGCAATTCAAATAAGTCGAAAAAAGATAATAATGAAGTAGAAACAGAAAATTCAAACCAGGCATTAATTGCTGAATTTGAAACTGCTGCAGATAAAGATTTATTAAAAAAATGGTATCCATTGGTAATAGATAAAGAAGACGGGGGGTATTACAGTCAGGTAACGCACGATTTTAAACTAGGTGAAGAGCATAATAAAATGGTTGTTACTCAGGCGCGCCATATTTGGACAAACGCTAAAGCTTCAAAACGAAATCAAGAAGATTCTTCTTATCTAAAGAATGCGGCCCATGGTTTTGAGTTTATGAGAGATATAATGTGGGATGAAGAAAATGGCGGGTTTCATAACCTAGTGAATAAAAGCGGAGAGCCTATTATTAAAAAAGGAGAAGCTAAAACCGCCTACGGAAATTCCTTTGCCATTTACGGTCTGGCAGCATACTATGACGCTTCTGGAAATGAAGAAGCACTTGATTTAGCGAAGAAAACCTTTAGGTGGCTTGAAGAACATAGTCATGATAAGAAATTCAAAGGGTATTTTCAGCATTTAGAAATGAATGGTACACCAGTTATAAGAACTGCCGAAATGGCTTCGACATCAGATATTGGTTATAAAGATCAGAACAGTTCCATTCATTTATTGGAAGCATTTACTGAATTGTACAGGGTGTGGCCTAATGATCTTGTGGGTGAGCGTTTAGAAGAATTACTTTTGATCATTCGGGATACTATCGTGAATGACGATGATTACATGAACCTATTTTTTGAGCGGGACTGGACTCCAGTATCCTTTAAAGAAAACTCTAAAGAAGAAATTAAGAAGCATTACTATTTAGATCACATTTCTCCGGGTCACGATGTGGAAACTGCTTTTTTAATGTTAGATGCTTCTGAAGCTTTAGGACTGAAAAATGATAGCCTTACCTTGCAAACCGCGAAAAAAATGGTTGATCATAGTTTAGAAACCGGTTGGGATAAAGAAGTAGGTGGCTTTTATGATGGCGGTTATTATTTTGAAGGCGAAGATGAAATTACTACTGTGCATGATAAAAAGAATTGGTGGGCACAGGCAGAAGGCTTAAACACTTTATTGATTATGGCTGAAAAATTTCCTGAAGACGAGACTAATTATCGCAAATATTTTAACGAATTGTGGAGCTATACTAAAACATATATGATGGACCAGGAGCAAGGAGGCTGGTATGAATGGGGAATAGATAAAACCCCAGATGCCAAAACGGCAAAAAAAGGTCATATTTGGAAAGCAACGTACCATAATTACAGAGCTTTAAGTCACGTGGCGGATAGGTTGAGGGAAATGAGATAAATTACCTAGACTATCTCATAAGCTGTGTAAATAGAAAAATAACAGGGGGCGCCGTCCCTGTTATTCTTTGTATAATTTTAAATGTTACACAGTTTGAATAAAGAAGATTTATTCAGTGTTGAATTTTTGAAGTAGTTCAAAAAAGTGGTGATGAGCGCCATGGTTTTTTAAAACAATTGCAGAAACGTGGCATACAGAAAATGTGTGAAGCGGAATTCGATGGTTATTTAGACTCTAAGATATAAGCCATAAGTCCAATACTTCCAATAGCCTCTATTGTTTTGATTAAAAAAGTTACGTGCCTAAAGGAAGCCACTATAATTCGGTCAAACCCTATCAGGAGTTGGGGTATAATCTTAAATCAGTTCCTTAGGTTCTATGAAAAAAGGGTCAGACTTTAAAAAAGTCTAACCCCTGTTATTTTAATTTTACATACTTTACGGGAAAGTGCCCTTCTTTTTTACTCGATAATCGAGATAAAGTGCTCCGAGGCTTGCCTTTAGATAGAATTAAATTATATTTTCCAATCTTAATGCTTCGTGAACTTACTACGAAGTAGTTTACTGATAATATTTATTCTATTCCTTTGGGCTAAGCCTAAAAGTAAGCACATCGTGTGCGGAAATTCGTGCTTTTAATTTTTTGTCTGTATCCTTCAGATTTTTATCTCTCCAGATATCTTCAACTTTAAAAGTTGTTTCGTTGAAATCTACAGCATAATCAAAATCAGGGTCTTGAATTTTGTGTTTTTCCCAGTCAAATTCAACGTTCTTTTCTTCATCAGCACGATTCAGGAAAGTTACTGCCCATTCACCGTTGGAGAGTGGCTTGAACCAGGTTTCCAGACCATCTTCAGTATTGTATTTGAATGCCTGCACTCCAAGAGAGTCCTGGTTGATAGCAATCATTTTTTCATTGGTCAGAATATCTACTGTTTCAGGAGACATTTCGCGCAAATCATTTCCTGCAATTAAAGGAGCTGCAAGCATGCTCCACATAGTGAAATGCGCACGGTCTTCACTAGTGGTCATCCCATTACCAACCTCCATCATATCTGGATCATTCCAATGCCCGGGGCCGGCATATTTTCTCAGTCCCTCCTGCATATCTAGAATTTTTAGGACTCCCCAGGATGACCAGTCTCCATGATCTTCTTCACAATCCCAGCAATTGTAGATATCTCCAGTTGTTCTCCATGTATGTGCAACATCTTCTGCCCATTCCCAGGGCTGATTATCGCCCCACTCGCACATCGCAAAAAGAATTGGTCTTCCTGCAGAATATAAAGCATCCCTCATGGTACTATAGGCGCCAATTGGGTTAATATTTTCAGTATTACACCAGTCATATTTTAAATAGTCTATTCCCCATTCAGCATAAGTAATGGCATCCTGGTATTCGTAACCGCGACTTCCTGGTTCCCCCGCACAGGTTTCTGTTCCGGCATCAGAATATATACCTAATTTTAGTCCTTTAGAGTGAACATAATCAGCTAGTGCTTTCATTCCCGAGGGAAAGCGTTCAGGATCCACTTGAATAAAGCCTTTTTCATCCCTTTCTCCATGCCAGCAATCGTCAATAATTACATATTCGTACCCGGCATCTTTCATTCCGCTTGCCACCATGGCATCGGCTGTTTCTTTTATGAGGTTTTCATTAATGTCGCAGGCAAAGGTATTCCAAGTATTCCATCCCATTGGCGGGGTATCTGCCAGGTCTTCAGATTTTTGGGCAAAGCTGTTTAAACTTAAAAGTAATGCTAAAAAAATATAAGTGTTTGTTCTTATCATTATTATTGATTTTTTTGATTAAAAAAAATTCCCTGAAAAAAAGATCCCAGGGAATATGGCTAATTAAATTTGTATGGTTTAGTGTTCTTCAAAGCGCACATTATCTATGGCAAAATTTAGAAGTGTATCGGCTCCTTCAAAGGCCATCCCAAATTCGGCATCTACCAGGCTGAAATCAGGCTGGTTTAATACAGATGCGGGAATGCTGACTGTGGTCCAGCTTCCACCGGTATCAAAAGCTTCACCGGTATCGTTCCAGGGCTGCCAATCGTAAAATGCATCAACACCTGATGTAGCATTGAACCTTATTCTTATCATTCCCTCACTTATTGGTTCCAAAGTATAAATATCAAACTTAAGGTTGTAATCATCTAAATTTGAACCCACCATGTCTGCACCAAAAAAGGTATCATCATTTCTCCAAAACAGATCTTGCCAGCCGGTTCCCCCAGTCTGGAAATTAGTTCTTCCGTAGTTGCTTCCGTCCAAGCTAATGGATGGATCATTCTCTACAGTTGTATTTCCCCAGTATGGATCCTTACCATCCCAGTCAAAAAAGACAGCTTCACTATTTGCTACCGGCTCTGGCCCGCCACAACCCGGGGTATCGAAACGCACATTATCTATAGCGAAATTCAGTAAAACATCGGCACCTTCAAAAGCCATCCCAAATTCGGCATCTACCAAACTAAAATCTGGGACACCTAACACTGAAAGAGGGATTTCAACAGTTTCCCAACCATCTGTGGTATAAGGTTCCCCGGTATCGTTCCAAGGCTGCCAATCATAAAATGCATCTACTCCGTCTGAATCATTAAACCTAATTCTAAACATTCCTTCACTAATAGGCTCTATTACATTAATATCAAACTTCAATACATAATCCTCCAGGTTATCGCTTACCACATCAGCGCCGTAAAAAGTATCATCATTTCTCCAGAACAGATCCTGCCAACCGGTTCCACCGGTTTGAAAATTGGCTCTTCCATAGCTACTTCCATCTGGGCTGAGAGACGCGTCATTTTCAGAGGTTACGTTACCCCAATAAATACCTTTATCATCCCAGTTGAAGAAAACAAGTTCTTCATCTCCAACAGGGCACTTTCCTCCTTCGTCTGAAGGTATTCCTAAAACAGGAACAAGGCTATTTGGAATAAGCACTCTATTTATTTCGTGAATTAAGCCATTTGTTGCACCTATGTTGGAATTTACAATTCCGGAGGGTATAGCGTCTTCAAAAGAGGGTCTTAGCCTTGCATTTTCCCCAGTTAAGTCGGCAGTTATAATTTCTTCTTCAAACAAGGTGTTTATTTCCCCGCCATCGGTAAGCTGGCTGCTCATTAAAACACCTTCACGTAAATGGTACATTAAAAGGTTTGAAAGCGCTTCCAATTCTTCTTCAGATTCAAAATCATTCAAGCTTTCAAAATTTGTGATTTGTGCAAACAAGGCTGTAAACGCATCGTTATTTGGAACAAAAGCTGTTAATTCCTGTTCTTCATCTTCTAAAATACTGGTTAAACCAGCTTTTTCAACGGCAGCTAGAAAGGAAGAATATCCCCTGTCTTCACTACGTTCTTTAAGGTTAAGCGTAGCTCCTAAAATTTGTTGAAACACATCTTCTGGCAATAGCACCTTATCTACACCGTGTACAACGCCATTTATTCCTTGGATATCGGTCGTGGTAAAATTGGTATTAGTGTAACTAGCATCAGATATCACTGCATCAGCACTAATTGTTAGAATTTCTCCTTGAAGAGTTGTTTGCTCGGTTTCGGCGATTACCGCTGATAAGGTATTAGCTCCGGAAACCACATGATGTTCTAAAACCTCCTGCAGGATGTCAGCAGGGATATCGCTAAGGTTTTCCCAACCAAAAGCTCCGTTGAGCTGCATCATGAAATTTTCAAAAGCTGCATTTGTAGGGGCAAAGACCGTAAATGGATAAAGTTCATTATCAGTAGCTGTGGTTGATAAAGCTTCATCAAGGCCAGCTAGTTCAATAGCTTCCGAAAGCATTGAGAAATTAGGGTTCGCCTGGGTATGATCATAAACAGTGGGGGGTGGAAGAACACCATTTATTTGATGTAAAACACCATTCGTAGACCCTATATCTGAGGAGTTTGCTATTACCGAAGCAGTTCCATTAAGAGATATACCACCCTCTGTATTTAAAAATAAACTTAGATTGTTCTCTTCCGGTCCTATAGCCATTGTTGCAGTATAGCCTGTTGATAAAGTGGAGGAGAAATCGGCAGTAGTAGTACTTAAAATATGATTAAGTAAAATATTTTCTAATTCCGTTTCACTTAATCCTGAGATCTCAACCTCATTAAAAGCACTGTTATTAGGAGCAAATACGGTGTAGGTGGTCGTACTTCTAAGTGTTGAGTCTAGTCCAGAACTTTCTAAAGCTCCGTAAAGGCTTGAGAGATTCTGTGTCTCACCTATAATTTCACTTAAATTTCTTGGATCATCACCGAGTTGCGGGTATATCTCATCGTCCTTATCGCAGGAAACCAACCCTGCAATAACAGCTAGAATAACCAGGTAGTATTTTTTTATCATTTCTATGGGTTTTAAATTCAAAAGCATTAATAGGCTTTACAGAGATTTAATTTCAGTAAAGCCCATTTTTTAAAGGCTACAGGAAGCCAAAGTCGTCTATATAGAAAATATACTGAGCTTTACCAGTGCCTGAAGATTCCTGAAAGTCTATGCGATTAATTACCGCAGGTGCTCCTCCATTAGGGAAGAATTCCGAAAGCGGAATAACGTATTTGGTCCATTCTCCAGGAATGAGTTCTACTGTAACCTGTCCTGCGAAATCGTTAATTGCAATATTAACTGAATCTCCCGGGTCTCCTGTTCCGTACAAGGAAACCGTGATGGATTCGTATTCATCAAAGGCAATGCTAGGTGGTAGGAATGTTAATCCGGCCCACGCTTCTCTAACACTTTTTATAGAATACTGTCCGAGAGCTTGTTCTTCGGATTGAAGTTCAAAAGTACCTCCCCATTGGCTCATTTCCCAATCTGGATTTAGATCGTCTATGTAAATTGAATAACTAAACCCATAAGAATCTGATTGTGCGGAAGCCCCCCTTGAAGTTTGTATGTTAATAAATGCCTGTTCAATTCCAGATGGAACGGCAACGGTAACTTCGGATTCAGTTACTGAAAGAATTTCGGCTTCTCTTTCTACCAGGTTTCCAGCTTCTTCTGTTCCTGATGTGAAAATAACATTGGATGTTTCCGAAAAATCACCACCCAAAAGTGTTACGGTCTTTATACCTTCCTCCGTAGTACTCTCCGTGAAATCAGTGATCGTCAATAAAGAAAAATCATATTCTGTAGTACCACTAAGGTTTTCTACCATCATAATGTTATCCTGACCAACATAAGGAGCTGTCTCTGGTATTGTAACAAAAGCCAATTCATCTGTGCCCAGGGCCGGATTGAAACCTGCTCGTTCCCCATTAAAATATATGCCTATTATAGAACTTAGGTTTTCACCTCTTATAATATAGGTGTTTTCTAAAGTACCTTGTGTTACTGGAACATCTTCTCTTGCTTCGCTAACACTGGTAATTACAGGCGGCGCATTGTTATTCTCAATATCTGGCGTGTCGAATTCGTCACTACAAGAGGTAACTACTAAAAGTAAAATTAATAGCGTGAAAGAAAGCGAACCGATTTTTATATTTTTTATATACATAATTTAGTCTTTAAAATTATTGTTCGTCATCAAAATCATAGGGTGCCGGTGCCTCAAGTAAAGCTGGATTATTTTGAGTCTCATTACTTGGGTACGGAAATGTTAAATCTTCCATATTTGGAGTAAACATTTCAGAAGTTACAGTAGGTGGTGTCGTATCATTATTAAAAGTTCCTCGCTCAGTTTGAGCTAAGAAATCTAGAGCGAAATCTGGTCCCCTTCTAACTACATCATACCAAAACTCAAATTCAAAAGCTAGCTCAATCCTTCTTTCTTGAAATATATCTTCTATCGTAGGGTTTTCTATATTTTCGAGGCCAGCTCTTCTTCTTACTTTATTTAATGATTCTTTTCCTTCGGCAACTGAACCTCCGCCCATCAATGCTGCTTCAGCATGAATGAGTAAAAGCTCGGCATAACGCATAATGTAAGTGTTATTAGGGTAACTTTGCATTTGGCCACCGCCATTAGTTTCCGCATTTCCCACGACATATTTTTTAATCCCAACATTTGTACCCTGATGATTGACATTCTCTGAAACCGTATATCCTCCGTTTAGATCAGGGTAATACGATCCCGGATCCATAATAGTAGCATAGTAGCGTAAATCCTCATCTTCATAAGCTTCCTGGAGGTCTATGGAAGGTCCAATTGCAGACCACCCATCTGAAAAACCAGTAATACCTGCCTGAGCAAAAAGGGATTGTATAGCATTCCCTTCTGCATACTGTCCTGAAGTTGACCATTGCAGAGAGAAAATAGATTCTGGATTATTATCATTTGCAGTCAAAAATAAATCATAGTAACTCCCGGTAGGATCACCATCCTCAGCATCACCTCCATATAATTTGAATTCACCAGAATTTATTACCTCATTGGCTAGCCTGTATGCTTCTGAATAGTTCTCTTCGTAGAGGTATATTTTTGCTAGCATCGCTTTGGCTGAGCCACTTGAGACTCTTCCGTTATTTTCATAATTAGAACCTCTTGTTTTTTCTTGTAAATTATCAATTGCAAATTGATAATCACGTTTAATAAATTCATATACGTCCTCAACTGGATTACGAGGCACTACAGGCTCCAGGACATATTCAGTATTGTCAGCTATAATTGGAACAGAACCAAAAATCCTTACCAGATAAAAGTAAGCTGTAGCCCTTATGAAACGGGCTTCTCCAAGCGCATTATCTACAACCTCCTGGGGAACATCTGGCCCCACTTCGTTAGGTAGGGTGTTTATAAGGGTATTTGACTGTGCAATTACGGCATATAAAGATTCCCAGGATTGCGTTAGTGTACCGTGCTCGCCCGTAATAGCGAAGTTGACAAAATCTGAGTTCCTCGCATCCCAGGTACGACCATTTCCAGAACTTAATTCTCCAATAGCCCAGGCTACATTCGATATAAAATTAAACCATGGTTTGGAATATAAATGGTTCGTAGAATTTGTTACCTGATCCTCGGTATTGTAAAAAGTATCTGCACTATAAGAATCTTCTGGCGGACGATCCAGGAAATCTTCACTACAAGCAGTGAATAATATGATTGCGGCAAAAAGTACAGTTAATTTTTTATTTATAAGGTTCTTCATCATCTTCAATTTTATAATTCAACATTTAATCCAAGGGTATATGTCCTTGGCGATGGATAACGCCCGTTGTCTAATCCCTGTAACAAGGCATTTTGATTATAGGCGCCAACTTCGGGATCGTAACCAGAGTAATTTGTAAAGGTGTATAGGTTTTGGACACTACCGTAAATTTTAAGGTTGTTTAGCCCTATTTTTTCTGCGAAATTTGAAGATAAATTGTAGCCCAGGGTTATATTTTGAATCCTTAAATAGGAGCCGTCTTCAATATATCGATCAGAAATATTGATGTTTGGGGTATCATTTCTGGCTAGACGCGGCGCAGAAGCATCTGGGTTATCTATGGACCAATAATCCAAAACCGAAGGTGATTGGTTGACATAGTAAAGATTTGCCGCGGTTAAAGTCCTGTCTACTGCGTTAAAAATATCATTACCATAAGATCCTTGTAGAAAAACAGAGAGATCAAAATTTTTATAGGAAAGGCTATTTTGAAAACCAAAGGTAAAATCCGGATGAGGATTTCCAATAACCGTTCGGTCATCATTATCTATTAACCCATCGTTATTAATATCCTGGTATTTAATGTCCCCCAACCAAGTAGTGCCAAAAAGGGCATCTTCGAATGGTCTTCCAAATTGTATTGCCGCTCCCTGGAAATCTTCAGTCGTTCTAAATAAGCCTTCTACTTTATAACCATAGAACATCCCTACAGGTTCACCAACTCTAGTCAGCGTTATATTTTGGTTAGAGTCATTTAGGCTTATGTCCCCATTTATTGTCAAATCTCCGAGCAACTCGTTTACCTCATTCTTATAATGAGAGAAAGTTAGGGTGGAATTCCATTGAAGTTCGGCTTGTGGAGCAGTACTATAAGCAATTGTAAGGTCAAGACCCCTATTTACCATCTCTCCAAGGTTAACCCAGGGAGCAGTAATAGCACCTGGAGAATTTCCGCCGGTAATAAAATCTGTTACTGCTAGTTGATACAGAAAGTCACGAGAAACCTTATTATAGACTTCTACAGTAGTATTTAACCTTTGATCAAAAAGGGAGAAATCTAAACCTAAGTTAGTTTGTGTAGAGGATTCCCAGGTAAGCTCAGGATTTTCAAAATTAGCGAATTCGAATCCAGTTCCAAGGCCTGTATTAATGGTATTTAACCTAACCCCATAAGCAAAATTGGGGATAGCCTGGTTTCCAACTTCTCCGTAACCTCCATAAAGACGGATGTTTTGAATTGCATCAAAATCCTGCATAAAATCTTCGTTGGATAATCTCCACGATGCAGAAATTGAAGGGAAATATCCCCATCGGTTTCCTTCAGCGAATTTTGAGGAGCCGTCAGCACGTATAGATGCAGTAAGATTATATTTATTATCAAATGAATAAATAAAACGTGTGAAATAAGACTCCAAAGCAGAACTTCCCCTGTATTGATCTGTAAAATCGTTAGCATTACCTGTTCCTAAAACCGGCATTTCATTACCTACAAAATTTCCGTCTTGGGCGATAACACCTTCCCATTTGGACTCCTGCACTTCCTGTCCAAACAAAGCGGTAATATCATGCTTGTCTCCAAAGGTATTGTTGTAAGTAAGGAGGTTTTTTATGATCCAGAAATCATTATTTTCTCTTCTTACATTTAATTGATTCTCTCCGCGATTCAAAGCTCCATATGTAAATGTTGGTTGGAATCTATCACTAATATTATTGCCGAAATCTCCACCAAATTCTGTTCGGAATGTCAGGTTTTCGTGAAACGTGAATTCTGCGAAGAGGTTACCAAAAAAGCGGTTTCTAGTAAGAGTATTATCTATATTTAATGCTTCTGCTATTGGGTTTCTTATACCGTAAGCGATTTCCTGTTCTGTAACAGGTCCAGCAAACGAACCATCGGGATTATAAACTGCAGTGGCAGGATTATTTAAAAGGGAAAGGGAAATGATACCATTACTGGCATTATTTAAAGTAATTTGATCGTTCGTGCGGCTACCTGTTAATGTAATTCCTGTTTTGATCCAGTCGTTTACGGTAGCATTTACGTTAGCTCGAACCGTTGTTCTATCAAATGAGGACCCAATCACCGTTCCTTCCTGATCAGTATGGGAGGCTGAAAGGAAATAATTAATATTCTCTGATCCTCCGGAGAATGAAAGCTCGTGATTCATCTGGAAGGCGTTATCAAAAATTTCTGCTTGCCAGTCTGTGCCCGGCCCTAATAATTCTGGATTTAAAAACTCAACTTGTTCATCTAATCCATAAATTTCTCCAATAGTATTTTGTAAGGTGGCATACTCCTGAAGATTCATAACATCTATTTTATTTGTAGGTTCCTGAACTCCAACATAAGTGTTGTAGGTAAGTCTTCCTTGCCCTTTTTTTCCTTTTTTAGTTGTAATAATAACCACCCCGTTTGACCCTCTGGAGCCGTATATTGCGGTGGCAGAGGCATCTTTTAAAATGTTAATAGATTCAATATCATTAGGGTTTATAGAAGCTAGGGGGCTAACATCTGTTGCTCCGGTTCCTGCGCCAATACCACCATCGGCGGTTGAACGCCCACTTGTAGCAATATTTCTGGAATCTCCAGAAACAGGTACGCCATCTATAATATATAGAGGCTCACTTGAACCCGTAATAGTATTTACACCCCTAATTTTTACAGAAACTGCACTACCTGGCTGACCAGAATTGCGCGTAACCATTACACCGGCTGCTTTTCCCTGCATAAGTTGATCCACTCCAACCTGCGGAATATTTTTAATGGATTCCGAATCGATTCTTGAGACCGAACCACTAATTTCTTCTTTTAATTGAGAGCCATAACCGATAACCAAGACTTCATCCAGACTCTCCGAATCTTCGCTTAGAGTAACACTTAATTGTTCTCCACCTGAAACTTCAATCTCTTTGCTTATAAAACCAAGGAAGCTAAAAACTAAAGTAGCGCTTTCACCGGTATTAATTTCAAAATTACCGTCAAAGTCAGTGGTGGTCCCGTTACTGGTATTTTTTACTAAAACGTTTACGCCTAATAATGGCATTCCGTTTTCATCGGTAACTGTTCCGCTTACTGTTTCTTGTGCTTGAATTTGTTGAAATGAGACCCCAAGAAAAAAGATTAAAAAAAGAGGAGGGTATTTTATAAAACCACTCCATCGTTTTAGTAGAATTTTGTACATAAAGACTATTGTTTGAATATTGTTTAAACAATTAAGGTTTTAGAGATTTTGATAGACCTGTATTGAGGCATCTATAAAATCAGACCTAATTTTTTAGCATACTCAAAAATAGCTTAAAAGTTAAGTTACTGTTAATATTATTTTATCATTTGCTAATAATATTTTTCCATTTATTATGAATGTGCAAAGGAAACCGATTCAAAATTTTGTTATTAATAATTCGAAACAATTAAATTGCTAAAATCTAATTACAATTTCTTAAAAATTGAACTATTAATGATCGGTTGTAGTAAGTATAGTTCTAATGAAAGCACCAGACTCTGACCAGGATTCTTTTTTCCCAATATCTTTTGGAAGGGAGTCAGGTTTTAAAGCGGCAGAGGCTTCATCTTTATCGGCGATAGACCAGTTACACCAAGATATGTTATATCTATCCATAAAATCGAACCATTTCTGGGTATTTTCTTTATAGACTTTACCATCTCCATTTGCTTCTGTTGTGCCAAATTCAGTCACAAAAATGGGCAATCCTGCTTTTATTGCCTTTTCTGCTTTGAGCATCAATTCTTTCTGATGTGTACCAGCATAAAAATGAAGGGTATATGCAATATTATCTTCCTTTATTGGGTTCTTTGCGGCTAAGTCTACATCCTGCGACCAGTTTGGTGTGCCACAAACGATAATATTGTTTTTGTCAAATTTTCTAATCTCTTTTATAATTTCAGTATGATAAGGTTTTAAAACCTCATTCCAGGAAACATCCAAAGGTTCATTATATAATTCGTAGATTATATTAGGGTGATTTGCATATTTTTTTGCAGTTTCTTTAAAAAACCGCTTTGCTTCGTCTAAATGGTTTTCGGCATTATGGTCATGCCAGTCTACAATAACATAAAGCCCTAATTCAATAGCAGCATCAATGACGCGGTAGACTTTCTGTTTTTCTCGTTCTGGGTTTTTCAAAAAACCTTCATGCTCTATGCCCATTGCTGCTCTTACAACATTTATTCCCCAGTCTTCTTTCAGATTTTTTATAGTTTCATAATTATAATATTGAGGCTGCCATTGGCTCCAAAATAAAGACATGCCTTTAAGTTCTATGGTTACGTCCTTCTCATTAAGCAGCTGTGTGCCTTCAATTTTTAGCTGGCCGTTGAGCTTAACTGGGGACTGGTCTTGTTGTGCCTGAAGACTGCTAAAGATTAGAATAGCACAGAGGAAAAAGATGATTTTCTTTGTCATTTTATTTATAGTTTAGAGGACTCTTTTTATTCCACGGAATTCTTCCCGGTACTGGCTTGGTGTACAATTTTTATTTTTTTTAAAGACCCGGTTGAAATTTGCAATGTTATTGAAGCCGCATTTAAAAGCAATTTCTGCAACGCTAAGCTCCTTTTCTATTAGCCACCTGGCTGCATATCCTATTCTGGTATCATTTACATATTCAATAAAAGTTTTCCCAGTTCTTTTTTTAATAAAACGGTTGAAAGATACCTGGCTCATATTTACCAATTCAGAAATTTCAGCGAGGGAGATTTTATTATGATAATTTTCCTGTACATAATCGTATATAATCCTTATCTGCTCACTATTTTCAAAATCTTTGTTATTAGAAGTGTATGTAGATAAGAGACGTTGGTTTCTAGAAGTAGCTAAATCGTGCAAAATAGAAATCAACTCGAGAAAATAATCAATACTATCAATTTTAGATAGCTGAAGAATTTTAGGTTTAATTTCATTCGCGATTTTTTCTGAAAATAAAATACCGTGAGCAGATCTTTCAAACATATCCTTAATAGGCTTCATAATTCTTCGGCTCAACAACCTAGTATCAAATAAGTCATCGTGAAACTGAATAGTAATTTCGTGAATTTTGTCATTGGTGCAATTATAAAGTTCCCAGCCGTGTTGAAGGTTGGGGCCTACCAGTACTAATTCTATGTTTTCAATTTCCTCAAGACTGTCACCGATAACTCTTCTAACTCCTCTGCCATTCAAAATAAAATTTAGCTCATATTCGGGATGAAAATGAATGGGAAAGTCAAAATCATCTTTAATTCGGTCGAAAACAAGAAAACTATCTTCTGGAGCTAAAGGCGTGATTTCTCGATGAACATCTCTTGTCATAAATTTGATTTTGTTAGAATTGGAAAAAATTTCATCATTAAATGACAAAATCCTATTAATTTGATATTAACAATCGTGCTATTTTTGATTTTTAATAATTAATAGCTGCTTCAAAATAGTTTTTAATAAAAAACTGAGGTTAAATATAAAATAACATTTTTTTAATAATAAAATATTTTGTCATTTTTCTTGCCTTTAAATTAAATCCTAATGAAGAAAATTTTTATATCAGTAATACTTATTCTTCTCTATTTGAGTGTAATTAGTTGCGGAAGCTCTTCAAACCTTGATTTAAGCAATATTAATACTGCAAATGAAAAAGCCACGATAGGAACCAAAATTCTCTACAAAAAAATAGAGGAAATTTCGAAGCAAGGAATAGCTTTTGGTCACGAAGATGCAACGGCCTACGGTGTGGGTTGGAAAGATGATGGCGGGAAAATACAAAGCGATGTAGAAAAAGTAACCGGTAAATTTCCAGCGGTACACGGCTTTGATGTAGGACATATTGAATTAGGACGATCACACAATTTAGATACAGTTTCTTTTGAATTAATGAAAAACCATATTAAGAAAATTCATAAAGAAGGGGGTATGATTACCATAAGTTGGCATCTTAATAATCCGCTTTCTGGGGGTAGTTCATGGGACTCAATTCCAGCTGTAGCATCGATTCTAGAGGGTGGAAACCAAAGAAAAAAATATGAATTATGGATAGGGAGACTTTCCAGTTTTTTAAAATCGCTTCAAGATGAAAAAGGGGACTATATACCTATAGTTTTTCGACCTTTTC
This sequence comes from Salegentibacter sp. BDJ18, assembly GCF_017579965.1. NCBI lineage: Bacteria > Pseudomonadati > Bacteroidota > Flavobacteriia > Flavobacteriales > Flavobacteriaceae > Salegentibacter > Salegentibacter sp. BDJ18. Next base: position 440,654 of record NZ_JAFLQX010000003.1, read on the forward strand.
ACGAAATGAATGGTTCTTGGTTTTGGTGGGGAGGAGAGAATACTACACCAAAAGCTTACAAGCAATTATGGAAGGAAACTTATAGTCTTCTAAAGAAACAAAAGGTTAACAATTTATTATTCGCATTTTCACCAAACACTCTGAGTTCAAAGGAAGAATTTGATACGTACTATCCGGGAGACGATTTTGTTGATATTATAGGTGTAGATGTTTATAATCACGATGGAGATGAAGCTTTTACTAAAAGTTTAATTTCCAACATTGAGATACTAAAAAATAAAGCACGAAATTCAAACAAGCCTTATGCGCTAACCGAAACTGGTAATACTAAATTCGGCGAAAACCCAAATTGGTGGACAGAAGCTTTGTATCCAGGAATTGAAGGCACAGGAATATCTTGGGTACTAGTATGGAGAAATGCGCGCCCCAATCATTTTTTTGCTTCATTTAAAGAAGATGTTGCTAAAGAGGATTTTAAAGATTTCGAGGAATTGAAAGAAATATTATTTCTACCTGAAGTTAAAAAAATCGATTACTAATAAAAAATAAAGAATGCTACAGGAGCTTGATATCCTAATTATACTATTATATCTAATTGGTACCATAGTTATTGGCCTTGCCTTGAGAAAAAAGGCCCAAAGAAGTAAAGATGATTATTTATTAGGTGGTAAAAACCTGCCCTGGTACATGATGGGTCTTTCTAATGCTTCTGGAATGTTTGATATTTCCGGGACTATGTGGTTAGTTACATTAACCTTTGTATATGGTTTTAAAAGTATTTGGATTCCTTGGTTATGGCCTGTGTTTAATCAAGTTTTTTTAATGGTTTACCTATCAGCATGGCTCAGAAGATCTAATGTAACTACCGGTGCAGAATGGATTTTGTTTCGATTTGATAGTGGACGTGGCGGGAGATGGTCGCATACAATTATTGTAGTTTTTGCTATTTTAAGTTGTCTTGGTTTTCTAGCCTATGGATTTATTGGATTGGGAAAATTTGTAGAAATATTTATCCCGTGGGAAATTATTTCAGCCTACGTGCCATTTAATGTTCCTCCGGCTTATATACCTCATTTTTATGGAACTATATTCACTCTTTTTGCAGTTTTCTATTCAGTTTTAGGTGGTATGTCTGGAATCGTCTGGACCGATTTATTGCAATATTCAATAATGACAATTTCTTCTATTGCTATTGCAGTAATTGCGTGGCAAGCTATGGGCGAGAATACACTTAATGTTCCCGAAGGATGGGCAAATCCCTTTTTTGGTTGGGAACTTAATATGGATTGGTCTGGAATAATCAGTGAAGTTAATACTAAGATAGCTTCAGATGGATATTCGCTTTTTGGAATATTTTTCATGCTTATGTTGTTTAAGGGAATTCTATCGAGTATTGCTGGACCCGCCCCGAATTATGATATGCAGAAAATTTTATCTACAAAATCACCTTTAGAAGCGGCCAAAATGAGCGCCTTTTCAATAGCGGCTTTAATTCCTACACGATATTTAATGGTAGGCGGTTTTTCAATATTAGGTTTGTTGTTTTACGAAGAATTAAACTTAACCACTGCTGGAATTATTGATTTTGAAAAGGTACTTCCAGCTGCAATACAACAATTTGTTCCTGTAGGTTTATTGGGACTTTTATTAGCTGGTTTATTAGCTGCTTTCATGTCTACATTTGCAGGAACTTTAAATGCAGCCCAGGCTTATCTTGTAAATGATATTTATTTAAAGTACAGAAATCCGCTAGCTTCATCATCAAAAGTGAAAGTAATGAATTACAGCAGCGGAATTGTTGTTGTATTAATAAGCATAGTGCTAGGCTTTTTTGTACAGGATGTCAACTCAATTCTACAATGGATAGTTTCCGCTCTATTTGGTAGTTACGTAGTTTCTAATGTTCTCAAATGGCACTGGTGGAGGTTTAACGGTGAGGGATATTTTTGGGGAATGCTCTCTGGGATTATTCCTGCACTGATTTTTCCAATTTTTACGGATACGCTAGATTTATATTATTTCCCCATAATCCTTTTAATTTCAGTTGCAGGAAGCATAATCGGAACCTATTCGGCACCTCCAACTGATGAGCAAGTTTTAATTAATTTCTATAAACAGACAAGACCATGGGGTTTCTGGAAACCTATTTATAGTAAAATTAAGGCTTCAGAACCCGGGTTCGAGAAGAACACAGCATTTAAGCGTGATATGTTTAATGTAGTGATAGGCACACTTGCTCAAACCCTTTTAGTGATTATTCCATTATACTTAATAATGCACAAAAATATTTCAATGATTGTGTCTATTGTAATTCTCATTATATGTGTGATAATACTGAAGAAAAATTGGTGGGATTATATTAAGAATGAACCAAATATTACCAGAAAATAAGTTTAAACCTATGCAGAAAAAACAAGCAACCTGTAAAATACCTGGTTACGATAAAATTCGGCAAAAGCATCAAGAATTACTTGAAACTCCAAATATGCCGGTAGATGATTCAAATGGAGTATTTATTAGATATCAAAACCCTGTCTTAACAGGAGCCCATGCTCCTCTGGAATGGCGGTACGACTTTAATGCGGCTACCAATCCTTTTGGCTTGGAGCGAATAGGGATAAATTCAACCTTTAATCCAGGTGCGATAAAATGGGGCGGAAAATATCTTTTAGCTGTTAGAGTAGAAGGTAATGATCGCAAGTCTTTCTTTGCTATTGCCGAAAGTCCTAATGGAATAGATCATTTCAAGTTTTGGAAAAAGCCTATTGAATTGCCACAGACTGAAATTCCCGATACCAATGTGTATGATATGCGCTTAACCAAACACGAAGATGGTTGGGTTTACGGTGTTTTTTGTACAGAAAGAAAGGATACCAATGCACCTCAAGATACTACTGCTGCGGTTGCAAATGCCGGAATAGTTCGGACAAAAGACCTAATTCATTGGGAAAGGTTACCAGATCTTATTTCTAGCTCTGGACAGCAACGTAATGTTGTGCTACATCCTGAGTTTGTTAACGGAAAATATGCAATCTATACCCGTCCGCAAGATGGTTTTATTGAAGTGGGAAAAGGAGGTGGAATTGGACTAGGTTATATCCGCGATATTACCAATCCGGTTTTAGAAGATGAGAAGATCATTAACCAAAAAGCTTATCATACGGTTTATGAAATGAAAAATGGTTTAGGTCCGGCACCAATTAAAACTGAAAAAGGCTGGCTGCATTTAGCCCATGGTGTAAGAAATACTGCGGGAGGATTACGCTATACACTATATCTTTTTATGACTGATCTTCAGGATATTGATAAGGTGATTTGCCAACCTGCAGGTTATTTTATGGCGCCGAATTATAAAGAAACAGTGGGGGACGTCCCCAACGTTCTTTTTGGTAACGGCTGGATTACTGACGATGATGGGAAAGTATTTATTTATTATGCTTCTTCAGATACCAGGTCTCATGTAGCAGTTTCATCTGTAGAGATATTGTTGGATTATGTGATGAATACTAGGCAGGATAAATATACTTCATTAGAATCTGTTAAAGCAATTCTTCAGCAGGTGGAAAGTAATAAGACAATTACAGAAGGATAATAGAATGCAGGTAGAAGCGGAAAAGTTTCAACATCAGCTAAAAGCTGAACTTCAAAATATTCTATCTTATTGGAGGGAGTATGGTGTAGATGAAATGCATAACGGGTTTGTTGGAAAAAGGGACCACTTCAATAATTTGATTGAAAAGGCAAATAAAGGTGTTATTCTAAATACCCGATTGTTATGGAGCTTTTCTGCAGCATGTAACTTTAATAATGATCCTGAATTAAAAGTTCTGGCTTATCGTGCATACAATTACCTGGAAGCAAATTTTTATGATCATTTAAATAAGGGATTTTTCTGGGAATTAGATTATTTGGGAAATACCGTAAATACTCGAAAACAAATCTATGCTCAGGCTTTTAGTATTTATTCTTATGCTGAATACTACAAGTTATCAGGAGAGGAAAATGCCAAAGAAAAGGCATTGCAAACTTTTCGGTTTATTGAAAAACACGCGCGGGATTTAGTTGATAACGGTTACCTGGAAGCTTTTCAGGCAGATTGGAAACCTATAGAGGATATGCGACTTAGTGAGAAGGATCAAAACGCTCCAAAAACAATGAATACCCACTTGCATATTCTGGAAGCGTATACCACCTTATTGCAAATTACTGGTGATATCAAAGTTAAAGAAGCTTTAGAGAATTTGATAAACCTATTTTTATCAATTTTCTTAAATAATAAAACCGGCCATTTCGGATTGTTTTTCAACGAAAAATGGGCATTGCAAAATGCGGTAATTTCTTACGGTCACGATATTGAAGCTGCCTGGTTACTAATTGAAGCTGCCAAAACAAGTGGGAATTCATTGTTGATCACTCAAACTACTGAGGCTGCAATTCTTGTAGCAGATACTTTTCTGAAAGAAGCTTATGTAAAAAACAAGGGTGTTATTAATGAAAAAAATGAAGAAACCGGGGAAACCGACTTAGACAGGCACTGGTGGCCACAAGTTGAAGCTATGTTGGGTTTACAATATGCTTTTAATATTTCGGGAGATAAGAAATACCAAGCTGCGATATTGGATATCTGGGATTTTACCCAAAACAATTTAATAGACAGGCAAAATGGCGAATGGTTTTTTAGAATAGACCAGGCCAATAAACCTTATATACAAGAAGATAAACTAAGCATGTGGAAAGCACCTTACCATAATTCCAGGGCGCTAATGATGCTTTTAAAAGAAAAAAGATGAAAAAACTTAGCTATTTTTTATTGGTATTTGTGCTTTTAACAGCCTGTAGTAAGGATGATGAGATAATTAACGAACCAGACGAGGAACAGGGAAACCCTGAAGAAGAAATTCCGGAAGAACCTGAAGAAGAATCTCCAGAAACTTATGCTTTTGCGCCGGAAGAAACACTAAGTTATATGGTAGATGCATCGGCTACTGCTGAAACGGTTGCTTTATTTTATAACCTAAAGTCGGTTTCAGATAATCATTTTATAGTAGGCCAGCAGGATGCATTCAGCTCGTTCTTTGATGGAAATGATGGTTTTTCTGATATGAAAAAAACTACACTAAGCGATCCTGGCTTGTTGGGGTCAGACTTTATGTTTATAACCGATGATCAAAACGATGGTACTGCACAGAACTGGTTTTATCAGCAGGAGCAAATAATTATAAATAATGCTTTACGCGCTTATAATAGCGGAATGATTAATGCTTTTACCTGGCATCTTCGGGAACCTTATGAGGGAGAGGCCTTTTATTCCGATGAAATGACCGAATTTCAAAGGCAAAATGCTTTTAAAAGTATTCTTCCCGGTGGTGCAAATCACGACTACTATAAGCAAAAACTGGATAAGGTTGCTGAAGTTTCTCTAAATATGATAGGAGAAGACGGTACGCTTTCTCCCATTATTTTCCGACCATTTCACGAGTTTGAAAAGAACTTTTTCTGGTGGGGGGCTGCTTACAGTACCCCAGAAGAATTTAAAACTGTATGGCGTTTTACGGTAGATTATTTAAAGAATGAAAAAAATGTTCATAATCTACTTTATGCATTTTCTCCCGATAATTCTTACTTAACCAAATCTGCTTACCTGGAGAGATACCCCGGCGATGAATATGTAGATATTTTGGGAATGGATAATTATGGCGATCTTATTGCCCAGGATGGTTCTGGTTTAAATGCTGCCAACCAAAAATTACAAGTAGTTTCAGATCTTGCCAAAGAGAGGGTAAAAGTAGCTGCCCTTACAGAAACGGGCTATTTTGTAACTCCTTCCCAAACCAGCCTTGCCGAGAAGTTTTATTCTGAAAACCTTTATGGGGTACTTACGAATAATGATGTGAATATTGGTTTTATGATGTTTTGGCAGAACTACGAAGATTCTTATACCGTACCGCTCCCGGGAATGGATGGCGAAGAAGATTTTGTAGACTTTGTAGCAAAGGATGAACCATTATTATTAAATGATATGCACGATTTCTACAGTCTTCTTCCAAACTAATTCTGTGTTGTAAAACTTGAAGCTGGCAAGCCTGCTACGTTAAAAATATTGGAGCTTGCTGTATTCTGCCAGGAGTACCTTACAAAAACAGGGTTCTTAACTGCTTTGGCTTTTAAATGAATTATATTGTTTTTAATTTCCATTCTGGCAGGATAGAATTTTTTATCAGATCCGGCAATCTCAAACTGAGATTCGGGATTTTCCCGACCAATTTTTAAACCTTCTGAATACTTAAAATGTACTTTCACTATTTTTCCTTCAGTAGTTATATAATCAAACTGAGGGGCGTGGGCTTTAATCTTTTTTCCGTAAACTTCAGCTAAAGCCAGGTTGGCAAATCTTATTCCAGGTGTGAGTTTATCTTGAGGATGGATGTCGTGAATATTTCCTACATCACTGGTCATCACCATTCCTGTTTTTGATAATTTTAAAACCTTTCGTTGCGCGTCCCTTACCTTTACCCCCGCAAACCCCTCTCCATAATCATATGGAGCAATTTGAGCATAGTAGAAAGGAAGATCTTCTTCCCATTTGCTTCTCCAGCTTTTAATCAAACTGGTAAAAATCTCCTCGTAATAATCAGCATTTATGGTATTAGATTCTCCCTGGTACCAAAGTATTCCCTTAATTTTCATTGAACTTATGGGGTAAATCATAGCGTTGTATAAAAGAGCAGGTTTTATTGGTCCCCATTCATTTTCCTCTAGCATTTTAGCAGCCTTCTTTAAAGTATTATTCTTATTAAATAACACTTCAGGCATCCATACTTCGGCCGGTGTACCTCCCCAACTGGCATTTATAATTCCAATTGGTACATTTAAATCTTCCTGTAATTTTTTAGCAAAAAAATAGCCTATTGCGCTAAAATACTTCATCGTTTCCGGTGAACTTTCTACCCAATTCCCTTCTAAATCTATTTGTGGTGAATCGGCTGTTCTGTGGTCAACGCTAAAAAACCGAATATTTTTGTTTGTCGAATTCCTAATAGCAGCTTCGGCATTGTTTATCCCTGCTGAAGCACTCCATTCCATATTAGACTGCCCCGAAATTAGCCACAGCTCACCTAGTAAAAGGTTTTTTAGGTTTACCTGGTTGTAGCCGGTAATAGTTAATTGGTGGGGTCCTTTTTTTGCGTTCGTTTGTATCTCTATGCTCCACATAGCATTTTTATTGGCTTTGGTGGTGTATATTTTATCACTCCAGGTAGAACTTATTTCTATTTCTTCCCCTGGTTTAGCCCAACCCCAAATGTTGACATTGGCTTCACGTTGCAATACCATATTATCTCCAAAAACACCTGGCAGACTGACATTTGCAAAAGCTGGCGCTTGAGATAGGAAGCAAAGGCTAAAAAGGATTAATAATTTCTGCATTCGTTATGATTTTAAAAGATTTCTAAAAAAGGGAATAAGTTGTTTTGCCATTGCTTCATGGTTTTCTATATCAGGGTGCCCTGTACAACCTCCTGGAGATATATTTTTAAACTGAAAAATTGTGATTTCCTTTTCTAAGAATTCATTTTTGATCTCCTTAAAAACATCAGAAAGGATAGATTTCTGTTCGGCGTTAAGCATGGGACTATCAAGTAAAGCAATTTTTACATTTGGGTATTTTGAAAAAAGCATTTCAACAAAGTCAATATAAGCAGTCGTAAATTTCTCCCGGTTAAATTCTGTACGCTTTTTCTCCCCATCTCCTAACGAAAAATCATTAGTACCGAGGGCAATACTAATTATATCAGGAGCATTTTCAAAATTTGCTTTTTCCTTCGAGTCAGAATTTAAATAGAGATTCTCATAGACATCAGGCATTACTGGCTGGTCTTCATCATTCCAGTTTCGGTACATTCCCATTCCTGAAACACAATTCAGTTTAAAATCAGTATCTAGTGCCCGCGCAATTCTGGGGCCATAAGCCATATAAGCGTTATGCTGATCGTACCACTCTCCATTACCACAAGGAATCTCTAGAATATCTGCACCCATTCCACACGTAATAGAATTTCCAATAAATTCAATTTCCGGCCTTTTGGGAAGATCTAATTTATCGATTTCAAACGCTTCAATTTTTTTGACAATAACTGCGCCGTTAGAGGCTTCAGTAGCTTTAAATATGGAAATGTCGTGAAAACCTGTCCTATCGTTTAAAGGGAACTTTAAGGGGAGGCTTTTTTTTACCTTAAAACGGCCTTTATAAGTATCATTAATTTCAAGATTAATATAAGCGTGATCTGTTTCAGGTAATTCAAAATCAACAATTAAAGTATCAGTTTTTGCTTTAAAATGAATAGCTGAAGCAGAATTAATCAAAATTACGCTGGAGTCCTTTTTTTCGGAAGTTCTGCCTGATGTGGAAACTAGCTCCGTGGAAACACTATAGGAATTCCGGGATTTATCTTTTGATATATTACAACTTGAAATACAAACAATTAAAATAAGGAAAAGTAGAAATCTATTCATAGAGGTTTTTAAAGCTAATTTAAAGCTTTTAACTAACAGTTATTTGTATGATTTTTTCAACAATTAATATCATTTTTACATTTATTAATGTTGAGAAAATACTTAATTCGAGGGTTCTGCTTAACTTAAAGTAAGCAAACGCTAGGATAAATACACTGCATTTTTGTTTGATTTATATTTGACTACGAAGAAAATTTAAAACTTATTCAACTCTTCCTGGTACACATCCATCAGATTCGAAGGTAAAGATTTTAGATAAATCTGGGTAGTATTCAATTTACTATGTCCTAACATTTCAGATATGGCTATAAGTGGAATATTCTTCAACATAGCGTGAGTAGCGAAGCTATGTCTTGAAACATAAGAGGTTAGTTTTTCGTCAATGCCACAACGTTTTGCTAGACGTTTTAAACCATCATTGTAACGGTGGAGAGCGTCCTTAACATCTTTGTATTGTAACTCTACTTTTTCCCTTTTGATAATGGGTAAAATGAACTCATCCGAACTTTTATCTTTGGTATAAAAATTAAGAATTTCCTTTAAGGGTTCGGTTATCTTAATATCATAAAGTTTTGAAGTTTTCTTTCGCTGAAATCGAATACGTCCATTCCTAATGTTTTCTACTTTTAGAAATGCCATATCAATAAAAGACATTCCAAATAACATATAAGAAAGAATGAAGTAGTTGCGGTAGTGAACCATAAAGTCCGAAGGATCAATCTTCATCTCCAATATTTTCTTAACAGATTCCTGCTTTATCGCTCTTTTTGCAGTAGGCACTGTTTTGATCTGATAATTGTAAAAAGGATATGCCTCCCGCTTTATAATTCCTGCTTTAATTCCCCTGTTAAATATGGCTTTCAGGGTGCGCATATAAGAAGCTACTCCATTTATGCTATTTCCGGGTTTTGATAGGTGATACCGTTCAAAATCGACTAGAAACTCATAGTTAACTTCATTAAATTTCACATCTCTCCCTTTAGTGAATTTTCTTAGGACATTAATTAAATGCTGATAATTTTTTGCAGTTCCAAATCGATTAGTAGCTTTTAACTCAACCACTTTTGCTTCACCAAATTCATAGAAAGAATCGTATTTATTTTTACCTACAAGACGATTCTTTAATTGTTTAATGGATAGGAATTCTAGTTCTCCACTCTCACGTAGCTGATTTATTTTATCTTGATATTGGACTAATTCTTTAAGCAAAAGGTTGTTTAAATGAAAGAGTGCTTCGGTTCCTTTAAAGGACCCCTTGATTTTTTTCTTTCTATCGTCCCAGCATTCCTCCGGAATTGCTTGTCCAGTCGCTATTGACGTGGTTTTTTGGTAGTGACCAAGGCGAATTATAACCGGAAATTTGCCATCTTTCCGACTCCTTCTTTTGTCCAAACTGAGGGTTAAACTGGTCTGCATCAGGTAAATATACTAAAAAAATTTGCACATAATTTGCACATAATTCGATGAAATCACCTGATTTCATTTGATATCAAAATTTATTAAAATACTGATAATCAATAATATATGTGTGTATTTGAACCGTTTGATTACCCCAAAAAAATTCTCATAATCAAGGGGTCCCTGGTTCGAGCCCAGGTGGGACCACAGAATAGATATCTTAAACTCTACAGACAGTACGTTTGTAGGGTTTTTTTATTTTAGGGGACGAATGAGGGAACAAATAAAATAGGTATGTTTTATCATTCAATTTTTACTGGAATTGTTAAATTTGGAAAAATACCATCTTAAAAAAATAGTTGTTATATGGAACTACTTCATTTACCCGAAAAAATCAAAAATATAATTGAATTAGGAGAAAGTCATTTTAGAGAGTTTAAAAGTGGTTATAAAGGACATCCTTCTTCTAAGATGAAGCGAACTCCTAAAGAGATTGGTTCAGATATCGGGAAGACTTTAGTAGGGTTTGCTAATGCTGATGGTGGCGATCTCTTAATTGGTGTAGAGGATAATGGCGTAATTTCTGGTTTGGACTATAAAGAACCAATCCTGGAAAGAATGATAAATAGCTATAATGATTATGTACATCAGGATACACCTCTAACGAATGTGCTAGCAAAAAGTATAACTATCGATTCTAAGGTTGTAATCCTTTTTTCAATCAATAAGAGTACAAAATATATTCATTTAACTAGTGATGGTAGATGTTTACAAAGGTCAGATAGAGAAACTATTCCAGTTTCTGTTGAGCAATTAAGGTTTGAGAGACAAGAACAAATCTCTCGGGAATATGATAGAAAATTTGTAGATGGAGCCACTTTACAAAACTTAGATGAATCGCTAATTGCAAGTGTGGGAGAAACTGTAGCTCCTGGGTTTTCTAATGAAAAGGTTTTGCAAACCTTAGGTTTAGCTGAATATTCAACAAGTAAAACTTGGAAAGAGTGCATTATTACTTTTTGGTAAAGATGTAAGCTTGTGGCATCCGAGAGCAGAAGTTCGGGTGATGAGGGTACATGGTACTGAAATTTTAACTGGCAAAAATTATAATGTAATTAATGATGAGATTGCAAGAGGTAATATTATTGAATTAATAAGTAATTCTTGGGAGTTACTAAAACCTCATTTAGTAGAAACAAAATTTGCAAAAGATGCTCTTTTTAGACAAAGGGTAATGTATCCTGAGGATGCTTGTAGAGAAGCTCTAATAAATGCTATTGCTCATAGAGATTATAGTAATGAAGGGCGAAATATTGAAATAAAAATTTTCAATGATAGAATGGAGGTAACATCTCCAGTTGGATTATTATCCAACCTTCGGGTTAAAGATTTAAAACGTTTAGATGGTGTTCACCAATCTAGAAATTCCTTAATAGCCAGAGTATTAAAAGAGATTGGTTATATGAGAGAGATGGGAGAAGGTATAAGGAGAATTTACCATTTAATGAAACAGAATGACTTAGTAGAGCCCGAAATCATTAATGAAACAAATCAGTTTACTATAGTTCTATATAGTGAATCAGTTTTTTCAAAAGAGGACCAGCGGTACATAGAGGCGTTTGAATTCCTAAGTCCCACTAGGGAAGAAATGCTTTTAATATTGTTAGGTAAAAATGGTGATTTATTGTCCCCTCAGATGATACATGATTACTTAGAACTTCTTGATTGGGATAATTACAGAAGAATAATTGAGAATGCCATGACTAAGGGCATCGTATATAATGCATTAAATGAAAGGGAGAAAACGCAAATTGCGAGTAAAAAGGGTATTTCAAAAAGAGATGTTAAAAGACTAAAAATTAGAACACCGAAAGAATGCGAAGAAGGTTTGAGAGAGTTATTTCAAGTACTTAATAATATAGGGAAAACAAATAAAATTAATAGAGACTATACATCGTCAATTCGAAAAACCTTGAATAAGGATTCAGTTTACTATCTAAGTTCAAGTGCTATGTATGTTAATCTTTTGAAAACTTTAAATCTTATAGATAATTCTAGTGCTCCTACCTTAATATTAAAGAGAATTTGGGGTGATAATAGTAAACAGGAAGATTCATTACCACAAAAACAGAATAGAACTACTCAAATAAAGAATAGTTTCGAGGATAGCAAAAATAACTCAAAAAATAGCAGTATAGATGTTAAGGATATTTATATTGAAAATTTAGATTATGAAACTTCCAAAGAAGAATTGATAGATCTATTTAGTGAATATGGTCAAGTCGAAAAAATACATATCCCTAGGGATTACAGAAGCAAAAAGGGAAGAGGTTTCGCGTTTGTTCAATTGAATAATATGGAAAATTCAGAATTAGCAATTCATTCTTTAAACAATACTAGTTTTAGAGACAGAATTATTAGATTAAATTGGTCTAACAATTAATAGATTGATTTTTATCATCCAATCTTTTATAAAGAGGTAATGTTTTCTATTCCGATCAATCATTTTAATTTGAAGAAAAGGCTGGTCTATATGATTTTACGTCAAAACTAGAAAAAATAAAATCGGTATTTAGTAGTTTTTTACTAAATTAGAGACTTAGGATCTTTTAAGATCATGCCATTATAGAAATAATTTCCTGTCCCCAGTTTTTATTAAGGCCTACCCCCTCAAAACCTACACAAATATCCTTTTGCTAGAAAAGATTTAAAAGAAGCACAATCTTAATTCAATTCTGGTAATTATACCTATCGCATAATTTTGTGAGAAAGTAAACTACTTCAGAGCAAGCTCACGAAGCAATAGGATTGAAAAATACAATTTGATTTCGAGACAAGCCGCGGAGCATTTAATCTCGAATATCGAGTAAATACTGGTGGTCAATGATTCAACCCATACAAATATTAATAGTTGAGGATGAAATGATCATTGCAGCTAATATTTCACTGCAGCTTACCGAAATGGGCTATGAGGTTTCTGGGATTATTCCGAAGGGAGAAGACGCCTTGCGATTTATTAAAAACAATCCCCTGGATATTGCCTTGATAGATATTCAGCTTAAAGGGGAATTAGATGGCATAGAAACCGCCCAAAAAATGCAGGATTTGCATTCTAATCTTGCCATTATTTATCTTACCGCAAATGCCGATGAAGCAAATTTCAACAGGGCAAAAGAAACCCATCCCTTTGCTTTTATATCTAAACCCTTTAAAAAATTAGATCTGCAGCGAAGTATAGAACTCACCATAAGTCAGTTAAAATGTAATATCGTCACCTCGCCAGGAAATAAGGTTGAAGATGCTACTTTTATTCTCAAAGATTGCCTGTTTGTAAGGCACCAGGATACTATGGTAAAGGTAGATATTAAAGCTATTAAATACATAGTGGCAGAGCGTAATTACTGCCGTATTTTTTCGGCTGAAAAAGAATATTTACTGGTCACAACCCTTAAAGAAATGGATAAAAAACTTCCTCCAAAACATTTCCTAAGAATCCATAGGTCCTATATTATTAACCTTTCCAGAATAGATGAAATAGCAGGCACTCACGTGGTTATTTCTAAAAAAGCTATTCCTATGGCCAAAGATAAACGGCCAGAACTTTTAAAAAGACTGCAGACCATTTAGACCTTTGATCAAAAATAATGGCGTTTAGGACAGTTTTTTAGCATGCTCATCCTAACTTGCTTTATTTCAGTTTTTTACGGTAGTATATTGTTCTTGTAATTAATTTAAAATCAAGAAATTATGAAGACCGTAAAATTTATTGCCCTTTTTGTAGCAATTGTATTGTTGAACACCAATGAATTATTGGCACAAAATGGAAGCACTACTCAGGCATTCTGGATACACGAAGATCAGGTAAAACCTTCTATGCTAAAAGAATATGAAGCCGTTACCAAAGATTTTATTAAAGCCTGCAAGAAACACAATCTTAAAGATGCAGACTGGACTACAGCGCGTATTGACGGAGGAACCTATTTAACTATTGCTCCCATTAATAGTATGGCCGATTTTGACAAAAATCCTATGGCGCCTTTAGCCGAAAAAATGGGAGAAGAAAACTTCAGGGCCATATTTAGTCGGTTTGATAAATGCTACGATACCCACCGCAATTATATGGTGCATTTAATAAACGATATGTCTTATATGCCCAACGGCCTTACCACAAATACCGAGGGAGAAGATTACAGGAAATGGCATTTCTTTCACGTGACACCACAAAATGTTGCAAACCTTAGAAACAAGATGAAGGAGATTCAATCTCTTTACGAAACAAAAGGTGCTAAACAATATTTTAGAATTTATCGCAATGGTTTTGGAAGTACTGGAGATTATTATCTCGTGGTAATTTCAGCAAAAGATGCGCAATCTTATGCTAAAACTTCTGAAGAAACAGATAAACTACTGGGAGAAGAAGGTGAGAAATTATTTAATGATCTCATGCAATACGTGCATAAATATGAATCTAAAACAGGCCGTATGCGTCCAGATCTGGCTTACACCTCCAATTAATTAAATAAACAGCTATGAAAATCTTACACCTCTATTTCATCTCATTACTTATTGGTTTGTTTACTTCAAACTACTTGATGGGGCAGGAGAATATTGATCAGGATTTGGTAAAACAACTCTATGAAGTTCTGCAAAATAAGAATGCAACGTCAAATGAAATTGCCGCACTAACGAACAGTATAGATTGGGATGAAATAGAAAGTGTAAAGAATAGCAATTACAATATTACGCTTAGCGGAATTATAAAAAATGAATGGCAAAGCATTCTATTTAAGGACCTCAATTTTCAGGTATCTGGTAAAAATAAGGTTTTGGTAACCGGAATAGTGAAGGGTCGCAAAGCATCAGAATGTGAATATATCTATACAAGATTTAAACATTCCTGGTCTTTAAAGCAAGGTAAAATAATAGGTTTCCTGGAATAATTAAAAATATAAAGTCATGAAAGAGTTAATGTCATTAGGAGTTACAATAGTCATATTTATAGCCTGTAGCCAACAAACCACACGCTACACTCAGCAATCACCCGAAATAGAGACTTACAAACAAGTACTGGAAGATTATGAAGATAGAGATTGGGACGCTATGGTAGCGCATTATGCCGATACCGCTAAAATAATGAACAATGTAACAGAGGAAGAAGGAAAAAACCTGACACAATTCTTAGCGGAAAACAAGAAAGATGCCTCTCAATTTTCTAGCTGGGATTTTGTAGACGATGCGTCAGAATATGAAATGATTGTAAACGATGAAGGCGAAACCTGGGTGAACTTTTGGGGCCTTTGGGAGGGCACTTATAAAACAAATAATAAAGTGTATCAAATTCCCACTCATATTACTGCCCGGTTTGTTAACGGGAAAATTGTAAGAGAATTTGGTTACTGGGATGTTTCAAAAATTATAAAGGATATCCAGCAGGGAAATGAATTAAGTTCTTCAGAAGAAAGAACGGGGAATTAACTGTTAATACAGTTATGACTTACTAAAATGCTATGATGATGAAAACGGTGGGAATTATAGGCGGTTCAGGCTTTATTGGAAGCTACATAACCAGGAAATTTTTGGAAGAAGGTTACGAGGTAAAAGTCTCGGTAACTAATATTCATAAAAGCGAAAAATATCAGCATCTTTTTGATCTTCAAAATTCAGAAAACCTCAACATCAGGGCTTTTAAGTTGGAAGACCTGGATCCGTTAAAAGATTTTATAAAAGATTGCGAGATCGTAATTCACAGTGGCACTCCCTTTCAACTGGATGTAAAAGACCCGCAAGCTGAACTTTTTGATCCTACTATAAAAGGAACCCAAAATTTTCTTGAAGCAATAAGAGAAACTTCAAATATTGAAAAAGTAGTTTTTATTGCATCTGTTGCAGCCTGGAACACCAATTTCCCAATGCCAGCAGGCGGCAAAAGCTTTTCCGATACTTTTGATGAAAAAGAGGCCAGGTACACCAGTGAAGATAGCCATCCATACTCTCAAGCCAAATTTATTGCCAACCAAGTCGTTGAGAAATTCATCGCAGACAACCCAGAACTTCCATTTGAAATTTGTTCTGTTTCCCCCGTAATGGTTATGGGCAAATCTTTGTCTAATAGAGAAGACTCCACCTCTACAGGCCTGCAATTTCTTATAAAAAACAAATTAGCGCCAGATGATTTTATTCAAAGACTCTACGATAATAATGTTCCTTTTGCCGTGGTAGATGTTGAAGATGTGGCTAATGCCACCTACCAGGCGGCCACGAAAAATGGGTTACACTGCAAAGATTATCTTTTAACGAGTGAAACATATAAAGTGTGGGATATTCACCAAATGTTGAATCATAAAGAACCCAAAGAAAAAGCACAAGTCGTCTATAAAAACGATCTCGCAAAAACAGATTTAGGAATTCAGTTCAGGCCCGTAAGAGAAACCCTAAGAAGTTATTCTGAATGAAAAATTACCGAATTTAAAACATATTAATTATGAAAACACTTAAAAACCAGGCTATTTTACTGGCCGTATTTTTAGCGACCATTACCGCTTTCGGACAGGAATACGAAGAAAGTCAAAAAATAGATTATAAAACAGGTAATCCGGCTAATTGGCCAGCTGAACTGGATGCTGTGATAGCTGCTCCAAATAATCATAAAATATTATTAGAGAATGACCAGGTAAGGGTACTTGAAGTTTATTTGGCTCCGGAAGAAAAAGAACCGCTTCACCATCACAAATGGCCAAGCGTTTTATATATCCAGGAAGCCGCCGACTTTATTGACTATGATAGTAATGATAAGGTTATTTTTAATACTCAAAAACTTCCGGAACCATTAAGCTTTCCGCTCACCATGACCAAAGAACCGGAAGCACCGCATTCTGTCGTGAATCTTAGCAAGACAAAGCCAATACGTCTCATCCGGGTGGAAATGAAACCTGAAAGTACAAATCAAAATACAGGAATTATTGATGGGCTCTATAAGTCTTTTGGCGAGGGTGATATTCCATCTGTTCTGGAAGCAATGGACGAAGAAATTATATGGAACGAAGCCGAAGGTAATGCTTATGCCGATGGCAACCCATATATAGGTCCGGAGGCTATTTTAAATGGAGTTTTTGCAAGAGTTGGAGCAGAACACGAATACTTCAAACTTGAAGACATCCAACTACATGAAATGAGCAACAATCAGGTATTGGCTACCTTGCGATATAATGCTAAAGTTAAAGAAACCGGAAAAACTTATAATGCACAAGTTGCTCACCTTTGGACTTTAAAAGATGGAAAAGTTAGTGCCTTTCAGCAATATGTAGATACCAAAAAATTAAATGATGCTATGAGCAAATAGTAATTAAAACATTTTTTCTACGGCAAATCAAGGAAACCTGTGCGATTTAAAATTGAATAAATATTGAGTGCCAGAAGTATAAATTACCTGCATCGTCCCATCTAATTGTCGGGTAAGCAACTCGATGAGTGTTTTTCCGAATCCGGTTCCTTTAACGGGTTCACCTTCGGTTTGCCCAATACCATTATCTTTTACCAGCAGCTGCAACTCGTTAGCCGATTTTTTATCTAAATCTATAGTAATCTCCCCTTCTTGATTATTCGGAAAAGCATATTTGAGGCTGTTTGTTAATAGTTCGTTTACTATTAATCCCAAAGGCACCGCAGTGTCTACATCAAGATGCAATTCAGGCATTTTATAGTTGATCTTAATACGTTCTTCTTCCCCAAAGGAATCCAGGATATGGTTTCCAAGATTTAAGAAATAATCTTTCATTTCAATAGAAGAAAGATGATCATTCTGGTATAAACGCTGATGAATTATACTCATAGAATATACCCTGTTCTGGCTCTCTTTCATCGCACTCACAACATTAGGATCTTTAATTTGTGCTGTTTGTAAAGCCAAAAGGCTGGAAACCACTTCAAGATTATTTTTTACCCGGTGATGAATTTCTTTTAGTAAAAATTCTTTCTCCTTATTCTGTTTTCTTAATAGTTTATTTTTCTTTCGATTATTGCTAAAACTAACAAATAGCACCAATAAAATCAGGAACAACAAGCCGGCAATTAGACTAATAAGATTTTGACTCGTTTGCTGTTGTAATAACCTTGTTTCCTGAAGTTGAATAGTATTTTCCTTTTGAGCTACATTAAATTCGGTTTCTAACTGAGAGATACGTTGATCTGCTTCTACGGTGAATACAATTTTATTAAGGGAATCATATTCAGAAAATGCTTTATACGCTTCCTGATACTGTTCATTTTTCGCATAAGCTTCCCCAAGACTATTATAGGCTTTGCTTAAGAAGAAACCATCTCCAAAGCTTGGTGTAGCCACCTCGATAGATTTTTTAATATTAGTTATTGCAGCAGGATAATTTTGGTTCTGAATTTGTAACTCTCCAACCGAAAGGTAAGAACGCATTAGCATAAAAGCATTATCAAGAAGATAGGCGTACTTTATGGCATTTTTACCGGCTTCTTCAGCGCTTTTAAATTCATTCAAAAATGCATAAAGATCTACAAGGGAAATGTAAACATCGCTTAGATTATTATAAAAACCATAACGTTCACCAATTTCTATAGAACGTGTATAGTACTCCATTGCTTTGGTGTATTGTTTAAGTTTTAAATAATTATTTCCAACCACGTAAAGCGTAAAATCATAGTCAAGATTTACTACATTTCTTTCTTCAAAAAAGGAAAGTGATTTCAGGCCATACTCCAAACCTTCCTCATATTTTTCCTGCTTCCAAAACAAATTGCTTAAATCGCTGTAAGCAATTCCAATTGCTTTATTATTATTTAATTTTTCTCCCAGGCGCAAAGTTTCGAGGGCAAAATCGGCAGCTCTTCCTAGTTGTCCACGGCGTTCGTAAACATAGCCTAATTGTGTATTAAGAAATGCAAGGTCACTTTCTGTTACTTTGGCTTCAGCTTCTTTGAGGACTGCCTCTGCTTCATCTAATTTTTCCTGGCGCAATAGAATAGCAGCCTGGGTGATTTGGAATCTTCCATTCCAAAGCGAATTATTATTTTCTAAAGTAAGTGCCAATCCTTTTTCGGTAAACTCCAGGGCAGTGCTGAGGTTCCTGGTATGCCAGTAATAAGCCAGATCGTTTAAAACTTCAAACTTAAGAGTATCTGATTCAATTTTCTCTAAAGATTCTTCTAGCTCTTTCAAGTAAGAAAGGCCAAAATCATCGGTTTTTACAAAAACCTTTTTGTATGGATCGGGTTTACTAAAATCGAAGATTTGCCCATAAATTGATGGACTAAAAAGCACTAAAAAGAAAAGCGCTAAAAATAATTTTTTCTCCAGAATCAAGGATCGTAATATTGAGATATCCTTATAAATATAAGACTAAATAACTGTTTGTGAGAACTTTATTGATATAAAAATTAATTGTGTAAAACTGTTTTCAACTCAATACCGGGGAAATTATTCCGGTAGTAAGACATTTGGCAACAAGTTCAGTAGTATTTCTGCAACCGCTTTTTTGTAGTACGTTTCTTCTATGGGTTTTAATGGTGTGCGGGGAGAGGTTCATTTCGGTGGCTATTTGTTCAGCATTTAAGCCCCTGGATAATTTACAAACTATAGCTTTTTCTTTTTCGGTGAGAAATTCTGAAAAACAGGTATCTGCACTTTCGCCGGGCTCAAATGTACCTTTAGAAATATCTATATTATAATAAGATTTTCCGCCGTTTATATGAATAAATGAAACTGTATTGGTGCTGGTCACTTTAAGGTGAGAAACATCGGTTGGAATGCACAATACATGTTCTGGGGTTCCATTTTCTAATACACTTAATGGGAATGCCTGGTACAACATAGTTCGTGTTTGTCCACAGGCATTTTTCATTCTATAAGAAAACATATTTTTATAGTTTAATACATCTTCTTTATCAAGAAATTCGGTATAAAAATTATTGATGACTTTGCTCTTAAGGCTTATAATTTCAATTTCTTCGGGGATCACGGTTTGCAATAAATCCTGTAGCGTAATTTCTCCGGCCTTTTTATTTACAAAACGTTCTACCGAATTAGAAACATATTCCAATCCAAAATTATGAAGGTTTACAATATATAAATAGGAGTCTCCCGGGGCAAAAATAGCGGCAAATCTTTTAAATTCTTCAGAGATTTCAAACGGCCGATACTCTTTTACCTGGCGGGAATACATTTCCTGCCAGTAAGCTGAGATTTTTTCGAAATCCTTTTGCATAAAGTGCGATTGTTTAATCACATTAAATATAGGAATTTTCCTTATTTACCTTAGTCTTTTCAAGTTTCGTGAGAGAAAATTATATAAATGAAAAAACCTCCACGGAAATCCTGAAGGTTTTTGCGTCAAATACTTTTTAATGGTATTAGAAATTAGATACTCATAAATGTTAATCCCCAAATCAAACATTTAAGAAGTTAGCCCTACCAAATCTTCTTTGAACTAATCTGCTATTACAATTAGTAATTTGACAAGGCTAAGATAGAGACAGAAAATAATTTATAAAATACCACTTTAAAGGTAATTTATTAGATAATTGAGATTTGAATGTTCTAAGCTTTTTACCGTGGGGTTTTCCAATTATTCGTTTAATAATTTATCGGCTGCCAATACTAAAAACAGGTAATCTGTAGTACCACCGCCTAAAACATATTCGGTTTGTTGCCAAAGAAAAGGCCATTCCAGCAATTCAGGAAAATCAGGACGAATTAATGCCGTTCCTGAGCCAATTCCGCCAGGAGTAAAAGAGAAATCGCCCCGGTTCATTCCATAAGCCTGGGTTAAGGAGCGAGAACCCACCCCTGATGCAAAAGAAGATGTATTTACACCGGGATGCGTCCCTAAAACAAAATTGAGCGCGTTTAGCATATATTTCTTCGGAAAGATTTCAGGAAAAGCGGTATGTAAAAAATACTGTTTCATCCCAAAATTCTGAATTCCCCATCCTGCACCCCAAATATCGGGTTCATAAGGCATTCCGTAGGGAGTTTGTGCTCCTAATTTTTCTACTTCCTGGTAATAATCTTCTACAGAAGCTTTTATTTTATTTCTGAAATTTTCATCCTGAATTTCATCAAAAACGGGTGCGAGAACCCAGCCGGTTTGCGCAATATTTTCAGCAAAAATTTTAGTATTTTCTTTTATGAAATCTTCATATTTCGCGTCAGAAGTACTTCTAAAAAGTTCTACACTTAAGCTGAGTTTGTGCACGGGATTATCTGTAGAGGTAGTTTCCCAGGTTTGTTTTGCGATTTCCAGGGCATCTTCAGCCAGGTCAGGATTAAAATCTTTTAGAGACCTGTAAGTGGCAGCCAGGGCCGATGCACTTTGTAATTCCCTACGCGGATTTTCTTCGGTAAACACCCAGCGATCATCTGGCGCACCTTCCTGGCCTAACGGAATTTCTTTTGAAGTACTGGTTTCTTTATAAATCTCACCATCAGAATGGTTTACCGGGTCGCCCAACAAAACATATTGATTTAAAGTAGGCACAATCACCCCGCGATAAAACCGGCCCAAAGATTTATAGCCATTTACAATATGTATGGTGCCGTGTTCTATTTGCTGAAGAAAATCTGGCTTTCCGTCGGGTTGTAAAATATCTACGGTTTTGGTTTCCTGGTTTATGGTGGTATTATCATAATCTTCCTGGAAAATCTCATAAATATGTGAAAGTCCGTGGATGGTAGAAGCCTGGGATTCTATTCTAAGATCGTAATCTCCGGCATCGTGCCAACCACCGGCATCTAGCCCCGGTACATGTTCGCCAGGTTCAAAATTGGTAAGGGTTTCAGGGCCTTGCAGGTATCCATCAAAATGATTGGTATCTACCGGCGCCATTCTCGCATCGTCTAAATGACAACGGCCATGCCATATTTTATATCTATCGTTTACCAACATATGGCACATTTGCACCGGTAAAAAATATTCTAAAGTGGGTTGCCAAACCTCACGTTTATAAACATCTTTGCTAATTTGAAAAGCTTCAGTAGTATAATCGCCGTATTTTACAACATACATTCCCGGTTCTTTAATTTTGGTAAAATCCAGCTGATAATATTTATACCTGAGGAATTCCCCCCAATTTGAAGGATTTTCTGAAAGAACCTCGGTAAAACCACCTTCATTATTTATCCGTAATAATTTCGCTTCTTTCAGGTTAGTATCATTTTTATCGGTTTCTATCACGGCAATTTTTTCCTGGGCGGGATGATAACCCACCTGGGAGATTTGAACTACGGGATCGTATGTATAATCTTCCAGGGTGTTTGGAGTAATAAGCCATTCAATAGCATTTTTGGTGGCTCCTGAAGGTACTAGTGACCTAACCACAAACCAGCCATTACTATGCTGTGCACGGCCATCTATTAACTCTAAATTATTTTCTTTTAAGTTTTCAATTTTTAAAGTTTGCCTGGGCGTCCCGGGGGCAATTACCAATTCTTTTCCCGCAGCCATAGGCTTTATTTGATATTCATCGTCATCATCATAAGATCCCGGGCCATTTGCCTGGCGGTTAAAAAGACCAAATTCATTATCCATATAATAGGATTTTCCGAAAAGGTAACCGGGGAAGAATTCGATATTCATTCCCACTTTTCCAATCCATTCTTCAGGCAAAGCTTCATCCAGGTCTACTACGATTTTAAAAGATTTTCCCTGCGGAATTATTTTCAGGTTATAAGAAAATTCCAAATCGGGATATTCAATAGGATTAAAGCCTGTTCGGTTTTTGGCTTCATCGGGATAAGCCATTTTCACACTAATATTATTATTTTCCCTATTTACAACCCGTTCCCCAACTTTTGGTACCGGTTGCCATTGCCCTGGGGTAGGCTCCAGGCGTAAATCTCCGTTGGTGGCAACTCTAATTCCATTTTGAATAATTCCTACACCGCCCTGATGACTTTCCGGATAAAAATCGTGCGCAAGCATGACGTTGAGACCGCGCATTTCAAGATATTCCTGCTCATTAATTTTTAAACTGTCTCCCTGGTTTTGGGCAAAAATTGTTGTTATTGAAAAACAAATTAGAAAGGAAAGTAATAGTGATTTCATATTGTTGAAGTTTGGCTATAAACTATAGAAAAAGATCTATAGGTTAGTTGGTAATTTTTAATTCTTGATCTTTATTTTAATCTAAAAGCTATTCTTCTTTTGAAATTAATGAAAAAACGGAAGAAGAGCTAACAAAGCGTTTATATTCTGAATATTAGGACATTATAAGTAGTTAAATATTCATTTGAATAATAGGAGTAAAAAGAGGAGACCGTTTAACTTTAACTAACAGCCTCCTTTTTGAATCAGTAGCTTATTTTTCGTTCAGGAGTTCATTTGTGGCATTAACAAGAAAAATATAGCTTGCTCCAATATCTACTATATATTCATTTTCGCCCCAGAAAAAAGGCCAGTTTTCCTTATTTTCGGGAAAATCAGGATTCATCAATAAAATGCCCGGTACAATTCCTCCCGCAATAAAACTGAAGTCTGCCCGGTTACTACCGTAGGCAACTTTTTTAGTTTTTGTCCCCACTCCCGAAACAAAAGAGAGATTAGAATGCGGATGTCTTCCAAAAATATAATGTAATCCCTTAAATACATGTTCTTTATCTACCAGGTCTGGATATAATTTATGCGCCCTGTAATTTGCGATGGCAAAATCAATAATCCCGTGATTTCCACCCCAACCCGGTCTGCGAAACATAGGTACACCGTAGGGATTGTCTTTTTCTAACTGGTCAATTTCATCAACATATTTTTGAACATAAGTTTTCAGTTTTTTATTGAATTTCTCATCCATATGAGGCGCGGCATGTAATGCAATATCTATGGTTCTGTCCAGACTTTCATCCATCGCTTTCCAGATTTTTTCTTCAAAATCTTTGGCATATTTTTCCTCTTTAGTACTTACGTAAAGCTGCCTGGAAGCATTCATTTCACTAAGCTTTAGAAAACGTGCAAAATAGCCGGAAGAGGCTTCCTGCGTGGGCATATTTTCATTTTCCTCCCATAGTTTCTTTGCTAATTCAATGCATTCTTTAGATAAAGAAGAATTGTAATCTTTCAACGCCCGGCTTGCTGCAGCTAATGCACCGGCGGTGCGGTAATCCAGGTAAGGAGAACGCTCTGTAAAAACCCATCTATCATCTAAAGTACCGCTAGACAAACCATCGCTCTCAAACGGTTCCAAATCGGGATTGTAGGGTAGGTTATCAGTTTCTGTAGAGGCATCTCCAAGATGATGGTACTGATGCAGGTTAGGAACCACTATTCCACGTACCGGATGCCCTATATTATTAATTTGAGCCACAAGATTTAGGGTGCCGTGTTCAATTTGCTGCAGGATATCTATTTTTCCATCAGGCCTATGAATATCTACATAACGATTTTCCTGATTAATATGGGTTTGATCGCGTTCCAGCCCAAATTCTTCCCAGGATGCAACAAGATCGGTAATAGTGAGACAATGTGTGCCCGTTTGGATGTCGTAATCTCCTGCATCAAACCATCCGCCTACATCCAGTCCGGGAATATGTTCATAGGGTTCAAATTTAGTATCGGTAGAAGAGCCCATACTGTAGCCATCAAAATGTTCCTGATCCAGCGGGGCTTGTATGGCATCATCCATAAATGGTCTGCCGTGCCATGTTCTATAGGCTTCATTTACCTTCATATGATCCATTTGTACGGGGAAAAATACATCCAGGGTTGGATGCCAGGCCGTTTCATAAACCTGCTCACTAATAGGAAATGTATTTGTTTTTTGATCTCCATATTTAATAAAATAAATCCCGGTTTCCGTGATATCAGAAAAATCAAATTCAGCATAATTATACCTAAAATGTTTTCCCCATTCGGCCACTTCTTTACTAGATTTTTCGATTGTTTTTCCCTCAGAAGTTACCTGATATAAGGAAGCAGTTTGCAGTTGATTATCATTTTCGTCCAGTTCTATAATGGCAACCTTTTCCTGGCTTGGATGGTAACCTACCTGGGAGAAGCCAATATTTGGATCGCGTAACCAGTTGGATACCGTGTTGGCTTCTAAATGCCATTCTAACACCTTTCCGGTCTTATTTGCCGGTAGTATACTGCGGGTAACAAACCAGCCGTTTTGAGCCAGGCTTCTTCCATCAAATAATGAAATTTCGGTTTCTGAAGTAATTTCTACGTGGTGATAAGGATCTTCGGGTGCCAGAATAATGGTGTTACCACTGGCAAGGGGTTGGGGTACTATAAATTCTTCTTCCCCACGGGTGTCCAGGGTAGAATGCCCGGCAAACTGCGGTACTTTTTCACTAATGGGTTTAATCTTAGTATTACCTGATGGGTAAAGGGGAAAAATACCGGGATTACCATTTACCAGGTAGGATTTTTCAAAATAAGCAGCTGGGAGAAATTCTAAATTAAATCCTGCTTTTCCTTCCAGGTTTTCAGGAAGAGGTTCATCCAGATAAACAGAAATATTTATTCTTTTTCCTTCGGGTTTAACAATGATTTTTGATGTAAATTCTAATTGCTCATACCTGGTAGTTACTTCTACGGTATTGGTACTACGATCTACCTTTCGTTCTAAAAGTGAAGGTACGAGATCCCATTGTTCGGGGGTATTTTGTAGTCTTACAGCACCTCCGGTACTGCTTCTCATCCCGTGATGAATTAGTTCAATTCCTGCGTTTTTCTCATCAAAAAAGAATCCGTTATACTCGTTACTAAAAACAAGGACATTGAGCCCCCGCGTTTCAAAATATTCTTTTTCGTTAAGCTCAAGTTGAGCAAATATTTGGCCGGTACATAAGCTGCAAAAAACAATGAGTAACCAATTCTGAACTGAGTAATTTCTATGCATAAGTGTTTAGTTTTTATAAAAGTATAAAATAATTGTTAAATACACACTTTATTATTTTTCAGTTAAAAAGAATGGGAAAAGCAATAATTTTTTTGAAGATTTAATGAGTGAAAAAAGAAGGTTCTCAGTTAAAAAAATAGACCGGAGTTGTGTTTTAGTGGAAAGAGAATTTTAATTATTCAGCAATTTTATAAAGAGAGAGGTATATAGGCTGGTGAAACTTTAGTTTGACCGGGAAGTTAATATTACACCCAAAAATACTACGCTTAAGCCAACAATATCCATAATCCTAATAGTATCACCAAAAGCTATCCAGGCCATGAGCATGGTCACCGGCGGCCCCAGGTAAAATAAACTCGCTACCCGGGTGGCGTCAAGTCGTTCAATTAACCGCCACATGAGAATATAGGCGCCGAGGGAGACAGCCAGAATGAGCCATATCATAGCAAAAGTAAATTCAGAAACCCATTCTACAGCTAATTTTTCTACAAAAATTGAAGGGATAGCTAAAGCCAGCATAGTGGCCAGACTTTGATAGAAAAGAGTCTGGTCTAGTGGTAGTTTCTCGTTCTTATCATTTATCTCCATTTTACGCTGAATTAATGTAGCAATAGTGATTCCTATAACAGATCCTAAAGGAATTAGATATCCAAAAATTGAACTTGAATTGCTAAAATCTATTCTAAAAGCTACGGTTAATACTACACCTAAAAAACCTAATATTAATCCCCACCATTGATATTTATTGGTTTTTTCATTAGTAACATAACCCGAGAGAGCACCGGTGGCTAATGGCTGCAATGCGACGATGAGGGCTACAATCCCAGCCGGCACTTCTTCTGCAAGCGCAAGTAAAACGCAGGTTAGCCATACTCCATGCGCCAGGAAACCAATAAGCATATTGAGGGACACCGCTTTAAAACCTACCCATTTCAATCTATTTCTGAAAAGAAGGTAAAGCAATAATAATACGGTTACTGCGAGATATCTTAGGAAGATTAAAGTAAAAGGCCCGGTATAAGGAAGTCCATATTCAGCTCCTATAAAACCGGAGTTCCATAATAAAACAAAGCCTACAATTAGTAAAATTGTACTTCTTTTCATCGTAGCGGTTTTCCTATAGCGTGGCGCTTTAACCATTGAAAATACACAGTTTTTAGCTAACTCACAATAGAAAAAATAGGGAAGTCTTAAAAACCTCCCCTAATTCTAAATTTGCTCAACGAAATCTAAAAAGACTTTTTTATGAAGCTCAAGATCCAAATCTGGAGAGACAGATACCCGGGCTATATAATCTTTGTCGGCTTCTTTAGTTGTTCCCTGGGTAGACGTGGCAGGAATTGTCCAGTAACAACCTTTTAACTGTCCATAACTTACACAATATTTACTCTCGTTAGGGATCTCACTAATCATCATATTAATTAGCTTTTGATTTAATTCCCGTTTATATACTTCTCGCTCTTCGTGGGTATTTCCTTTTGTAGGAAGATCTAATGAAAATACAGAGGGAGTAAAACCTTGCTCAGCTAATTCTTCTGATACAAAATTTATTTTCGCCGCAGGTAAGGTCTCCCTGATAAAGTTTACAAATTCACGTGTATTCTTATAGGCATCTGCAATTCTTTGATTCATTGAGGGTAATTGCTCTGCTAATATTTCAACCTGAAGGGTCGTAGCTTCATTATCACAAAGTATAAGATGCTTATCTATTTTGCTCAATAAATTTTCAGCTTTTTGATTGGCAACACAGTAACCGGCAGTACATTTTCCGCCACTTGGAAATTTAGATCCACTAACATATGAAATTGTTCGAATAGAAGATAATATTCCATCTTCGGCTAAAAATTGTACGTTAGGACAAAAGGTTTGATCCAAAATAAATACAGGATCTATAGCCGTTTCGCCACTGGCGGTTTTACGTTTTTTGCTTAAAGCCTCTCTTAATTTTTCCAGGTTAGGAACTTCAACCCTGGGATTGGTAGGGATTTCAGCAATAATATAAGGAACGGCATCTTCTTTGGCAACCTGCTCCAAAACCATATCAGTACTTTGTACCATATCGTTATCACCGTCTACCGGTAAATCTACAATGTCTACATTTTCCAGGCTGGCAGCAACCCGTCTTGCCTGGTCGTTTGTGCCACCATAGCAATTTGGAGGAACAACAATTTTAATGGTTTTTCCAGGATGTTTCTCCTGGGCCTCATCAATAAGTCCCATCATAATTGCATATTGCATTGAGAGTCCGCAGGAGGCAAGTAACGCATTGGAATTTGTTCCCGTAATTTTTTGGATGGACGCAATTACACTAGCTTTATTGTTTTCAATGTCGTTGTGGTTAGAAGAAGGTTTTCCTGCTAATTGCTTTAAAGCAGAAAAAGAATCTGCCGGGGTCATAGCAATACTTTCTCTTCTCCTTACGTGTTGTATTTCAGAAATATACGACTCATTTTCTTCGCCATTTACCAGTAAAATACTTCCAGTATTTGGATAAGTATTAAGCCAAAAGTCGATATTTGGGTTCAGATCAACTTTGCCAATTTCTTCTTTTTGTGAAATAAATATAGTGCTCCCGTTAAATTCAGAAATCTCTTCAGCGTTTTTTACCTGTTTTAATTCAAAATTATATCCGTACACATTTTTTAGCGCTTCTGTATCAAAAAAATCCGGTAACGAATTGGTATAAACGATCTGTGTATTTTTATTGTCGAATAGATTTTTTCTTAAAACCGCTAAAACAGGCATCGTTCTTGAAGAAAAACTGATAATATTTTCGGGCTTGAGATTATTTAATTTAGCAATTCCCCATTCCAGAACAGATGATAAGGGGTGACCTAAACGAATATAATCGAAAGCAGTGGGTAATGCTTTAAGTGATGAGGTTTCAGCATTGTTAGCAGCAAATAGGGTTTCAAACTTTTCAAGAAATTCAGTTTTCGCCAATTTTTCATTATAAATATCTAATCTATGGGTGGTTAGTTTCAACCAATCATTGGGTACGTTTTTTATTACCTCTTCAATATAGTTTAGCACTTTCTGCTCTTTCATAACTTAACTTTTAGATAAGTTGGTAATATAAACTGCTTAATACAATTTTAAAAGTAAAAGCGATCGATTTTCTTAGTACCGTTATAATTCTTTTCTTAATTATACGGTAAAATTTGAATCTTATTTACCTCCCTGGAATTTTTTATAGTAATCTTCAATTTCAGAAATACTTAAATTCTTATGCACCAGAATTTGATTTCGAAATTCAAGTTTTTCCCCGTTTTTAATGGCTATTGGTTCGCGCCCGGGAAAAGCCATATTTTGCATGCTGTTGGCACTTCTTAAAATCCAGCCCTGGTAATTTGGTGATTTTTCGGGTTCACCCATAATCACAATTCCGCTAATTTTACCTAAATTATTAAAGCTGCCTTTTAGGTTAATCCAGGTGCCGGCCTGTACCGGGAGGTTTTGCGGGGTGACAATTCCGTTTGTAGATTCAAAAACCACATCTCCTGGTAATTTTAACCTGGGTGAAAACCCACCGTAGCCTTTTACATCTTCAGACCCTCCAATAGAAACTCCATCTTTTAAAGCCGTAAGTTCTATTTTAAAAGTCAGAGCATAGGTTTCCTGATTAAATCGCTCGTAAGTCAGCTCAAGATGCTCTTTTAATACAGCTTTTTTATCAGTTGCGCCAAACCATTTAATTTCAGATTTTAATGTGGCGGTTTTCTCGTTTACAAAGGTTTCTATAACTTCAGCTTCCCAATAAATCTCTTTACTTAACCAGGGATCGCCTACGCGTTTTCCTTCAGCATATAACTGGTGCCAGGACCAAAAAATGCCGTGATGATGTAAATGATCTTGAGGAAAATCTTCCGTAAGAACTTTTCCATTATTGCTATATAAAGGATGTATATAATTAGCTCTTCCATATTTACCGTCCAGGCTTTTTGTTTTTACCTGGTAAAAATATCGTGGCTTACTATCTTCAAGCAACAGCACTCCCTCAGTATCTTTCTTAAATTGCAACTCCTGGGAACATAAGTGCTGTTGTAAGCTTAGGAAAACCAATAAGCAGAATGCCCTATTGAAAAGGTGAAATTGATTCATACTTGAAAATTACTAAATTCCTCTATATTTTAAATTTAGTTAGACCCCATATTATTTAGTAATTTCCGTTTTTTGCTAAACTATGCGTTTACTTGCTCTCTTTTTCTTTTTTAGCTTTAGCCTGTTTGCTCAGGAGCTGCCGCCAATTACCAATTTTGACCCCGGAATTTACAATGCCGGCAATCAAAACTGGATGATGACGCAAGCAGATAATAATCATATTTATATAGCCAATAACCTTGGCTTACTCTCTTTTAACGGTGAACATTGGAATTTACACAAGGTGCCAAATGCCAGTGCGGTTCGCTCTGTGTTAGCCAAGGATAAAACAATTTATACCGGGTCTTATATGGATTTTGGTTATTGGGACACAGACGAAAAAGGAGAACTTAATTATACCAGCCTAAAAAATCTTTCTGACGAAAAAATCCTTGACGGCGAACAATTTTGGCATATTGAAGCGCTGGAAGAATATATTATTTTTCAAAGTTTACGTCGGCTTTATAGCTATAACCGGGAAACCGAAGAAATTAATACAATTAATGCCGGTAATATTATCTCCAATTTATTTAAGGTAAATAATAAACTTTACTACCAGGTTGCAGAAGACGGACTTTACACCATAGACAACGGAAGCATTGAACAGGTTATTTCTAATGCAAAAATTAAAGACAAACCTATTGTAGGCCTATTTCCTTTTGAAGAAAATAAAATGCTTGCCGTTACCCGTGATGACGGACTTTTCACTATTGAAAATTCTAATTGGGAGCCTTTTCGGTTTAAAGATTATCCTTTAAATGAAAGTATTTTTACCGCAAAATTGCTGGAAGACCAAACCCTTGTTCTAGGAAGTATTGGTAATGGGCTGCACGTTTATAACCTGGCAACTTCACAAAACTACCAATTGCTCCAACCGGTGATTAATAATAATACGGTTTTATCAATTTTAGAAGATAAAGCAGGTAATATTTGGGGCGGGCTGGATAATGGGCTTGTACTTATTAATCGCAAAAGTCCGTTTAGGTTATTCACCGATATTTCGGGAAAAGTAGGCACGGTTTATTGCAGTCATCAATTTGGGGATAATTTGTATTTAGGTACTAATCAGGGTTTGTATCTTAAAATTGGAACTTCAAATACTTATGAACTCATTCCCGGCACTAGCGGGCAGGTATGGAGTATTAATGAAATTAAAGGTAAACTTTACGCAGGGCATGACCGCGGAATTTTTGCAATTGAAGAGAACAGTGCAACCCATATTTCTGATGGCCCCGGGGTCTGGGAAATAAGGGAATTTAAAAACGGACTGCTGCAGGGGCATTACGACGGAATTAGTTTTTGGGAAGAAGGAAATGTTGAAAATGATCCCGTTTATTTAGCAAATTTCGATCTTTCTTCGAGAAATTTAGTGGTACAGAACGATTCTACTCTTTGGGTGGGCCACGATCATAAGGGAGTTTTTAAATTGAAAATTAATGCTGAAGTAAATGAAGTTTTAGACCTTGAAAACTACAGCGTATCCTACGATGGCGGTATGGGGCTTAAAGTCTTTCAGTTTAACGGCGCTATCTATTATTCTACTGAAGATGAAATTTATAAATATGAATCAAAAACTGACACCTTCAACCTTGAAAATGAATTAAATAATTTAATTCAGGAGCAAAGAATTAGCGGAATTTCCCACGTTTTACCCGATAATACCTGGTGGGGATTTGGTGAAGACAATCTTTTATATGTTACCCGAGATGCTTTTCAGGATAGGTTAAGCGCAAAATCGGCAGCTATTCCCTTAGAATATAGGAGTATTGCGAAGGGTTTTGAAAATATTTCCCTCATTGGGGAAAGTGAATATTTGGTGGGTTCTAATGTCGGCTATACTATTTTTTCTACCCCTTTAGATTTGCCTTCTATGGAGCAACTTAATATAAATAAGGTTTCTACTGCTGCGTTGGAAGAGAAGTTTAAAAGTCACAAGTTAGACCTTAATCAATTAGAATTACCAAATTCGGTTAATAATATCAATTTTGAATTTAGTATACCGGTCTATTCCAAACTTGCAAAACCGGTATATAGTTATAGAATTAAAGGCTTTAGTACGGGTTGGAGCACGTGGCAGCGCGACGGTAGCGCAACTTTTGAAAATCTTCCGGCGGGAGATTATGTATTTGAAGTACGTGGTAAATATAATAACAGTATAAGTGAAATAGCCACTTATGCATTCACTATAGCTTTACCCTGGTACGCCACCACGGTAGCAATTGTAGTTTATATTTTACTTTTCTTATTGCTCATTTTTATCTTGCATAAAATTTACACGGGATATTACAGAAAACAGCGGGAAAGATTATTGGAACAGAATAAAAAGAAGCTGGAAATACGGCAATTAGAATCGCAACAGGAGATTATTACACTTCAAAATCAAAAACTGGAATCTGATGTGGCTTCTAAAAACCGGGAATTAGCGGCCTCCACAATGAATATTATTAAAAAGAATGAATTTCTTACCCAGCTTAAAAACAAACTGGCAGAAGCCAATAAGAAGGAAGATATTCAGGAGGTGATTTCTATTATTAATAAGAATATTGCCGAAAAAGATAACTGGAAACTTTTTAAAGAAGCTTTTGATAATGCCGATAAGGATTTCCTGCAATCGGTAAAAAAAGAACATCCTAACCTAACTTCTAACGATCTTAAACTTTGTGCTTATTTAAGGCTCAATTTATCTTCAAAAGAGATCGCTCCACTGCTTAATATTTCGGTGAGAAGTGTAGAAATAAAACGATATCGTTTGCGTAAGAAAATGGATTTAGAGCATGATCAGGGGTTGGTAGAATACATCCTTAAGTTTTAGTGCCTTTACATGAACGCATTCTTCCTCAACATTACCACAACATTTTATATAAACCACAGAAAATCAATATTTAGCTTAAAATAATTATAGGCTGCGTATTCATTGATTTTAGTGGGTTTTGTATGCATATTTCTCAAAATTCCCCGTATAATTTTTCCTGTATACTATTTGTAAGGGTGATTTATTATTGCTGTTAATGCTTTCTTAATACATTGATTTCCGAATTTAAATCATCAACAAATGAATAAAATACTCGTACTAATTTTGTTTTGCATAGGAACCTTTTCCTTGCAGGCACAAACCTTTTCTGTTTCGGGAATGGTAGATGAAGCTGATACCGGACTTCCACTCCCGGGTGTAAATATTATTGTAAAGAATACTTCTAATGGAGTGGTTACCGATTTTGATGGAAATTACACCATTAATAACGTTTCAGCCGGAGACGTTTTAGTATTTTCTTATGTGGGGTTTCTTCCGCAGGAAGTTACTGTGGGAGAAAATCAGAATGTAATAGATGTTACATTAAAAACAGATGCTGCTGCTTTAGAAGAAGTGGTAGTAATTGGTTATGGAACCCAGCAGCGTAAGGATATTACTGGTGCAGTTTCTGTGGTTTCCAATGAAACTATTGAAGAACTTAATCCTATTAAAATTGAACAGGCTCTGCAAGGTACTGCAGCCGGGGTGAATGTTACTCCATCTTCTGGAGCACCGGGAGCAGGAATTAATGTAAATATTCGTGGAATTGCTTCCAATAGTGAGAACGGTCCGCTAATTCTTATAGACGGTTACCAGGGCGATTTAAACACCATAAACCCTAACGATATTGAATCTATTTCTATCCTAAAAGATGCGCAAGCCGCAATTTATGGTATCGCAGGAGCTAATGGGGTGGTTTTGGTAACTACAAAATCTGGTAAAAAGAATACCGCTCCTACCGTACAGTATGATGCTTATGTAGGAATGCAGGAAACTTCAAGAAAATTACCACTATTGAATGCCACAGAATATGCTTTAATTTTAAATGAAAGTTATGCCAACAATGGCCAGGCTTTGCCTTATCCCAATGTTAGCGATTTAGGTAGAGGTACAAATTTTCAGGACGAGGTTTTTGATACTTCTCCAATTATGAGTCATAACCTTACCTTAAATGGAGGTTCCGAAAAAGTTACTTACTCTTTTGGGGTTTCACACCTTGACCAGGAAGGAATAATTGGGGCTGAAAAATCTGATTTTCAAAGAAGCACCGCGAGATTTAATATTGGGGTAGATATTTCAGATGAATTTAAGTTTACCGCCAATTCAATTTATACAAGTCTAAACCGCAGATCTATTAACGAAAATGGCTTAGGTTCTGTTTTATTTAACGCCTTGAATATTCCGTCTACATTTAGCCGCGACCAGGAAGATTTGGAAGGAAGATTAGGAAACGAGATTATTAATCCGCTTTCACAAATTGAAAATACTTTTAATGACTATAATCTTAATAAATTCAACGGTTCCTTCAGTCTGGATTATACGCCGATAGAAGAATTGACCTTCACCTCCAGAATTGGTTACAGTCTATCTAATTCAAAAGGAAAAGATTTTGCGCCAATTATAGATTATGGACCGGGAAAGGTTTTTAATAATGTTCGTAGTACGGTAAACCAAAACCGAATTAACGATAATTCTTATACCTATGACCTTTTTGGGACTTACGAGAATACTTTTAATGAAACACACCATTTAACCGGTACTGCCGGGATGACGGTAATTAGAGACTGGGGAGATGGTTTATATGCTACCGGGTATGATGTTCCTAATAACTCCTGGGACTTTGCTGATATTAGTCTAACTACGGGAACAAACGATGGTTTGAACAATAGCGCTTATAAATATGACATTAGAAAGTTATCTTTCTTCGGAAGGCTACAGTACGATTATCAAGGAAAATACCTTGTTTCTGGTATGCTTCGTAGAGATGCTTCTACAAGATTTGGCCCCGAAAACCGTGTAGGTTATTTCCCCTCAGCAACGGCTGGATGGATTCTTTCTGAAGAAGATTTCTTAGAAGATTCTAATGTAATTTCATTCTTAAAATTAAGAGGAAGTTTTGGTATTCTTGGTAATGATGAAGCCGGTGGAGCAGAATTCTATCGATCATTATTAGATGGTGAAGCTACTTATGTTTTAAATGGAAGTTTAGTAAACGGTACCGCTTTAGGTAGAATTGCAAATCCCGGGGCGGGCTGGGAAGAAGCCGAAAAAACAAACATTGGTATAGATCTTAGGCTTTTTAATAACAGAGTTGATATTGCAGCCGATATTTTTAGAGAAGATCGTAAAGATCTTTTGGTAGCAGGAATTCCTGTTTCGGGGATTTTTGGTGGTGGCGCACCGGGATCTGGCGCTCCAACTATAAATGCTGGAACTACCCGAAATGAAGGTTTTGAATTTGCTATTAATTATAAAGAAAATTTTGGCGATGATATTCGCGTTGGAATTGGTTACAATGCCACTTTCTTAAGAAATGAAGTAACCGCGGTAAATGGAACCGAATTTCTTCCCGGCGGACAGTTTGGTGTGGGACAACCACAACCGGCACGTTTCCAGGAAGGTTTCCCAATTGGTTATTTCTACGGATATGAAACTGACGGGATCTTCCAAAATCAGGCAGAAGTAGATGCGCATCCTTCACAGGAGACTTTAGGTGCAGCAGCTTCTCCAGGAGATATTCGTTATGTAGATACAAACGGGGACGGAGTGATAAATGTAGACGACCGTACTAATATTGGCGATCCTATTCCTACAGCTACAATGGGCTTAAATCTTAATTTCAATTATAAAAATTTCGATTTCACGGCATATACCTACGCTTCTTTAGGAAACGATATGGTAAGAAATTACGAGCGTAATCAGCCAAATGTTAACCGTCACGCTTATTATTTAGAAAGATGGACAGGGCCGGGGACCAGTAATGAGGTACCTCGAGTAACTACAGGTGCTACCTCTAATGTTGCTTTCTCAGATTTTTATGTAGAAGATGCTTCTTACGCAAGAATTCAAAATGTTCAGTTGGGATATAGCCTTCCTGAAACATTTTTAGAGCAGGTAGGTATAAACCGCTTAAGAGTTTATGCTTCGGTACAAAACCTTTACACTTTTACAAACTACAAAGGTTTTGATCCTTCGGCCTCTACCGGTGAAGCTATTGGTGGCGGAATTGACTACGGATTCTACCCTGTACCAAGAATTTTCCTTGCAGGTTTAAACCTTAACTTTTAAAAAATCGCACAATGAAGAGATATAACAACATATTCAATAAAATGCTTCTTCTGCTCCTGCTGGCTTTCAGTTTTGGTTGCAGCGAAGATTATTTGGAAAAAACCGAAGAATACAATATAGATTCTGAGAATTATTTTAATTCTGAAGAAGATTATTACAACGCGTTAATTGGCGTTTATGATATTCTGCAATCTACTTACGTAAACGTATTACTGGGTGAAATTGCTTCAGATAATACACTAAGTGGAGGTGAAAGCGCCAATGACGTTATAGGCTTTCAACAAGTAGATGAAATGACGCACACTCCCGTAAACGATAACCTGGACGATGTTTGGGATTGGAATTTTGCCGGTGTACAACGCGCAAACTATGTTCTGGAATTTCAGGACAAAACAGATTTTGAAGGTCGCGAAATGATTATTGCTGAAGTTCGCTTTTTAAGAGCTTATTTCACTTTTGAATTGGTAAAATGGTTTGGACCAATTCCAATAAAAGGAGATGAGCGTTTTGTGTTGGGAGACGAGAATTCTGTACCAAGAGCTTCTACTGAAGAAGTTTACGCACAAATTGAAAGCGATCTACAATTTGCTATAGAAAACCTTAATTATACCGCACCTGAAACTGGTCGCGCAACCAAAGGAGCTGCAATGGCTTTACTTGGTAAAGCGCATTTGTATCAGGAAGAATTTGATGAAGCTGCAGATGTATTGACAGATTTGATCAATAATGGTCCTTATGCTTTAGCAGATTTTGAAACACTTTTTGAACAGGAAGGCGAAAATAACGAAGAATCTGTTTTTGAAGTACAGTATACAGGTGAGGAAGGAGCAGGTTTTGGGTGTTTACAATGTAGTGAAGGTAATGTTGCCGTAGGTTTCCAGGGAATAAGAAATTATTCGGGTCCTGTTTTTGAACCTGGTTTCAGTTTTAATGTTCCTACCCAGGAAGCATACGATTTGTTTTCAGAAGATGATATTCGTAGAGATCTTTCAATTTTAGATATAGAAGCCTGGGCAGCCGAAACTGGTGCAACTTATGCTGAAGGTTACAAGCATACCGGTTATTTTAACCGAAAATATCTTCCAAGAGAAAACGATAATGTAGGTGATGCTAACCTTACCCAGCCTAATAATTACCGTTCTATTCGTTACGCCGATGTTTTATTGATGGCTGCTGAAGCCCTGAACCGTGGTGGGATAGACGATAGTGAGGCTAGAACTTACCTTAATGAAGTTCGTGAGAGAGCAGGATTAGATGGCGTAGATGCCGCAGGAAATGCTCTTACCGAAATTATCTACGAAGAAAGAAGAAAAGAATTAGTAGGCGAAGGTCACCGTTTCTTTGATTTGGTAAGAACCGGCAGAGCCGTAGATAACATTGAAGGATTTACTGCAGGGAAAAACGAACTTTTCCCTATTCCATTAGAAGAAATAGAATTTTCTCAGGGTAACTGGGAGCAAAATCCGGGATACTAAAACATTAGAATTATGAAAAGACATTATAAAATAATTTTTGCATTCCTTCTTGCTCTCCCATTTTTTGGCTGCGAGAGTGATGACGATGCCCTTGTAGATCTTGAGCAGGTACAGGCACCGGCAAATTTGGGTGCAACATTTCAAATAACTCAAGATAATTCCGGTTTGGTAGAGATTACCCCAACCGGTGAAGGAGCTGCGGTGTACACCGTAGATTTCGGTGATGGTTCTGCTCCTGCAGAAGGGATTAAAGTAGGAGAAGCTGTAGAACACGTTTATGCAGAAGGTGAATATGAAGTAGAGGTTACCGGGACTAATATTAACGGTAAAATGGCTTCAGGAATTCAGCCTTTAACCGTTTCTTTCCTTGCTCCAGAGAATTTGGAAACTGAAATTGTAAAAGATGCCAATAATAATTATTTGGTAACTGTTTCAGCCAGCGCTACAAATGCTGCAATGTTCGAAGTTTATTTTGGTGAAAACGAAGATGAAGAGGCAACTCTTCTTATGCCGGGAGAAACTGTTTCTTATACTTACAGTAGTATAGGTACTTACAATGTTCGCGTAGTTGCCCTTAGTGGTGGTGTAGCGACTACTGAAGTTACTGAAGAAATCAGTATTACAGATCCGCTTTTCCTTCCTATAGATTTTGAATCAGAAACGCTTAATTATACTTTCAATAATTTTGGGGGAGGCGAAGGAACAGGAGCACCGGTAATTGATAATCCAGATGCATCTGGTATAAATACCAGTGCGAGAGTAGCTTCTTATACTAAACCTGCAGGTTCTGAAATATGGGCCGGAACCACTATTGGATTAGATGAGCCAATAGATTTTTCTTCAGATAAATACATTAGTGTAGATGTATGGTCGCCGGCGGCCGGAACTCCGGTTATTTTTAAGATAGAAAATCTTGATGATGCCGATCTTTTTGTTGAAAGTACTGTAGAAACTACAGTTGGCAATGCCTGGGAAACCCTGACTTTTGATATGTCGGCGGTAGATACAAGCATTGATTACGGTAGACTGGTGCTATTCTTTAACTATGGAACTCCAGGAAATGATGAGACGTATTATTTCGATAATATTCAAACAACCACTTTAGAACCATTAAAACTTCCTATAAATTTTGAATCTGAGAACCTTACCTATGCGTGGGGCGGATTTGGTGGCGCAGGCGCAGGTGTGATAGATAACCCAGATATGTCTGGAATAAACACCAGTGCTAAAGTTACCGAACTTTCTAAAGGAGATGGATCTGAAGTATGGGCAGGGGTTTCTTTAAACCTGGACGAAGCTCTAAGTTTTGAGAACGGAACTACGGTTAAAATGAAAACCTGGTCTCCAGAAGCTGGAGTGCCGATCCTGTTGAAGTTTGAAGACTCAGATTCAGCACCAGACAATAACGGAAACCCTTCAGTATTTGTTGAGGTAACTCAAAATACTACGGTTGCTAATCAATGGGAAGAACTTTCTTTCGATCTAAGCACTTTTGACGCTTTTAACGAAAGTGTAGGTTATGACCGTTTGATCGTATTCTACGACTTCAACAGCCCTGGTGAAGGTACTAGCTTTTACTTTGATGATGTAACAATTGGCGAGGTACAAACCGAATATATTTCACTTTTTAGTGATGTTGCCGATGATGTGGCAGTTGATACCTGGAGAACTAGCTGGTCTATTTCAGACTATGAAGAAGTAGAATTTGACGGAAAACTGTCTAAACATTATTTCAACTTAGATTACGTTGGAATTGAAACAATCGCCAGTCCTATAGATGCTTCAAATATGACGCATTTCCATACCGAATTCTATACCGATAACGCTACTGTTTTTAGAGTGAAGTTGGTGGATCTTGGTCCTGATGGTGTTTTTGGAGGAGGAGACGATTCCGAATCAGAAGTTGTTATAGAGAATCCTGCTCAGAATGAATGGGTAAGTTTGGATATTCCATTATCAGAATTTGAGAACCTTGATGGGATGACCAATATTGGACAGCTTATTTACTCTGGTTTACCAGCTGGAGGAGTTAATGTTTATGTGAACAACATTTATTTTCGTAATTAAAAAGCATAAAAATGAAAAATATATTTAAAACAAGTCTTGCGGTACTTTCGCTGGTTTTTTTCAGCGCCTGTTCCAACGACGATTATGATATAGGTGATATTACCACACCTTCTAACCTTAGTGTTACCGCTGCAGTAGTAGGGCAAACTGAGGAGATGCCTAATGGCGACGGTAGTGGAGCGGTAAGTTTTAGCGCCAGCGCCGATAACGCCATGACCTACAAGTTTATTTATGGCGATGGTTTTGAAGAAGTTTCTGCTTCTGGAGAAACCACCCATAGTTTTAACGAGAACGGTGTAAATGATTATACAGTAACAGTTGTGGCATCGGGTACAGGAGGAGCTTCCTCGAATATGACCACCACCGTAACTGTTTTTAGTGATTTCAGCGATCCGGAAACTAAGGAGTTACTTACCGGCGGAAGTTCAAAAACCTGGTATGTAGCAGCTTCACAGCCGGCTCACTTGGGTGTGGGACCAAGCGCTGGAGAAGGATTCACGGCTCCTATATATTACGCAGCTGCTCCTTTTGAAAAAGCTGGCGCAGAGGTTAGTTCTTGTTTCTATACCGATGAAATGACGTTTAGCCTGAACGAAAATGATAACATAGTTTATAATTACAATAACAATGGGCTAACCTTCGTAAATGTAGCTTACACCGGTGATTTTGGTGGAGATGGTTCTGAAGACCAGTGTCTTGATTTTAGTAATACTGGAGACTTTAGTGCTTCTCTTTCTCCTTCAACTTCAGGATTGCCAGAAGATGCTACTACCGGTACGGTAATTAACATCGCTGGCGGTGGAACGATGAGCTACTATGTAGGTTCAAGTTCTTACGAAGTTCTTAATATTACACCAACTACAATGGATGTTAGGGTAATACCGGGTAACGATCCTGCTTTGGCGTGGTATTTAAAATTCACCACTTCCCAAGGCGGAGAAGAAGAGCCTGAAGAATTTCAAACCGAATATGAGAACCTCGTTTGGGAACAGGATTTTGATACCGATGGCCCTGTAGACAGCAGTATCTGGAATTTTGAGATCGGTAATAATAATGGTTGGGGAAACCAGGAATCTCAATATTATACCGAGGATAACGTAATAATAGAAAATGGAAACCTGGTAATTACTGCAAAGGCAGAAGAAACCAACGGCTTTGATTATTCGTCTTCCAGAATAACTACAAAAGACAATTTTGAATTTCAATACGGAAGAGTAGAAGCTCGTGCTAAGTTACCTGAAGGTGCCGGTACCTGGCCTGCAATTTGGATGCTGGGAGCTAATTTTGAAGAAGTTGACTGGCCTGCTACCGGGGAGATAGATATTATGGAGCACGTGGGAAATCAGCAAAATGAAATTCACGGCACACTTCATTATCCCGGTCGTTCTGGTGGCAATGCAGATGGAGGCTCTATAGAAGTTGAGGGTGTTAGTGATGAATTCCATACGTATACCATGGAGTGGTCTCCCGAAAGAATTCTGTTTCTTGTAGATGGTGAAGTTTATCATACTTATGCGAACAATCCCGATTCGCCATTTAATAAAGACTTCTTTATTATTCTAAATGTAGCGATGGGCGGTACTTTTGGCGGAGAAATTGATCCGGAATTTGAGGAAAGCTCCATGGAAATTGATTACATAAGGGTTTATCAAGAGTAACAAAACTTATAATAAGACTGCCTGATTACTGTTATTGTTTTCTGAATTTACGGTTGAAGATTATTTGTTTGTAGGTCACAAACTTAACTTCTTAAACACACTTCAGGCAGTTTTTTTATTCGCTAATAGTATGTTCTCGCTTTAATGCCGGGAGTGGTGAGACCTGCCCAAATTATTAGATGGGCTGTGCCTCGCAATTAAATTTTATTTTCCAATTAAACCTCCTGGGTCTTTCCCGAGGTAGATTACTTCAAATTATGAAAAAACTAAATTTATTAGGGTTTTTCCTGTTAGGCTGTTTTATGGTCAAAGCACAGGATTCAACTATAAAAAGTTCGGTTAAAAATGTAGAAGCCAAAGTAGATTCGGTTTTAGCGTTAATGACCCTCGAAGAGAAAGTAGGACAACTTGTACAATATAACGGGAGTTGGGATCTTACGGGACCTGCTTCTGAAATGAATAATAAACAAAAGGAGGAAAATCTAAAAGCCGGAAAAGTAGGCGCTATGCTTAATGTACTTTCGGTAGATGCCACCAGGGAAGCACAAAAGCTGGTAATGGAAAACTCCCGACTTCAAATTCCTTTAATGTTCGGGTATGATGTAATTCACGGCTATACTACAATTTTCCCTGTGCCGCTGGCAGAAACAGCAAGTTGGGATCTTGAAGCAATGGAGAGAACAGCAGAAATTGCAGCATTAGAATCTGCGGCTAACGGGGTGAACTGGACTTTTTCGCCTATGATAGATGTTTCTCGAGATGCGCGTTGGGGAAGAATTATGGAAGGTTCTGGGGAAGATCCTTATTTAACTTCCAAAGTTGCGGTAGCCAAAGTAAAGGGCTATCAAAGTGAAGATCTTGCAAATCCGCGTAGTATAGCCGCTACAGCCAAGCATTTTGCAGGTTACGGTTTTGGTGAAGCAGGCAGGGATTATAATACGGTGCACATTGGAGAGAACGAATTGCATAATACTATTCTTCCTCCATTTAAGGCAGCGGCCGATGCAGGAGTGGCTACTTTTATGAATGCTTTTAATGATATAGACGGAATTCCTGCAACCGGTCATAAAACCCTTCAAAGAGATATTCTTAAACGAGATTGGGACTGGAACGGATTTGTAGTTTCAGATTGGGGTTCTATTCCAGAAATGATTGCTCACGGAGTTGCAAAAGATAAAAAAGAAGCTGCTAAAATCGCCTTAAATGCCGGTAGTGATATGGATATGGAAGGTGGCGCTTACGAGTCTAGCCTGGTAAGCCTTGTTGAAGAAGGAGAAGTAAGTGAAGATTATATAGATGATGCGGTGAAAAGAGTGCTAAGGGTAAAATTTAAACTCGGACTTTTTGATGATCCTTATTTATATTCTAATGCCAATCTTTTAGACCAGATATCTTTTGAAGAACATAAAGCTGTAGCTCGCGATGTAGCTAAAAAATCTATTGTGTTGTTGAAGAATGAAGAAAACTTACTCCCAATAAAAGAATCGGTTCAAAATATTGCGGTTATTGGTCCATTGGCCGATGATAAAGATACGCCAATAGGAAACTGGAGAGCACAGGGAGAAGCGAATTCAGCTATTTCGCTTTTAGAAGGTTTAGAAAATAATATTAGTGAAGATGTAAAGGTCACTTACGCGAAA
The DNA here is from genome assembly GCF_017579965.1 of Salegentibacter sp. BDJ18. NCBI lineage: Bacteria > Pseudomonadati > Bacteroidota > Flavobacteriia > Flavobacteriales > Flavobacteriaceae > Salegentibacter > Salegentibacter sp. BDJ18. The sequence continues at coordinate 483,480 of NZ_JAFLQX010000003.1, forward strand.
GGCGCAGATCTTGGCGTTGGAGAACGAAGTTTTTTAATGCCTTTGGAAATTAATAAAACCGATAAATCTGGATTTGAGGAAGCTATTAAAACCGCTTCAGAAGCCGATATGGTAATTATGGCACTTGGTGAGGATGCATTTCAAACCGGTGAAGGTAGAAGTCAGGTAGAAGTTGGTTTAGCCGGAGTTCAGCAAGAATTACTTGAAGAAATTTATAAGGTGAATCGAAATATTGTTTTGGTTTTAATCAACGGTAGGCCTTTAGAAATTACCTGGGCTTCAGAAAATATTCCGGCTATAGTCGAAGCCTGGCAATTAGGTTCAGAAAGCGGAAATGCAATTGCCGATGTATTACTGGGAGATTACAATCCTTCAGGAAAACTTCCGGTTTCATTTCCACGTGCCGTAGGCCAGGAACCGCTTTATTATAATCAAAAAAGTACGGGAAGACCAACCAATCCCACACATGTGACTTATTCAGGATACACCGATGAAAAGAAAGATGCCCTTTATCCTTTCGGATTCGGACTTAGTTATACCAATTTTGAATATGGAGATTTACAACTTTCTTCAGAAGAAATGGAGGTAGAAGGAACTATCCAGGCAAGTATAACTTTAAAAAATACCGGTGACGTAGAAGGAAAAGAAATTGTTCAGCTTTACTTAAGAGATCTTGTAGCGAGTACTACGCGCCCGGTTAAGGAACTTAAAGGGTTTGAAGCGGTAAGTTTAGCTCCCGGGGAATCTAAAACAGTCACTTTTGAAATTAATGAAGAAATGCTTCAGTTTTATAACGCCAATAGAAAATGGGAAGCTGAAGCCGGGGAATTTGAGGTTTTTATAGGAGGAAATTCTAGAGATCTTCAAAAAGCTACATTCAGTTTAAAAAAATAAAGATGAAAACAAAAAATATAATATTGAGCGCGGTTTTATTGGCGGGTTTGCAGGTTTCTGCTCAGGAATTGATTTGGGAAGAACATTTTGAAGGTGATTCCCTAAATATGGAGAACTGGAGCTACGAAACCGGTGACGGCTGTCCCGATCTTTGCGGCTGGGGAAATAACGAACGCCAAATTTATAGCAAAGATTATGTAGAGGTAAAAGACGGGAATTTAGTCCTTACCGCCGATAAGGTTGGTGATAAGTATTACAGTGGAAAAGTAAATACGCAGGATAAATTTGAATTTCAATACGGTACCGTTGAGGTTAGAGCAAAATTACCCGATGGCCACGGACTTTGGCCTGCAATCTGGATGTTAGGAAATAATATAAATGAAGTAGGCTGGCCAGCTTCAGGTGAAATTGATATTATGGAATTTGTAGGCAGGCAACCAGATACTATCCATAACGCACTACACACCCCTGCAAGTCACGGTGATACCGAAAATATTAAAACCACGCCGGTTAAAAACGCTACTTCAAAGTTTCGTGTTTTTAAAATGAATTGGACTGAAGATGCGATCACTTTTTATATTGACGGTGAAAAAACCTATACGTTTTCTCCTTCAGAAAAGAATGAGGAAACATACCCATACAGGCATCCGTTTTATTTCTTACTGAATCTTGCAGTAGGCGGTAATTTTGGTGGGCCAGAAGTTGACGATTCTATTTTTCCGAAGCAGTTTTTAATAGATTATGTAAAGGTTTATAAATAAAAATTACCCCCTTTTTTAGTAAGGCCGGCATACCAGTAGCGTATGCTGGCCTTTTATTTTAATGAATTGGCTGGAGATTAATAATTTATGTATATTTTACAGATATTTTAAATCCTACCTTATGAGAAATCTTTTTATTTTCTTGTTTTCAGCATTGGCATTCACAAGCTGTGCCGACTCAGAAAAAGATGAGACACCCTGGACCCAATTATTTAACGAAGAAAATCTGGATGGATGGACTAAAAAAGGTGGCGATGCCGAATACCGGGTTGAAAATTCAGCAATAATTGGTACTACCCAACATAACACGCCCAATACCTTTCTTACCACCAATAAAGATTACGAAGATTTTATTCTGGAGGTGGATTTTAAAGTCCATCCAAGTATGAATTCCGGGATTCAAATTAGAAGCAATAGTTTAGACAATTATATGGATGGCCGGGTGCATGGGTACCAGGTGGAGATTGATCCCTCAGACCGTGCATGGAGCGGTGGTATTTATGATGAAGCGCGCCGTGGCTGGTTGGTAGACTTAGGCGAAAATTCTAAAGCTCAGCAGGCTTTTAAACAAAACGAATGGAATACCTATAGAATTGAGGCCATTGGCGACACTATTAAAACCTGGATAAATGGGGTTCCCGCTTCGCATTTAATAGATGATAAAACTTCAAAAGGTTTTATTGCCCTACAGGTTCACAGCATTGGCGAAGATGCTGAGGCAGGCACCGAAGTAATGTGGAAAAACATTAAAATTCTTACCGAAGATTTAGAGAAATATAGCAAAGAAACTCCCCTGGAACCTGTAAAAACCAAAAACAGTTTAACTACAGATGAAAAAGATAACGACTGGGAAATGTTATGGGATGGTGAAACCACTGAAGGTTGGCGTGGTGCACGTTTAGATGAATTTCCGGAAGAAGGATGGAAAATAGAAGATGGAGTACTTACAGTGTTTGCAAGCGGTGGCGGAGAATCTGAAGCCGGTGGGGATATCGTTACCAAAGAACTTTATGGCGATTTTGAATTAAAAGTTGATTTTAAAATTACCGAAGGTGCCAACTCCGGCATTAAATATTTTGTGGATACCGATCTAAATAAAGGTCCCGGTTCTTCAATAGGTTTGGAATACCAGATTCTTGACGATGAACGTCATCCTGATGCCAAATTGGGTAACCATAAGGGAAGCAGAACAATGGCTTCTTTATATGATTTAATTCAAGCCGATCCAGATAAACCGGTTAATCCAATAGGAGAATGGAACACCGCCCGTATTGTTTCAAAAGATAATAAAGTAGAACATTGGTTAAATGGCGAGAAAGTGCTGGAATACGAACGAAAAAGTGAAGAGTACCGCCAGCTGGTTTCTGAAAGCAAGTATGTAGACTGGCCAAATTTTGGAGAAGCCGACAAGGGCCATATCCTGCTTCAGGATCATGGTAATAAAGTGAGTTTTAAAAACATTAAGATCAAAGCAGAATAAATATGAATTCAAGAAGAGATTTTATAAAGAAAACAGCTTTAGGCGGAACTGCTCTTGCAGTTGGAAGTTCGGCAATGGCAATGAGTGCTAAAAGCTACCGTAAAATTATAGGTTCTAACGAGAGGATTAACGTAGCTATAGCCGGTTTGGGAAGAAGGTTAGGTGCTTATTTTGATCCTATTGCGCGCAAAGATTCTAATGTAGAACTCATGTATTTATGCGACGTGATGGAAAGTCAACGGGTAAATGCATTAGAGCGTTTTTCAGAACATATAGATTACAAACCAAAACTTGAAAACGATATTCGTAAAGTTTTTGACGATAAAAAGGTAGATGCCATTATTAACGCTACACCAGATCATTGGCACACTCCGGGCTCTATTATGGCGATGAAAGCCGGGAAGCATGTGTATGTTGAAAAACCTTCCAGCCATAATATGTTTGAAAATGAACTGTTAGTAGAAGCTACTAAGAAATATGGAAAAGTGGTGCAAATGGGGAATCAGCAACGCTCTTCAAATCATACGATTGAAATTATAAAAGATATTCACGACGGGGCGATTGGTGAAGTTTATAAAGCAGTGGCATTTTATACTAATGCACGTGGCGAGGTGCCAAATCAGAAAAAAGCGCCTGTTCCGCAGGGATTAGATTGGGATTTATGGCAGGGACCAGCACCAAGAAGAGAATATACCGAAGAAACCTGGGATTATAACTGGCACTGGTATGGTTATAATTATGGTACAGCCGAATCGGGAAATAACGGAACCCACGAAATGGATGTAGCACGTTGGGCATTACAAGTTGGAATCCCGCTACGCACCGATGTACAATCAGGAAAACGACATTTTAAAGATGACGGCTGGGAAATGTACGATACCATGGAGGCTACTTTTAAGTTTGCAGACAATAAGGTTATTCAGTGGGATGGTAAAAGCCGAAATGCCTACGATACCTACGGTGGCGGCCGCGGTACCATAATTTATGGCACTGATGGTGGCGTATTTGTAGACCGTGAGAAATATGTACTTACCAATAGAAATGGTGAAATAATTAAAGAATACAATTCAGCATCTGATGAAGCCGGGACAGCTTTAGGGGGTGGAGGAGATATGTCTACAGCGCATATGCTTAATTTCTTTGATGGAATACGCGGCACAGCCAAACTAAATGCGCCCATAGATGATGCAAACATAAGTATGACCATGGTACACTATACCAATATTGCCGATCAATTGGGTAGAGGCTTTGATATAAACGATAAAACCGGAAGAATTTTTGACAGGGATGCCATGAAACTTTGGGGTCGTGAATACGCCCCTGGTTGGAAACCTGAAGTTTAATCCCCAGCTAATTTTCTATAAATTATTTCAGCAAAACCTTACCAAAATCATAATTGCAGAGAGTTCTTTTTTAATACCTTAGCCCTCCATAATGCCCCCTATGATTAACACTAAAATTGAAGAAAATAACGAAATAGAAAGGCTTAAAACCCTGCTCTCCTATAATATTCTTGATACACCCTACGAAAAAGATTTTAATGAGCTTGCACAGCTTATTGCCTTAATTTGCGATGTTCCCATTGCTTTTATTGCGATGATAGACGATAAAAGACAATGGTATAAAGCCAAGGTAGGTCTTGATGGTAGTGAAACACCGTTAGAAGAAACATTCTGCCAATATACTGTTAAGCAGGATGAACTGGTTGAAATTTCTGATGCTCGTTTAGATGAAAGGGTAAAAGACAATCCTCACGTTACTTCAGAAAATGGAATTCGGTTTTATGCCGGGATGCCTTTAAAGGCTGAAAATGGCCATAATATTGGGACGGTTTGCGTTGTAGATGGCAAACCAAGAACGCTTGATGCCCAGCAAAGACAAGCTCTGAAATTACTTACCAACCAGGCAATGCACCTCATAGAAGCCAGGAAAAAGAATAAAAGTCTTGGGAAGGAATTAAATAGTATTCTCAAAAAACGAATCGCACGCACAGAAAAGAAGCTCGAACTCAAAGAAAGCGAGAATAGATCCTTAATGCAGGCGATTAAAAACTCCAGTGGAGTTGTAGAATTTAAACCAGATGGAAGGATAATTTCTATAAACCGAAATTTTGAAGAAATTTCAGGATATACTGAAAAGGAACTGTTAGGGAGTCATCATCATATGTTTATTACTCCGGCCGATTATGCTGAAAATAAGCAACTATGGGATTCTTTAAGAAAATGTGAATATAAAACGGGTCGTGTACGTAGAATCCATAAAGATGGATCTGAATTTTATTTACAGGCGTCTTATAATCCAATTCAGGACCTGGATGGGAATGTGATAAAAGTGGTAAAGATTTCACAGGATATTACTAAAGAAATTGAAGCAGGAATTTCTTTGGAAAAGGCCAAAGAAATGGCCGAAAGCCTCAATGAACAGAAAGATAACTTTATTGCAAATGTTAGTCATGAAATTAGAACACCAATTCACGCAGTTTTAGGATTTACCGATCTTTTACTGGAGAATGAAAAAGACGCTCATAAAACCAATTATTTAAAAGCGGTAAAAATCGCAGGAGATTCCTTGCTATTTATTGTAAATGATATCCTGGATCTTTCAAAAATGGATGCAGGCCTATTACAAATAGATAAAGATGTTTTTGATATTAGGGATGCCGTAAATAGAGTGTTTTCAATTTTACATTTGAAGGCGCACCAAAAGAAAATTGGGTTTGAACCGCATATTGAATCTAATGTTCCTGCTTTATTAGTGGGAGATAAAAACAGGCTTTCGCAAATACTTATTAATCTTTTGGGCAATGCCATAAAATTTACTTCAGAAGGAAGCGTAAAATTATTTTTGAGTGTGACCAAAGAAACTGCTGGTAAAATTATATTGAAATTTAAAGTTTCAGATTCCGGGATTGGGATTCCGGAGAATAAATTAGATGCTGTTTTTCAGCGTTTTATGCAAGCAGATACAAATACATCTCAAAAGTATGGAGGTACAGGTTTAGGCCTTAATATTTCCAGGCAACTTATAGAAAAACAGGGAGGAACAATTAAAGTAAAGAGTGAACCAGGAAAAGGAACCAATTTTATTGTTGAAATTCCTTTTGAAAAAGCCACTCAGAAAAAACAGCTTGTTGAAGATGCGAAAGATAATTTTGAAGAAAAGTATTCAGGAAGAATCTTAATTTGTGAAGATAGCGAACTAAATCAGCGATTGGTAAAGGCCCTTTTAAAAGGAAAAGGTCTTGAAGTAGATATTGCTTCTAATGGAGAAGTAGCCCTTTCGTTTTTGAGGAAAAGCACTTATGACCTGATTTTTATGGATGTACAAATGCCGGTCAAAAATGGGTATGACACTACGAAATTTCTAAGAAAAGAAATGGGGTTAAAAACGCCTATTGTAGCATTAACAGCTAACTTTATGGCTACTGAAAGACAAAAATGTGCTGAGGTTGGTATGGATGATTATCTAGCCAAACCTTTTCAGAAAAAACAATTGTTCGAAAAGGTTGAAAAGTGGATACAGGGATAAAAGGATTAAAATCTAGGTTAAATAACTTGCCCTGGAGTAAAAATCGAATAGGAAAAATCAGATTAATTTCTAGGAATAGTTAAAGAATGGCAAATTTGTATTATTTTTATATGATGTATATCCCATACAAAACCAACTTACAGATTTTTACGATATCTGCTCCCCCATAAAGATTTTTGGCGAATATTATTAATGTAGTACATTACGCACGAATTATGAAGGAGAAATATTTAATTATTTTTATATTTTTTTTGATGTTTGGGTCGGGAGAAATATCGGCTCAAATGACCCATAGTATGCCGGAACCTCAGATGCTGGATGATGGCGGAGGGCCAGTTGTGCCACCGGGCCTCCCAATAGATTTTGGAATTTCTGCATTAATCGCTGCCGGGTTAGCACTTGGAATTCATCATATTAAAAACAGGAAATAATTACTTTAAATCCTGCAATCGTTTAACGTATTTCCCAATAACATCAAACTCCAGGTTAACTCTAGCTCCTTCCGTTAGGTTTTTAAATGTAGTATGCTGGTACGTATAAGGAATTATCGCCACGCTAAATTCATTTTTCTTAGAATTTACAACAGTTAAACTCACGCCATTTACCGTTATAGATCCTTTTTCAATCGTAATATTTTGCAAATTTGGGTCGTATTCAAAAGTAAATTCCCAACTACCGTCTTTTTCTTCTGCTTTTTTGCAAATCGCGGTTTGATCAACGTGTCCCTGTACTATATGGCCGTCTAAGCGGTCACCTAACTTCATTCCACGTTCCAGGTTTACCGGTGCGCCTTCAGCCAAATTCTTTAAATTCGTTTTTTCCAGTGTTTCGGCCACTGCAGTTACCGTAAATTCATTATCTGTAATAGATACCACGGTTAAGCAAACGCCGTTATGCGCTACACTTTGGTCTATTTTTAATTCGGGCGTCATTGCTGCTTTAATGCGAAAATGCATATTTCCCCCTTCGGTTTCTATACGGCTAACTTCTCCTACTTCTTCAATAATTCCGGTAAACATATCTTTGGATTATTCTTACATTTGTGATGTAAAAATATAAATAAACACGGGAAGTTTAATGAATTAGCCCAGAACAAATCCAGATTTAATTTTGGATTGAAAATGGTAATTTATTAGCAAGAAATATTCCCAATAATTATAAGCAGATGAAGCAAGCAGAAAAGGTGAAATTAGGAATAAGCATAGGAGATTTAAATGGAATTGGAAGTGAAATAATGCTTAAAACCTTTGATGATTCCCGGATGTTAGACTTCTGTACCCCGGTAATCTTTGCTTCTACCAAAGTACTCACTTTTTTAAAGAAACATTTTAATCTTTCCCTTAACTACCAGGGAATAGATGAGGCTTCAAAAGCTATAGACGGAAAAATTAATGTGGTAAATGTTTGGAAAGAAGGGATAAATATCAATTTTGGCGAAGAAGATCCTAAAATTGGTGAATATGCTTTTAAATCACTTCAGGCTGCAACAAAAGCGCTTAAGGAAAATGAAATTGATGTGTTAGTTACGGCACCTATCAATAAACACAGTATTCAGTCGGCTGATTTTAATTTTCCCGGCCATACAGATTATTTAGCTAAGGAACTTGAAGGGGAGAGTCTTATGTTTATGATTACCGACACCTTGAAAATTGGTTTACTTACAGATCACGTAGCCCTAAAAGATATTGCCAATACAATTACCCCAGAGTTAATTGAAAAGAAACTAAACATAATTCAGGAAACCTTAAAACAGGATTTTAGGGTGCAAAAACCAAAAATTGCTGTTTTAGGAATAAATCCGCATAGCGGAGATAATGGAGTTATTGGTAAAGAAGATGAAGAAATCTTAAAGCCTACCCTTCAGAAATTACGTGATAAAGGTGATTTGGTTTTTGGCCCATTTTCAGCCGATAGTTTTTTCGGTTCAAAAAATTACGTAAATTTTGATGCAGTGGTGGCTTCTTATCACGACCAGGGTTTAATTCCGTTTAAAACGCTTTCTTTTGGAAATGGGGTGAATTTTACCGCCGGTTTAAGTAAGGTGAGAACCTCGCCAGATCACGGTACCGCTTTTGAAATAGCCGGAACAAATTCGGCTAATATTAATTCTTTTAAAGAAGCTGTTTTTCGAGCAATAGAAATTCATAAATGCCGTGAAGAATATAAGGAACTCACCAAAAACCCTTTAAAGAAACAGGGTAGAAAGTTATAAACAAAAATTTGTTTATAACAGCGCTCTAATTTATTAATTTTTATATATTTGCACCCGCCTAAGCCGAAGCGGCCCGGGCAAGAAATTGACGATGAGATGAGGAAATTAGCAGCGTATACAATTCCTTTTGTGGGATTAAAGCTGGGAAAACACCAGTTTGAATACGATATTGATAATGAGTTCTTTGAGCATTTTGAGTACGACGATTTAAATAGTGCCAATGTTAAAGTTGATTTGTTGTTAGAGAAGAAAACAACAATGATGGAGCTTACTTTTAAAGCTTCGGGTGCTGTAAACGTAAATTGTGACCTTACAAACGAGCCATACAATCAGCCTATAGACGGCAGTTTGTTTTTGGTAATTAAGTTTGGGGAAGAATTTAACGACGAAAATGAAGATTTACTTATTTTGCCACACGGTGAATTTGAAGTAAATATTCAGCAATATATTTACGAACTTATAGTTTTGTCCATACCATTAAAAAGGGTGCATCCCGGGGTAGAAGACGGTACTTTAGAATCTGACGTACTTGATAAACTTGAAGAATTAAGTATTAATAATAACGAGAATAAAAATGATGAGGATGAAATAGATCCTCGCTGGGATAAATTAAAAAACTTATTAAACGATAAATAACAGCAAGCCATGGCACATCCAAAGAGAAAAATCTCGAAAACCAGAAGAGATAAAAGAAGGACACATTATAAAGCTTCGGTACCTAAAATAGCTACAGATCCTACAACAGGAGAGGCGCATTTGTACCACAGAGCGCACTGGCATGAAGGTAAACTATATTACCGAGGCCAGGTATTAATTGACAATACCGAAGAAATAGAAGCTTAATTTAACATAGAGCTTTAACTTTTTATAAAAACTCTCACCCACGTGAGAGTTTTTTGTTTGAAGTTGAATAAGTGCTAAAAAGACCTTAATTTGCACCCCCGTTCAAAGAAAAATTAGTACTTTTCTTTTTAAGTTTTTACGTTTTTTTAGAACGTAAATGGGGTTAAAAGTCAAATCTATGAATAAAATCACAGCAGCAATTACCGCTGTGGGTGCCTATGTGCCCGAAGATGTGTTAACCAACAAAATGTTGGAAGAAATGGTTGAGACCAATGATGAATGGATCTTCAGCCGAACCGGAATACGAGAACGCCGAATACTTAAAGACCCTAATAAAGGAACTTCATACTTAGGAATAGAAGCAGCTAAAGATTTATTAGAAAAATCTAATCTCGATCCAAAAGAGATAGACCTTGTTATTCTTGCTTCTGTAACCCCAGATCTACCTGTAGCTGCTACCGCAGTTCACGTTGCCACCCAAATAGGTGCTATAAATGCTTTTGCCTACGATCTTCAAGCCGCATGTTCAGGATTTTTATATGCTATGTCTACAGGATCAGCATATATAGAATCTGGGAGGTATAAAAAAGTATTGGTAATTGGAGCCGATAAAATGTCTTCTATTATTGATTATACCGATAGAACTACGTGTATTATCTTTGGAGATGGCGCCGGTGCAGTACTTATGGAACCGAATGAAGAAGGTTTTGGCTTGCAGGATGAAATTCTTAGAAGCGATTCTATTGGAAGAGACTCCCTTAGAATTGAAGCTGGAGGCTCTTTAATGCCACCATCGGCAGAGACTGTAGCCAATAAATTACATTATGTGAGACAGGATGGTAAAACGGTTTTTAAATTTGCAGTTTCTAATATGGCAGAAGTTAGTGCTAATATTATGGAACGCAATAAATTAACCAATGAAGATGTAGATTGGCTTGTGGCGCACCAGGCAAATAAACGAATTGTAGGAGCAACGGCTAGCCGTATGGGACTTGAAGATAAAAAAGTGCTTATGAATATTGAGCGCTACGGAAACACTACATCGGCTACTTTGCCTTTATTGCTTAGTGATTTCGAAAAGCAATTTAAAAAAGGAGATAATTTAGTTTTTGCTTCATTTGGGGGCGGCTTCACCTGGGGGGCGACCTATTTAAAATGGGCATATAATTCTTAAAAAAACCAACACCCTATTATTATGGATTTAAAAGAAATTCAGAATTTAATCAAGTTTGTGGCCAAATCTGGTGCCAGCGAGGTAAAACTGGAAACGGGCGATGTAAAGATCACCATTAAAACAGGCTCAGACGAGAAAGAAACTATTGTTCAACATGTGCCAATGGGCGGCCAAATGCAGCAAATGCCTGCACAGCCACAGCCTCAACAGCAACCTCAACAACAGGCACCTGCTCCTTCTCAGGAAAGTGATTCCCAGAGTAAAGAAGAGCAAAAAGCACCCGCAGGAGAAGATTCAAATTATATTACCGTAAAATCTCCTATAATTGGAACATTCTACCGTAAACCTTCTCCAGATAAGCCAACTTTTGTAGAAGTAGGAGATTCAATTAAAGAAGGTGATGTGCTTTGTGTAATTGAGGCTATGAAACTTTTCAATGAAATTGAAAGCGAAGTTTCAGGGAAAATAGTAAAAGTATTGGTAGACGATTCTTCTCCTGTAGAGTTCGACCAACCATTATTTTTAGTAGATCCATCATAAATTACTGCCCATTTAGCTTAAGGGAAATTTTTCCCGGGCCAAAAAAACAATAGGTATGTTTAAAAAAATATTGATTGCAAACAGGGGCGAGATCGCATTGCGCATACTTCGCACCTGTAAAGAAATGGGAATTAGCACCGTTGCGGTTTATTCTACTGCCGATGCTGAAAGTCTTCACGTAAGGTTTGCCGACGAGGCCGTATGTATTGGTCCGCCGCCCAGTAATTTATCTTATTTAAAAATTTCAAATATTATTGCGGCTGCAGAAATTACCAATGCAGATGCAATTCATCCCGGCTACGGTTTTCTTTCAGAAAATGCCAAATTCTCAAAAATCTGTGAAGAACACGATATTAAATTTATCGGTGCCTCACCAGATATGATCGCGAAAATGGGAGATAAAGCTACCGCAAAAGCCACTATGAGAGCTGCGGGAGTTCCTTGTGTTCCAGGATCAGAAGGGGTGATGAAAGATTTTAAGGAATGCCAAAAACTTGCGAAAGAAATAGGCTTCCCTGTAATGTTAAAAGCTACCGCCGGTGGTGGTGGTAAAGGAATGCGAGCCGTTTGGAAAGAAGAAAATCTTGAAGATGCCTGGGATTCTGCCCGCCAAGAAGCAGGCGCTGCTTTTGGAAACGACGGGATGTATATGGAAAAGCTTATTGAAGAGCCTCGCCATATTGAAATTCAAATTGTAGGAGACAGCACGGGTAAAGCCTGTCACCTTTCAGAAAGGGATTGCTCGGTACAACGCCGTCACCAAAAATTAACCGAAGAAACTCCATCTCCTTTTATGACCGATAGCCTTCGGAAGAAAATGGGAGAAGCCGCAGTAAAAGCTGCCGAATATATTAAGTATGAAGGTGCCGGTACCGTAGAATTTTTGGTAGATAAACACCGAAACTTCTACTTTATGGAGATGAATACCCGTATCCAGGTAGAACACCCAATTACCGAGCAGGTAATAGACTACGATCTTATTAGAGAGCAAATTCTTGTAGCGGCAGGAGTGCCAATTTCTGGAAAGAATTATTTCCCACAATTACACTCTATAGAATGCCGAATTAATGCTGAAGATCCTTTTAACGGTTTCAGACCTTCACCGGGAAAAATCACGAATTTGCACGCTCCCGGCGGTCACGGAGTACGAATAGATACCCACGTTTACAGCGGCTATATTATACCGCCAAACTACGATTCTATGATCGCCAAATTGATCACTACTGCTCAAACCAGGGAAGAAGCGATCAATAAAATGAAACGTGCATTAGACGAGTTTGTGATAGAAGGTGTAAAAACAACTATTCCATTCCATAGGCAACTTATGGATCACCCCGATTATATTGAAGGGAACTACACCACCAAGTTTATGGAAGATTTTAAAATGAAACCATTGGAAGCGGAAGATTAGTTTTTCCGTGGAGAAATCTAAATATTAGACCTCACAGGTTTCAAAAACCTGTGAGGTCTTTTTTATTGTAAGACTTATGGCGTCATTCTGTCCCGAAGCTTCGGGATTATTTCAGAATCTAACAAGTTGTAAATCTAAATATATTTCGAACGCAAATTAGATTGATTAGAATTTACCAAACAGCCTCTTTTTTAATTTCGTATTTTCATTGAAAATTATCCTTTCAATGAACCTTTCTTACTGGGAAACCAAAACCTGGTTTTCAAATATAGATTTTTGTATTATAGGCAGCGGAATCACCGGTTTAAATTGTGCGCTAAGCTTAAAAGAACGATTTCCAAAATCTAAAATTCTAATTTTGGAGCGCGGAATTCTACCGAATGGCGCGAGTACAAAAAATGCCGGTTTTGCCTGTTTCGGAAGTGTTTCAGAGATTCTTGACGATCTAAATTCACATTCTGAAGAGGAAGTGCTACAATTAGTGCAAAAACGCTTAAAAGGTTTAAAATTGCTTCGGAAGAATCTTGGAGATCAAAATATTCGTTATAAAGAATATGGCGGTTATGAACTTTTTACCAGTCAGGATATAGCTCTTTTTGAAAAATGTAGGGCGGCTTTACCACAGCTTAATAAAATGCTGAAACCAACATTTGGAGACGCTGTTTTTAGTGTTCAAAAAGACAGTTTTGACTTTAAGAATATTCACAAAAAACTCATTTTTAATCAATTTGAAGGGCAGTTAAATACCGGCAAGATGATGGAAACTTTACTATATAAAGTTCAAAAAGCTGGCATCAAAATCCTGAATAATATTACAGTTGAAGGATTTGTAGAAACAAGGGACTCAGTAAAGATTAAAACCGATAAATTAGATTTTTCAGCAAATAAATTATTGATCGCTACTAATGGTTTTTCGGAAAAATTGGGAATTTCTCAGGTAAAACCCGCCCGCGCCCAGGTGTTGATCACCAAACCGATTAAAAATCTCGAGATCAAAGGCACATTTCATTTAGATAAGGGCTATTATTATTTTAGGAATATTGACGATCGCATTCTTTTTGGTGGTGGCAGAAACCTGGATTTTAAAGCCGAAGAAACCACTGAAATCGCTCAAACCGAAATTATTCAGCAGAAACTGGAAGAATTGCTTAAAACTACCGTTTTACCGGAAACTTCCTTTGAAATTGACCAGCGCTGGAGCGGAATTATGGGCGTTGGAAAGCAGAAAAACCCGGTCGTTAAACAAATTTCAGATAATGTTTATTGCGGAGTTCGCCTTGGGGGAATGGGTGTTGCTATTGGTAGTTTAGTAGGGAAAGAACTTTCAGAATTGATAAAATGATTAAAAAAATATTCAAATTTCTGCTAAAACTGGTGGGTGGCTTAATCCTGTTTTCGCTTTTTATTGTATTGCTGTTTAAATGGGTTCCGGTGCCGTTTACGCCGTTAATGGCTATTCGATATTTTGAAAATCCTGAGGAGAAAATTCAGCATTCGTGGGTGCCACGACAAGATATTTCCCGGCATTTGCAACTTGGCGTTATTGCCAGTGAAGATCAAAATTTCGTAAAACATAACGGTTTTGATATTGAAGCTATAGAAAAGGCCATTGAAGATAATCAGAAAGGAAAGCGGGTACGTGGCGCCAGCACAATTTCCCAACAAACCGCAAAGAATGTATTTTTATGGCCGGGGAGAAATTGGTTAAGAAAAGGCCTGGAGGTATATTTCACTTTTTTGATCGAAACTTTTTGGAGTAAAGAAAGAATTTTAGAAGTTTATCTAAATAGTATTGAAATGGGCCGCGGAATTTACGGCGCAGAAGCAGCCGCGCAGCATTGGTTTAACAAATCGGCTGCAAATCTTTCTGTATACGAAGCTGCTGCTATTGCCGCTGTTTTACCGAACCCTAGAGAATACCGGGCAAATCCTGCCAGTAATTATATAAATCAAAGAAAAAACTGGATTGTAAGGCAAATGCAGAATTACGGGAAGTTTAGTTTAGAGTAAATCAGTAAAAAAATTACCGTCAATCTGAACTGGTTTCAGATTCTAATTTGTGAAGATTATTAAACGCTTAGATCTCCGAAAAAATATCGGAGCAAGCTCTGAAATAAATTCAGGATGACGATTCTACAAACTTCTCATATTTCAAAAAGAGAATAATTTATGAATTCAATAAAAGAAAAACTTTATAGAGCCTGTGAAGCTTATGTGGAAGAACGTATAAAGCGTATTGAAGCTGCTATGGCCGGACTTGAAAGCGATCTGGAAAACGAAACCAAAAGTAGTGCCGGCGATAAATATGAAACCGGTCGGGAAATGATAAACCTGGAATGGAATAAACTGGCCGAACAGCTACAGCAATTCAAAAATCTTAGAAATACGATTAATATTGCAAAAAGCAGAACTAACAACGGTTCCGCTCAGTTAGGAACTGCGGTAAAAACCAATATGGCCAATTATTTTATTGCGATCCCGGCAGATCGTATTATTGTAGATGGCGAAGAATATTTTGCCATTGGCGCCAATTCCCCGATTGCGCAATTATTACTGCATAAAAAAGCAGGTGAGGAAATTATTTTTAATGGAAAAACAGCTGAAATTTTGGAAGTGTTTTAAAAATTATAAAATGAGGTGTTGAATGAGATGTTTAGCCAAGAATACTTCGTCATTGCGAAGAAGGCACGACTGAAGCAATCTGCTCAACTGAAACTCTCAAACTCTCATTCTAAAGATTACCGCGCTCCTGCGTCGCTCGTAATGACGATAGTAAAGCAAAAAAGAGTAAGGAAAAAAGATCAAAAAACATTCGTGTATTTGTGGCGAAGCTTAAACTACTTCAACCTTGATTTAATTAATTTTTCGGCAACTTTTAGACTTATCTTTTTCCCTTCCTTTAAAGCTTTCGAATGATTAAAATAAATGATTTTCCCGTTTAAATGGACTTCAATTAACCAGGTGTCGCCTTTAAACCAGGATTTTTTTACTTCGGCTTTAATTCCGGCTTTTTGGGTAAGTTTAATTTCTTCAGGGTAAAGAATTACTTTTTTTCGGCTGCTTTCATCTTCAGTCAGCTCCTTTAGCATTATCTCATTTACATCACCAAAAAGGGAAGCCACATATTTATTGGGCGGATTTTGATATAATTCCGAAGGAGAATTTTCAGCGTAAATTTTTGTGTTTTTTAAAACAATGGTTTTATCGGCAAAAGAAAGTGCATCGGTACTATCGTGGGTGGCAACAATGCAGGCGATATTGTTTTCCTTTAAATAATCAAAAAGTCTGCGGCGTAAATTATTTTTTCTAAAATGATCTATATGGCTAAAAGGTTCGTCCAGTAAAAGCAATTCGGGTTCATTGGCCAGTGCTCTTGCCAAAGCTACGCGCTGTTGTTGGCCACCGCTTAAGAGTTTCGCTTTTTTATCGGCCAGCTCGGTCATTTCCACAACTTCCAGCAGCTCTTTAATACGTTTTTTCTTTTTTTGAGGATATTGATTGCTGAGATATTTTCCAATATTATCAGCAACACTTAAAGGAAGCATTAAATCAAAATCCTGCGCAAGATATTTTATAAACGGCTCGCCTGGCACAAGGTTGAAATTAGGGCCTAAAAGTTCTTTTTCTCCCCAAAAAATCTTGCCATCGGTATGCAGCAGGCCGTAAATAATTTTTAGTAACGTACTTTTTCCACAGCCGCTTTCCCCAATTACAGAGAGGTTTTCTCCTTTTTCCAGTGTAAAACCGATATTCTTTAAAACCGGTTCTTCAGCATAGGCAAAGGAGACATTTTTGAGTTTCAGCATAAATATTTTTTGTTCCTACAAGGTAAGCTTTTCAAACTTTCCCGGTAAGAAACTATACATCGTCGTAATCTACCTTTAGTTTTGGGGTTAGCGGTTGCGCCTGGCAGGTAAGAATCAAGCCTTCTGCAATCTCTTCATCGGTTAAAATTTGATTTTTACGCATTTCGGCTTTTCCTTCTACGATCCTGGCAATACAACTGCTGCAAATCCCGCCCTGGCAGGAATAAGGGACGTCTAAATCGTGCTCTAAGGCGGCGTCTAAAACCGTTTCTTTGGTATCCATAGAGAAAGTGGTTTCCTCATCGTCTACCATAATGGTAAGTTCAGTTTGGCCTTCTACATTGGTTTCTATAGCTCCCGTTTCTTCAGAAGTAAAAAGTTCGTAAAGAATTTTGTCTTCGGTAACCCCGTTTTCTTTTAAAACATCGCTTACCTGGTTAATCATTTCTTCAGGTCCACAGAGGTAAAATGCATCAAAGGCGTGATCTTTAAACTTGTTTTTCACCACAAAATTCACCGTGCTGGTTTCAATTCTTCCAAAATGTGAATTGTCTTCCCGGGTACGACTATATACAAATTCAATAAAAAGTCTATCGGGGAATTTAGCCTGAAGTTCCAGCAATTCCTTGAAAAATATAGTTTCTTCTGGAGATTTATTTCCGTAAGTAAGCACAAACCGGCTTTTTGGTTCTTCGGCTAAAACAGTTTTTATAATAGAAAGCACCGGGGTAATCCCGCTTCCTGCTGCAAAGGCTGCATAATTTCTAGCTTCACCGGTAGGTTTTAAAATAAATTTCCCTTCTGGCGGGTGAACCTCCAAAACATCGCCGGCATTAAGTTTATTATTGGCAATTACCGAAAATTTACCGCCTTCAACTTCTTTCACGGTAACCTTGAATTCTCCTGAATTTGGTGCCGAGCAAAGCGAATAAGCACGTCTTAATTCTTCGTCGCCTAATTTTATTTTTATCGTAATATATTGGCCCGCGTCAAACTTAAACTCTTCTTTTAAGTTCTCTGGAATATTAAAAGACAAGCTCACTGCCTGCGGGGTTTCCCTAATAACTTCTTTTATTTCTAACGGAAAAAACTGACTCATCAAAAATTTATTTTTGGCAAAAATACAAAGTATGTGAAATTAAAGAGTGTAACAAATACCTAAATTTCTATACATGTAAGGTAAATATGCCCGTAACCTGATTAAACTGGTGGTTTATTTCGGGTATTTAATCATTTTGGGTTAGCATTTTTAATCCCGGTAATGGGTTAAATTATTAAATTATGTTTAAACGGTTTTTATGGTTAGAATGGAAATCTTTTTTCCGTTCTGCAAGTGTGGGGAAGAGTATTGGATTAAAAGTTCTGCTTATTTTCCTGGCTTTATATTTTTCTGTCGCATTTCTCGCTTTGGGAATTGGTCTTTATCCTTTGCTGCAGGAAACTTTTCCAGACCAGGATCCTTTTCAAATGGTAAACCGTTTTGTTTTACTATGGCTGGTTTTTGAACTCGGTTTTAGGTTTATGCTGCAAACACTGCCGGTTTTAGATATAAAACCACTTTTAAATTTGCCAATTCTACGGCGAAAAGCGGTGAATTTTGTATTGCTTAAGTCTATGTATTCCTTTTTTAACTTTTTGCCATTATTTATAATTATTCCCTTCGGAATTTTTTGTATTTATAAAGGTGATTATGGAACCTGGAATATTCTGGGTTGGATGGTAGCGATGATTGCCATTACCCAATGCATAAATTTTCTGAATTTTATTATTAAAAAGAAATTTACCGATAATCTAAAAGCATTAATTCCCGCCATTCTTTTAGTAGTGATTTTGGGCGCACTGGAATATTTTGAAGTTTTTGAGATAAGTTTCTGGTTTGGTAAAATGATGGATTACCTGGTTTTAAACCCTTACCTGGCTATTGTACCTATAATTTTGGTAATTGCTTTTTATAAATGGAACCAACTTAACCTGGAAAGCAAGTTTTATCTCGATGCCGGTTTAAAGGAAAAACAAAAAGATGCCGATACAAAAGATTTTGTTTGGACTAAAAAATTTGGAGCCCTTGCGCCTTTCCTTCAATTAGATTTAAAACTAATTTGGAGAAATAAAAGGCCAAAAACAACAATTTATATGTCTTTGCTTTTGTTGTGCTACGGTTTGTTTGTGTATCCCAGCGATATGTACGAGCATATGGCTATTTACGTTTTTGTAGGTATTTTTATGACCGGAATTTTTATGATCAATTTTGGTCAATTTGTGCCCTCGTGGGATGCATCTTATTACCCAATGATTATGTCGCAAAACATCCCCCTGAAAGACTACCTGTCTTCCAAAGCAATGTTAATTAGCTTTAGCGTAATAATACTGGCTATTTTAAGCACGCCTTATATTTATTTTGGCTGGAATATCTTATTAATAAATATGGTGGCCGCTTTATATAATATTGGCGTAAATGTTCCTATTTTGCTGTATTCAGGCTCTTTTAATAAAAAGAGAATAGACCTGGATAAAAGTCCGTTTATGAATTACCAGGGCACAGGCGCAGCTCAATGGATAGTTGGTCTACCCTTAATGTTTTTACCAATTTTAATTTTCTGGCTTCTGGATTATTTCATAGGATTTGAAGCCGGTTTAATTGGCCTTTCCGGTTTGGGAGTGCTGGGTCTGCTATTGCGATCTAGTTTAATGAAATACATTGCCGGAGTTTACCAAAAAAGAAAATACGCGATGATTAATGGTTTTAAACAAACCGGCGAATAAAATTTATAAATATGATAACTGCTACAAACCTTAGTAAAATATACGGCGGCACAAAAGTTCTAAATATAGATCATCTTGATATTCCAACAGGAGAAAGTTTTGGCCTGGTTGGGAACAATGGTGCCGGTAAAACCACTTTTTTCAGTTTATTGTTGGATTTAATTCAGCCAACCACGGGAAATATTTTTAATAACGAGATCACGGTAAGCCAGAGTGAAGACTGGAAACCTTTTACCGCTTCTTTTATAGATGAAAGCTTCCTTATTGGCTATTTAACTCCCGAAGAATATTTTTATTTCGTAGGGGATTTACGCGGCGCCAATAAAGCTGATATCGATGCTTTCTTAGCCAATTTTGAAGATTTTTTTCACGGAGAAATTATTGGTCGTAGAAAATATTTACGAGACCTTTCTAAAGGAAATCAGAAAAAAGTGGGAATTGTTGCGGCGCTTATTGGAAATCCCAAAGTGGTGATTTTAGATGAGCCTTTTGCTAATTTAGATCCAACAACTCAAATTCGATTAAAAAAGATTATTAAAGATCTTACCGAAAATCGTGAAACCACCGTCTTAATTTCCAGCCACGATCTTATTCACGTGACCGAAGTTTGTGAACGAATTGTGGTTTTAGATAAAGGTGTACCGGTAAAAGATATTAAAACTTCTGAAGCAACTTTAAGCGAATTAGAAAGTTATTTTTCTGGCGAAGTAGGCGCGGCTCAGGCTGAAGAACTATAGCAAATTGGTTTGCGTTTGTAAAAAGAAGCGTATTTTTGCACACTAAACAAACTGATTTTTAGTTATAAAGCCATCGAGAACCGGTTAATTTTGAATACAATTACCAAACTTACTTTATTGCTGCTCCTGGTTGGGAGCATCGCTGGCTGTTCACGCAAAAATAACACCTTTGTAAACCGAAACTGGCACGCCGTTACTACAGAGTATAATACGCTCTATAACGGTAATTTAGGCCTGGAGCAGGGTAAAGAGGAACTTAACCAAAACTACGCCGATAATTACTGGGATATTCTACCCATTGAGCGTATGCAAATTGATGAGAATATCGTTTTGCCAGATAGCATCAGAAATCAGAATTTTGGCTACGCCGAAGAAAAAGCGGTAAAAGCAATTCAGCGGCACTCGATGCTGATAGAAGGGAAAGAAAGAAATCCGCAAATAGATGAAGCTTATTTATTACTGGGAAAAGCCCGGTATTTCGATCAACGCTTTATTCCTGCGCTAGAAGCTTTCAATTATATTTTAAGGCGTTATCCTGCCAGTAACAATATTATTCACGCCCGGGTTTGGCGAGAAAAAACCCATATGCGCCTGGATAATAACCGTCTTGCAGTAAATAATCTCAAAAAAATACTGGATTTAGAACATCTTGAAGAACAGGATATTGCTGATGCCAGTGCAACTATGGCCCAGGCTTATATCAATCTACGGCATTTAGACAGCGCGGTTGTTCCGTTAAAGAATGCAGCCGAATTTACTGGAAATAACGAAGAAAAAGGGCGCTATTTCTATATTCTTGGGCAGATTCATAACCGTTTGGGAGAAATTTCTGAAGCAAACGCTGCTTTTGATGAAGTGATAGATTTGAACAGGAAATCCCCTAGAATTTATATGATTAATGCCTATGTGCAAAAAGCCCGGAATTTTGAGATGGGGCAGGGCAATAATTACCAATTACGAGAAATGTTTCGTGAATTGGAAAAAGATCGCGAAAATCGACCATTTTTAGATAAAATTTATTTCCAAATTGGTGAATATTACAATCGTTTAGATTCAATAGACACTGCGGTAGAATATTATAAAAAATCGCTGCGTGAACCTGCGAGTGATATTTATTTACGCTCTATTAATTATGAAATCCTGGCCAATATCAATTTTGATCGAAGCAATTATCTGGCCGCCAGTAAATATTTTGATAGTACGCTGGCAGAAATGGATCCGAAACTAAGAGAATTTAGAACTATAAAAAAGAAAAGGGGTAACCTGGAAGATGTTATTAAGTATGAAGACATAGCTTATAAAAACGATAGCATCTTGCGATTAAGCCACATAATGCCGGCTGAACAACTGGATTATTTTAAGAATTATACCACAGATTTACGAGCTAAATTAGAAGCCGATAATAGTGCAGCTACTATGCCTGTGAATTTACCGGCCATAGAAAGCAGGCAGCCCCCAGCTTCTGCGCGTACTTTTTATTTTTATAGTGAAGCGAGGGTTCAACAGGGGAGACAGGAATTTTTGAATCAGTGGGGAGAGAGGCCGTTAGCTGATAATTGGCGATGGGCAGAAGTTAGTTTTGAAAGGGAAGATGCAGTGGCAGAAGAAGCCGGGCTTTCACAGCAGGTTTTAGACAACGATCCGCGGCTTGATCCTTATACCTATATAGACCAAATTCCAACAGATTTAGCGGTGTTGGACACTTTAACCCGGGATAGGGATTTTGCGTATTATCAACTGGGAATAATTTATAAAGAGAATTTCAGGGAATATAAAATGGCCCAGGATAGATTGGAGGCTGTCTTAGAAATGTCTTCAGATGAGCGCCTTATTTTGCCTTCTATGTATAATCTATATCAGATTTATCAAACCACAAATCAAGGTTTTAAGGCTGAAGAAATGAAGCAGGAAATTTTGGAGAATTACCCAAATTCCCGCTATGCAGCTTATATTTTGAACCCCCAAAGTATTAGTGAAGACGAAAATTCTCCGGAAGCAATTTATGCAGAACTTTACCGAAATTTTGAGGCACAAAATTTTGAAAATGTTATTGCTGAAACAAACCGCTATATTTCAGAATTTGCTGGAGATCCCATTGTTGCAAAGCTTGAACTTTTAAAAGCCCAGGCCAGCGGAAGACTTTTAGGTTTGGAAGCTTATAAAAATGCATTAAATCACGTGGCTTTAACCTATCCGCAAACCCAGGAAGGAAAAAAAGCCCAGGGAATTTTAAATAAAACAATTCCCCAGTTAAGTGGTTTGGAGTTTAATACCGATAGTCTTCAGCAGAATTATAAACTACTTTACAGGTTTGATATTTCAGAACAGGAAGCGGCTTCAGCCTTAAAAGAAAAGATAGAGACAGCGATTTCAGAAATTAATTACGAGTATCTTTCAGTTTCTATTGATGTTTATAATCCAGAGGAGATGTTTGTAATGGTACACGGCCTTGAAAATCTTAATCGTGCAGAAGGTTTTGCTGAATTACTTCAAATAAATGAAGATTATTTAGTTGAAAATGAATCAATGCCTATTTCATCAGAAAATTATAGAATTATACAAATTCAAAAGAATTTAGAAGAATACCCACAACCGATCAATTAAGATTTTTTCAGCTTAAATTATGAAAAATGATAATTTAAATAAATACCTGGGTTTTGTGAATATAGCTTTCCAGATGGGAATTATTATTGCCGGGGGTGTTTTATTAGGGATCTGGTTAGACGGGAAATTTCCGAATAAATATTCGGCATTTACTATATCCTTATCCTTGTTGGGCGTTTTTATAGCGCTTTACCAGGTTTATAGAAGTGTAATTAAAATGAGCGAAGAAGACGAAAAAAATGAAAAATGAATTATTGGCTTTCCTAAGAAGATTGCTTCCTTTTAGTATTTTACTATGGCTTATTCAATTTCTATTACAGCAGTATGTATTTGAAGTAGAATTTTATTATAGTAGTTTTAGTATTTATCTTTTTCATTTTCTGGCCACATTTCTAATTTATTTAAGCCTGGTTTTTGTTTATAAGAATTTCACCGATAAAACGGGGTTTGCATTTATGGGATTAAGCTTATTTAAAATGGTAGCGGCGGTAATTTTTTTGCTGCCATTAGTCTTGAGCGAGGTAAATGCAGTCTTTGTAAATGTTCTTGCTTTTTTTATTCCTTACTTTTTGTTTTTGGTCTTTGAGACCCTGTACGCAGTGAAACTAATAAACAAGACTTAAAATACTGTTTATCAGTTATAATGATAAAAATAACGCTTTTGCTAAAATTTTAGTTGGGGTGCTTTCAAATAAAAATTAAAAGTATACCTTTGCAGCCGAATTTAGAGCCCATAATTTTAAGCAGACCAGGTACTATGATAGCACATAAATCTTTAAAGATTATAGTGACGTTTACACTAGCCTTAGCCTTACTTCCTTTTAACGCTTTTGCCAAAGCAGATCCTGAGGCAGAAGAATCTAAAGAATTTAATCCTACCGATATGATTATGCACCACATTGGTGATTCTCACGGCTGGCATTTCTTTGGTGAAGGAGATAGTTCTTTTACATTGCCATTACCGGTAATTCTTTTTACTGAGGAAGGTGGTTTTGTAACTTTTATGTCTAGTGAATTTCATCACGATACCGAAGGGCATCACGTGGTAGAAAAAGATGGGATGCGTTTTGTAAATTATCACGAAGATATTTACAAATTAGACGCAGGTGCAGAAACTGTTGAGTTTGACGAAGAGCATAACGTTTTAAATGCCAGTAAACCCTGGGATTTTTCTATAACCAAGAACGTAGCTGCTATGTTTTTAACGGTTATTTTAATGTTGATTTTCTTCTTCGGTTTGGCCGGTCACCACAAAAAGAATAAAAAAGCTCCTGCTGGTTTCAATAATATATTAGAGACTTTAGTGCTTTTTGTTCGCGATGAGATCGCAAGACCTCAAATTGGTGATAAGAAGTATATGAAGTTTATGCCGTTTTTATTAACAGTGTTCTTCTTTATTTGGATCACTAACCTTTTAGGTTTGTTGCCAGGTGCAGCAAACGTAACAGGAAATATCGCGGTAACCGTTTCTTTAGGTCTTTTTACCCTTGCTTTAATTTTAATTAACGGAAATAAAGATTTTTGGCAACATACTTTATGGATGCCGGGAATACCTACTTTTGTGAAGCCAATTTTGGCGGTGGTAGAGGTGCTTGGTTTAATCATTAAGCCGGTAGCACTTATGATTCGTTTATTTGCGAACATCACCGCGGGTCACATTATTATATTGAGTTTAATTGGATTGATATTTATATTGGAAAGCGCTGGAGTTGCCGGGATTTCGGTTCCTTTTGCCCTTTTCATCACAATACTGGAATTGTTAGTAGCATTCCTTCAAGCGTTTATTTTTACAATGCTGTCAGCCCTGTTTATTGGGATGGCGGTTGCGGAACATGAACATCATTAATTTTAATTTTTAATTTTTATACTATGGAATTATTACACGTAGGTCTTGCAGCTTTAGGAGCTGGATTAGCAGTTGTTGGAGCCGCTATTGGCGTTGGTAAAATTGGCGGTGCCGCAATGGACGCTATTGCCCGTCAACCAGAAGCTTCTGGAAAAATCCAGACTGCAATGATTATTGCTGCTGCACTTGTAGAGGGTGTTGCTCTTTTTGGAGTTGTAGCTGCGCTTTTAGGTGTATTGACCACCTAAGAAGATTTCAAAAACCCATTCGTAACGGTTGGTTGCGAATGGGCTTTTTTTTAAAAATGATGTTAACGGTATTATATAAATAAAGAATTATGGATTTAATTACTCCAGAAGTTGGTTTAATATTTTGGCAAACCATCGTATTTTTAGTGCTGATGCTTATTCTTGCCAAATTCGCCTGGAAGCCAATTCTTGGTGCGGTAAGAACCCGTGAAGAATCTATTAACGAAGCCCTTGCTTCTGCTGAAGATGCGCGTAAAGAGATGCAAAATCTTAAAGCAGATAACGAAAAGTTATTGCAGGAAGCTCGTGCCGAAAGAGACGAAATGCTTAAAGAAGCACGCCAGTTGAAGGAGAAGATGATTGCTGAAGCTGAAGGCGATGCCCAGGAAAAGGCAGATAAAATTGTAGCCAAAGCTAAAGAAAACATCGAGATGGAGAAGCGTGCAGCAATGGCCGATATTAAAAACCAGGTAGCTACACTTTCTATTGAGATTGCTGAAAAAGTAATTGGAAAAGAATTATCTACCGAAGAGAAACAACATCAAATGATAGATAAGATGTTGAAAGACGCTACCTTAAACTAAGATGTAATGAAAGGAACCAGGGCAGCACAACGTTACGCCAAAGCAATTTTGGACTTGGCAAAAGAGAAAAATACAGCAGATACTGTTTTTACAGATATGCAGCAAATTTCTCAAACCATTGCAAGTAGTCCAGATCTTGCCGATATGCTTAAAAGTCCGGTTGTAAACTCATCGGTTAAAAAAGCCAGTTTAAAGGAAATCTTTAAAGATGCCGGTGAAATTACTCAGGGCAGCTTTGATGTACTTATTGAAAATGGAAGAATTAATCTTCTTGATCTTGTAGCAAGAAATTATATAGTACGTTACAATACCTTGAATAAGTCTCAGGAAGCTATAGTAACTACCGCAGTTCCATTAACAGCAGAGCTGGAAGAAAAGATTTTAGCCAAGCTAAAGGAATTAACTGGAGCCGGCGCTAAGATTAAAAATGTTATCAATAAAGATATTATAGGAGGTTTTGTTTTAAGAATTGGCGATTTACAATATGACGCCAGCGTATCCCGAAACCTCAATAGGTTAAAAAGAGAATTAAAAGATAATTCATATAGTTCTACTATATAAAATTTGTCGGCCAAAAGCAGTCTCGAATCGTTTTTGGTCTTATTTATAAAAATGCCCATAATGGGCTTTGAAAAATTTAATAAAAACAGTCACGAGATTATAGTGGCATTTTATCTTAAATAATTATGGCAGAAGTAAATCCTGCTGAAGTATCAGCAATATTAAAGAAACAATTATCAGGTTTTGAAAGCGGAGCCTCTTTAGACGAGGTGGGAACTGTACTTACGGTTGGTGACGGTATCGCCAATGTGTATGGTTTAGCCAACGCGCAATACGGAGAATTGGTTCAATTTGAAAGCGGCCTTGAAGGAATGGTACTAAACCTTGAGGAAGACAATGTAGGTGTGGTTTTATTAGGACCTTCTAAAGATGTTAGAGAAGGATCTGTAGTAAAAAGAACCGAAAGAATTGCTTCTATTAATGTAGGTGAAGGTATTGTTGGTCGTGTAGTAGATACTTTAGGGCAACCTATAGATGGTAAAGGTGATATTGAAGGGGAAACTTTTCAAATGCCATTAGAGCGTAAAGCGCCTGGTGTAATTTACCGTCAGCCGGTAACAGAACCTTTACAAACAGGAATCAAGTCTATTGATGCAATGGTACCGGTAGGTAGAGGGCAGCGTGAGCTTGTAATTGGTGACCGTCAAACCGGTAAAACTACTGTTTGTATTGACACTATTCTTAATCAGAAAGAATTTTACGATGCAGGAGAACCTGTACATTGTATATATGTAGCGATTGGCCAAAAAGCATCAACCGTTGCAGGTATTGCCAAAGTACTTGAAGATAAAGGAGCTTTAGCTTATACTACCATTGTTGCTGCAAACGCATCAGATCCTGCTCCAATGCAGGTGTATGCTCCATTTGCCGGTGCAGCTATTGGGGAATATTTTAGAGATACCGGTCGCCCGGCTTTGATTATCTACGATGATCTTTCTAAACAAGCCGTTGCTTACCGTGAGGTATCTTTGCTTTTACGTCGCCCACCGGGTCGTGAAGCATATCCTGGAGACGTTTTCTTTTTACACTCAAGATTATTAGAGCGTGCAGCAAAGGTTATTGATGATGATGATATTGCACAAAATATGAACGATCTTCCTGATTCTCTTAAAGGAAAAATAAAAGGAGGAGGTTCTTTAACCGCGCTTCCAATTATTGAAACTCAGGCAGGAGACGTTTCAGCATATATCCCAACCAACGTAATTTCGATTACCGATGGTCAGATTTTCCTTACTTCAGATTTATTTAACTCGGGGGTTCGTCCTGCGATTGATGTTGGTATTTCTGTATCTCGTGTAGGTGGTTCAGCACAAATTAAATCGATGAAAAAAGTTGCCGGTACTTTAAAATTAGACCAGGCACAATACCGTGAATTAGAAGCTTTTGCTAAGTTCGGTTCAGACCTTGATCCTACAACTTTAAGAGTAATTCAAAAAGGTAAGCGTAACGTAGAAATCCTTAAACAGGCAGAAAACGATCCTTACCCGGTAGAAGACCAAATCGCAATTATTTATGCAGGTTCTAAAAACTTGCTAAAGGATGTGCCGGTAGAGAAAGTAAAAGAATTTGAAAGAGATTATTTACAGTTTTTAGATACTAAGCATAGAGATGTTTTAGATACGCTAAAGGCCGGTAAATTAACCGATGAAGTTACAGATACTTTAGTTTCAGTAGCAAAAGAGCTTTCAGCTAAGTATAAAAAATAGTATTGAGTATTGAGCTTGGAGTAGTTAGAAACTTAAGTTCATATTTAAACTTTAAATAAATTATAGGTATCGAGTATTTTTGTCTAAAATCTAAATACTCGATACTCAATACTAAATAAAATGGCAAACTTAAAAGAATTACGTAGCAGGATTACTTCAGTATCTTCAACGATGCAAATCACCAGCGCCATGAAAATGGTGTCGGCGGCAAAGTTGAGCAGGGCTCAGGATGCAATTACGCAAATGAGACCTTATTCTGAAAAATTAACCCAGCTGTTACAGGATTTAAGTGCAACCCTGGATGATGACACCAGCAGTAAATACGCCGAAGACCGTGAGGTAAAAAACGTATTGGTTGTTGCTATTTCATCTAACAAAGGTCTTGCAGGTGCTTTTAATACTAATATTGTAAAAGGCGTTAGGTATAAAACCAAAAACGATTACCAGTCTAAAAATGTTTCACTTTATACTTTAGGTAAAAAAGCCAACGATGTTCTTAAAAAGGACTTTGAAGTATATAAGAATAACAACGAAATTTACGACGATCTAACGTTTGAAAACGTATCTGAAATCGCAGAAGAATTGATGCAGTTGTTCTTAGACGAAAAATATGATAAAATCGTATTGGTGTATAACCAGTTTAAGAATGCGGCTACTCAAATTGTACAACACGAACAATTTTTGCCCATTGAACAATTTGATACCGAAGAAGAAAAACAGTTGGATTATCTTTTCGAACCATCAAAGATCGAAATCGTAAAAGAGCTTATTCCTAAATCTCTAAAAATGCAATTGTTTAAAGCATTAAGAGATTCTTTCGCTTCAGAACACGGCGCTCGTATGACGGCTATGCACAAGGCAACCGATAATGCCAAAGAGCTAAGAGACGATCTTAAATTGTCTTACAACAAAGCGAGACAGGCTTCTATTACCAATGAAATCCTGGAGATTGTTGGTGGTGCTGAAGCATTGAACGGATAAAACCAAAAAATAATATTCCGGAAGTAATTCCGTTCTAAAAACCCGTAAGTTAACTACGGGTTTTTTATTTGGTATGCGTTTTGTTTTTGTACTTTTAAACAACAAACTTTCTATTATGAAAAAACTACTTTTTTTATTCAGCAGTATATTTGTTTTAACTTTAATTACAGGTTGCGGTAGCAATAAAGAACTTCAGGAGCGTGCACCCGCACAGTTTCAGGATATTTATTATACCCAGGGTGAAAATGGGTTAGATCTCCACATTCCTGTGGCCGTTATTCAGGATAATCGAGTGAATTTAAAAAGTGTTTATTTTAGAGGAATGAAATCTCCCCTGGTTCAGGATAGCGAGCAAACCAACTTGTTTATTGCTAATTTCGGTACCAATGGTATGGATATTATGAGCTCTGATCCTGCTGAAGAAAACAAAAATAGGGTGCCACAAAAAACAGAAAAAATGCCTTTTGAGATTGAAGACGATGAAGCCATTCTCGTGTTTTCTCAGAATGAGAAAACCAAATATTACAAGTTAACAGGAATCCAAGAACAGAACTAAAATCTAATTTTCTCTCCTGTTGAGTACCTTTAAAAAACTATTTCAGCAAACATTTATTTACGGCCTCGCCACGGTGTTGCCGCGTATGCTGAATGTTTTATTAATACCACTTTATACCCACGTTTTACCAAAAGCAGAATATGGCGAAGTTTCTATAATCTTCGCCTATTTTGTGTTTTTTAATGTCATCCTTGCTTATGGGATGGAAACCGCATTTTTTAGATTTTACAATAAAATGAAGAACAAGAAAGAGGTTCTAAGCACTTCGGGCTGGTCTCTGGTTACGACTTCTTTAGTGTTCTTCGCTGTGGCTTTTTTAGCACAGGATTTTATTGCTGAAATGGCGAATATCCCGGTTAAATATATTCAACTGGTTATTTGGATACTATTCTTGGACGCCCTGGTTATTATCCCGTTTACCTGGCTTCGAGCAGCTGAAAAACCTATGCGTTTTGCTGTAATTAAGGTTATAAATGTTTGCATAAACCTGGGGTTAAATATTTTCTTTTTACTGTTTTTGGAAGATCTGGCTTTAAAAAATTCAGTTTTCCAAAGTATTTATATTCCAGATTTTGAGATCAGTTATATTTTTATTTCCAACCTGGTGGCCAGCGGTGTTACCCTGTTAATGATGCTTCCTTTCTATTTTAAAATAGATTTCAGGTTTAATAACAAACTCTGGAAAGCTATGATGTCTTATGCTTTTCCGGTCTTGATCGCCGGGCTTGCTTTTTCAATAAACGAAGTTTTTGATAGAATAATGTTAGATTATCTGCTTCCGCAGGATATTGCCAGAGATGAGATTGGTGCTTATGCGGCCTGCTATAAATTAGCCTTGTTTATGACGCTTTTTGCTACGGCCTTTAGACTGGGAATAGAACCGTTTTTCTTTAGTCACGCTGAAGCTAAAAACGCCCAGGAAACCTATGCGATTATCACCAAGTATTTCGTGGTTTTTGGAAGTTTTATCCTCGTAGCCGTAATTGTTTTTATAGATATTTTAAAAGAACTTTTAATTCAGAATAGTACTTACTGGGAGGCAATGCATATTGTTCCACTTATTTTACTGGCAAATCTGTTTCTGGGCATTTACCATAATCTCTCCGTTTGGTATAAAATTACTGATCGTACCCGGTTTGGAGGTTATATTTCAGTAGTAGGTGCACTATTTACCCTTGCGCTCAATATTATTTTAATTCCGTATATAAGCTATACCGGTTCTGCGATCGCAACTTTGGTTGCTTACGGAGTAATGATGCTGCTTTCTTATTTCTACGGAAGAAAATATTATCCTATTCCATATAACCTTAAAAAAATAGGAGGCTACTTAGTGTTGTCCGTCTTATTTTCGGTATTTTCATTTTATGTTTTCCGCGGAAATTATTTCGTAGGAATTAGCTTATTAATAGTCTTTCTCGGAACAGTATATGTTTCTGAAAGAAAACAACTTATTAAAATTTTACAATCTTAACTATGCAAGTAAAGATCATCAATAAATCGGCACATAAACTGCCGCATTACGAAACGGAAGCTTCAGCAGGAATGGACCTTAGAGCCAATATTTCTGAGAGTGTTACGTTAAAACCTTTAGAAAGAACCATCGTTAAAACCGGGCTTTTTATAGAACTCCCGGTAGGTTACGAAGCTCAAGTTAGACCACGAAGTGGCCTGGCCGCCAAAAAAGGAATCACGGTGTTAAACGCACCCGGCACCATAGATGCCGATTACCGCGGAGAAATAGGGGTGATTTTAGTGAATTTATCTAACGAAGAATTCACCATAGAAAATGGTGAGCGTGTTGCTCAAATGGTGATTGCTAAACACGAACATATTTCCTGGGAAGAAGTCGATACGCTGGAAGAAACCACTCGTGGCGCAGGTGGCTTTGGAAGCACGGGAAACAAATAAAAATATAATTTAACCGGTTAACACCGGTTGTGCGGAAAATTAATATGAATATCGATTTTCAAGGATTGAAGATCACAAAAACTAAATAAATGAAGATTATAGTACCTATGGCGGGTCGTGGTTCACGACTTCGTCCTCATACGTTAACAATACCAAAACCTTTAATTCCTGTAGCAGGAAAGCCAATCGTGCATCGTTTGGTAGAAGATATTGCAAAGGTTCTTGACCAACCAATAGACGAGATCGCTTTTATTTTGGGCGATCCTGCCTTTTTTGGAGATGATATTGTAGAAAGTTTAGAAGGCCTGGCCAAAAGCTTAAATGCAAAAGCCTCTATTTACCGTCAGGATCAACCTTTGGGAACCGGGCACGCTATTATGAGTGCCAAGGAATCCCTTTCTGGCCCCGCAGTTGTAGCTTATGCCGATACCTTGATAAAAGCTGATTTTAAACTTGATAAAGATGCCGATGCGGTAATTTGGACCAAAAAAGTAGCGAATCCTGAGGCTTTTGGGGTGGTAAACCTTAACGAGAAAAACGAGATTATAGAATTGGTGGAGAAACCAAAGGAATATGTAAGCGACCAGGCGGTAATTGGTATTTACTATTTTAAAGATATTGCTGTTTTAAAAGAAAAGCTGGAAGAAGTGCTTGATGAAAATCTGATGCACGGCGGCGAATACCAGATCAATGACGGTATCAAGAAAATGATGGCCGAAGACAGGATCTTTAAAACCGGAACCGTAGATGAATGGATGGATTGCGGAAACAAAAATGTAACTGTTGAAACCAATGGCAGAATGCTGAATTTCCTTCACCAGGATGGTGAAAAATTGATTTCAGATTCTGTAAAGATCACTAATTCTGAAATTACTGAACCTTGTTATATTGGTGAAAATGTAGAGCTGGTAAATGCTAAAATTGGCCCTAATGTTTCAGTAGGCGACGGAACTAAAATTACTGATGCTGAAGTAAAGAATAGTTTAATTCAAACTTTTGCTGAAGTGAGAAATGCAAAACTGGATAACGCGATGATAGGTAATTTTGCGAAATTTGACGGGAACTTTACCCAAATTAGCATTGGTGATTATTCAACTTTAGAATAAGCTTATTGAAGAAGTTGTTTGAAAAATTTTCAAAATCGTCATCCTGAATTTATTTCAGGATCTAATTTATTGTTCGTCAAAAAATGTTAGAAGCTGAAACCAGTTCAGCTTGATGAAACCCGATTTTTCAAACAACCTCTTTATTTCAATTTTATCCTGAAAATTTATGAAAAAGTACTTCTTCATTATTGCTATGCTTTCAGGAGCCTTGTTTTCCTTTCAACAAAGTTTTGCCCAGGAAAAAGAAGTGGTGCTTGAAGATGTAAATCAGGATGATCTTGGAAATGTAACCGATGAATTTCAGGAGCAATTCTTTGAGGCTTTAAAACAAAAAGGCATTGAAAATTACGAAAAAGCTATACTTGCATTAGAAGAATGCCAGAAGTTAGAACCTGGTAATCCGGTGGTGTATTTTGAAATGGCCAGAAATTATAATGAATTAGAGAATTATGATAAGGCGATTGCAAACCTTGAAAAAGCCCATCAGTTAGCCCCAGAAAGAGAAGATGTTTTAAATGAACTTTATAAAAGCTACACCAGGGCGAAGCAATATAATGCAGCTATAGAAACCCTGGTAAAACTTCAAAAGTTTGACGGTGATTATAAAGAAAAACTTGCTAATATTTATTTACTGAATCAGCAGTATGACGAGGCATTGCAAACTATAGATGAACTAGACCAACAGGAAGGCCCCAGCACATACCGAAATAAATTACGAAGACAAATTTTTGCCCGCACCGGTGATACCGCGGCACAAATAGAAAATCTGGAAGAAAGTATTAGAAATAATCCTGAAAGCGAACAGAATTATCTCAACCTCATTTATATCTACAGTGATTTGGGGGAAAATGAAGAAGCTTACAATATTGCACAAGAATTATTAACTGCAAATCCTGGATCAAGCCTTGTACATTTGGCACTTTATAAATTTCACCTGGAAAGGGAAGAACCAGAAGACGCTGTAAATTCAATGAAAATTGTTTTTGAAAGTGAAGAAATAGATCCTGAATCTAAATTTAAAGTACTAAACGATTTTCTGCTCTTTGTAGATAATAATCCAGAATTTGAAGAGGAATTAATGGAGGTAAGCAAAATGCTTAGTGAACGTGAGAACGCCCCAAAACTCTACGGCCAATTGGGACAATATTATTTAAATAGAGGCGAAATTGAAGAGGCCCTTAATTTTTTTGAAGCTGGGCTGGCAGAAAGTACCGAAGATTTTCAGTTAGTTAAGAATACTATTTTATTACAAATAGAGTTAGAAAAGTATAAAGAGGCCCGGGATTTGAGTAAGGAAATGTTGGAAGTATTTCCCGCACAACCTGTTTTGTTTTTATTACAGGGAATTGCTTTAAATCAACTGGAAGAATATCGGGAAGCCATAGAAATACTTACATTTGGCCTGGATTATTTAATAGATAGTCCCAAAATGCAGGTAGACTTCTATACCCAATTAAGCAAATCACATGAAGCACTGGGAGAAGAAGAAAAATCGGTTGAATTTTTGAAGAAGGCCGAAGCATTAATTAAAGAAATTGAATAGATGTATAGAAAGATTTTAGGATTGGTATTGTTAAGCCTTTTTGTGGTTTCCTGCGGAAGCCGAAAAGGAGTAAAAGGGATTGCTACTAAAAATGCCGAAGCCGCTAATATTATAGAAAGTCATTATAATTCTGAAACCGATTTTAAAACCCTAAGCGGAAAATTAAGAACGGTTTATCAAAGCGAAGAACGCACCCAATCGGTAAATCTTAGTTTTAGAATGGAAAAAGATAAGGCGATTTGGATGAGTGCTTCAGTGCTGGGATTCCCGGTGGCAAAAGCCTACATTACCCCTTCGCGAGTGAGCTATTACGAAAAAGTGAGTCAAACTTATTTTGATGGTGATTTTAGATTGCTAAGTGATTTGTTAGGGACACCTTTAGATTTTCAAAAACTTCAAAATTTGCTAATAGGGCAGGCAATTTACGATCTTAGGGAAGGAGAATTTGAATTCTCTCAAACCGCCAAAGGCTTTCAATTTATGCCTGCTGAAGAAGGATTAATAAAGAAAATGTTCCTGTTGAATCCCAAAAATTTTAAAACCGCTGCCCAGCAACTGGCGCAAACCCAGGAGAATAAAAGTGTAACGGTAACTTATTCGGATTTTCAGGAAGTAGAAGGAAAGATTTTTCCGGAAGAAATTAATATTATTGCTAATGAAGCTGGAAGCAGCACCAGGATAGAACTCACATACCGCTCTCTTGAATTTGATCGAGAAGAATTGAGTTTTCCTTTTGATATTCCGTCCGGTTATGAAGAAATTAGTCTATAATGAAGTTTAAGAAATTTTCTAACATCTTATTCTGCTTAATATTTTTACTGCTTTCTGCGGGAAATCTATCAGCTCAAACTACCCGGGAGGCGCTTGAAAAAAAACGGATAGAACTTAGAAATGAAATTACGCGCATAAATGAATTACGAAGCAGTAATAAACAAAAAGAGCGTTCAGTTTTAAGCCAGGTAGAAGACCTGGATCAACAAATTAGAAGCACAGAGAATTTAATAAAAGTAACCAACCAGCAAGCAAACCTTCTTACTAATCAAATTAGTGCAAATACAAATAAAATTTCCCGTCTTAGGCAGGAATTAGAACAGCTTAAGGAAGATTATGCGCGTATGATTGAGAAATCTTACAAAAGTAAATCTACTCAAAGTAGAATTATGTTTTTGCTTTCTTCAGAAAATTTTTTGCAGGCTTATAAACGCCTGCAATATATGAAGCAATACACAAACTACAGAAAACAACAGGGCGATGAAATACAGGCGCGTACAGAAGAATTACAGCAACTAAACGCCGATTTAGCCGACCAAAAAGAAACAAAAGATGCCCTTATCGCCGAGAACAGGCAAACCCGTGCCCAATTAGAAAAAAATAAAAAGGCACAGCAAGATTTAATGCAGAATATTAGAAGTAAAGAAGGGGAATTTGCTGCACAAATAAGACAGAAACAGCAGGAGATAAATAGAATAGACGCACAAATTGAGAAAATGATTCGTGAGTCTATTGCAAAATCCAACGAAGAAAGTGGTTCTGCTGAAAGAGATGTTTACGAGTTAACTCCCGAAGCAAAAGCTCTCGCAGCCGATTTTGTAAAAAACAAAGGGCGTTTGCCCTGGCCGGTAAGGTCCGGTGTTGTTACCTCCCGTTTTGGAAAACAACCTCACCCGGTTGTAAAAACGATTAGTATTAATAATAACGGGGTAAATATTGATACCGATCCCGGCGGAAAAGCCCGCGCTGTTTTTAACGGGACTGTGAGTGAAGTTCAGGTGTTGAAAGGAGCTAATAAAGCGGTTATGGTAAGGCACGGAGATTACATAACTATTTACGATAATCTTGAGAAAGTTTTTGTGAAAAGAGGAGACGTGGTAAATACCGGGCAGGAATTGGGCGCCGTGGCTACAAGCCGAACTTCAGGAAAAACTACTTTACACTTCCTGATTTACAAAAACATGCAGAAGATGGATCCGGCAGATTGGATCCTGGAAATGTAACTTCCCGACGCAACCTTTATCGTTTTTTTGCATCTTAAAAGTATAAGCCTGGTTATTTGCCTATGAAAAAAGCAGTATTTCTTTTTAGTTTGGTTTTACTCGTAAGTTGTGTCGATCATAGTGTTTCGGTGGTTGGCGACAAAAGAATGCAGATTTCAGGAAATATTCTTGATACCGAAAATGCACCTTTAGAAAACATAAATGTTATCGCTTCGGGTTCTGAAAGTACTATTCTAAATGCCAGACCTGAAGAGATCCTGGGCGAGGGTTTTACCAGTGTGGCAGGGGAATTTTCTTTTGTAAGTTTAGATACCGATAATAGTTTTTATGGCGTAAGTATAAATCACCCAGATCATGAGAACTACGATCTTGATTACGCTACTGTACATTTTTTAGATTCCATAGGATCGCGTGGAAATTCTTTTGAGCTTATAAATATAAACCTGCCTAAAACCCAACGGTTTGAGCTTAGGATTGAAAATACTACCGCGAGAAACGATACCTTGTTTTATAGGTTTTCATATCCGGCTACCGAATTTTATCAGGGCTTAAATAGTAATTTCTTTGACGATAATTCCTTGCGGTTTCAAACAGAAAGAGAATATTGGAATCGTTTGTTACCCGGCGAAGAAGAAATGACCATTGTAACCCCCACGCTAGCGAATAGCAGTATTCAATTTTATTATAAATTTAGCGCTGAAGCCGTTTACGATACAATAAATGTTGAAGTATCTCCTGAAAACCCGGTTTATGAATTCAACTTTTAAGCTTTTCCCAATCGCAATCTTTTTTCCGTTGTTACTTACTGCGCAAGATACTCTTCCTGAACCTCACAGAAATCAATATGTAGCTACAGATCCTGAAACCGTATTTTTTGTAGGAGAATTTTTTAGAGGTTATAGTGTAAATAATTCAAGCTGGGAGAACTATTCTCAATTAGGTTTTGGCCTGGATTTTAATTGGTTTGTATTACCATTCTTGATAATTGGTGGAGAATATAGCCTTATGGGTGGAAATTTAAAAGGAGAGGACATCAATAATACCGGAGCAGTAAAAGGTATTACCAGTCATTATTTGGGACTTCATCTTGGTTATTATCACGCTTTTAATAAAGAATGGAACTTACATACCCTGGCCGGTTTTGGGGAGGTTAATAATGTGAACCGCGCCCCAGATTCTCGTTTTACTGAAAATGGAAACAGTTTAATGTTGCGAAGCGAGTTAGGCTATCGGTTTGATAAAACTGGAGCTATTTTTATTAAGGCAACATTACGTTGGGACAGAATGGATATTGATACTCCGCCAGTTCTGGATGATTATTTTAACAAACACAGCTTATTACTGCTTGGTTTTGGAGTAAGGCTTCATTTACAAAACCCAGACGGTTAGTCTTTAAATAAAGCTTTAAGCTCTGTGGCTTCATTTGGTTTCATTTTACCGGCAAGTACAAGGCTAAGTTGCTTTCTTCTTAAGGCAGCGTCATAACGTTGTTTTTCAAGTTCTGTTTCGGGATCTAAAGGAGGAACGGCAACAGGAGAACCGGTTTCATCTACGGCTACAAAAGTATAGATGGCTTCATTAGCTTTAGAACGGTTTCCGCTTTCGCGATCTTCCACCCAAACATCAATAAAGATCTCCATAGAAGATTTAAAAGCTCTGGAAACTGCAGCTTCTACCGTTACAACACTTCCTAAGGGAACAGCTTTATTAAAAGCCACGTGGTTTACTGAGGCAGTAACCACAATACGGCGACTGTGCCTTCTTGCAGCAATGCTGGCAGCACGATCCATCCTGGCGAGTAGTTCGCCACCAAATAGATTGTTTAGGGGATTGGTTTCACTTGGTAAAACCAAATCGGTTAAAGTTGTTCTGGATTCCTTTGGGTGTTTTGCCTGCATTTTGCCAATTTTGGGCAAAAATAAGATGCTTTGCGCAATTTACCGCTTAAAGAACTATTAAAGTTCCTGCACCAATAACCACGCACCTTCGTTAGAAGATTTTACTTTGCGTAGCATATTTATTGCATCACGTCTTTTTTCGTGACTTGCATAAACAACCTGGTGAAGACCATACTTGTTTTCGCCAAGAAGATGTGCTTTATAGCCTTCTTTTCTAAGTTCTGTAACTTTTGTTTTTGCATTTTCTTCTACACGAAATGCACCGGCTACAATATGGTAATTTCCGGTTTGTTTAGCTACATTAAAAGTAACCGCCGGCAATGGATTATCAATTATAAAAGTAGCCTGCTGAATTTGCTCCTGCAGTTGTTCCTGCGCTTGTTGTTGTTCGGCAATATTGTGTTGAGAAACCTGGCTGCTGTAAATATTTAATCCTGCAAATCCCGAAATTCCCAAAGCAATAAGTCCAAGAGCGGCATATTTAAGATAAGAAGGAGATTTTCTTCTTTCTGGAGTGAAATGTATTGGAGCTTTTTCTTCCAGTTCTTCAACCTGCTTTTTGTAAACTTCCCGACTTATCGCAGAAGCTTTTACGTTTTCCAGCCCAAAAGAATCGGTTAAGTAATTTACCTTTTCAACAGGTTCAAATTGAAGTTTTTCTTCGGCATAATAAAAACGGCCAATATTCTCCAGTTCTACCTTGCCATCTTCTTTAAAAGACTCTTCCAGTTTACTTACAAAATCAGTAATTTTATTAACCGCAGTAGAATAAGACACATTTTGTGTGGCAGCAATATAATTTGCTAAAAGCCCATCGTTCTTCTTTAACTGCGAATTAAAGGAAACTACCTTTTTCGGCGGATGTAAAACCTCACTTTCTTTGTCTATATAAGCCGGCTCCTTTTGGGAAAGAAAGGCCCCAAAGCCGGGCAATATTACGCATTCGTAACGATAAAGTAAATCCTGTATGTAGTTAGCTATCTTCATTGCCGCAAAAATAAGGTGTTATTTTAATCCTCCTAAAGTTACCCAAAGAAATTTTATTAACAAACCTTTTTTTCTGTAATTTTAATGAAAATCGAAATATGTCTGCTGAAGAGTTACAGTATGTTTTGGCCTTGCAACACATTCCAAACCTGGGAGATACCCTTGCCAAAAAACTGATAAGGCATTTTGGGTCGGCAAAAAATGTGTTAGAGCAAAAGAAACAAACTTTACTTAAAATTGACGGAATTGGAGTTTCTCGCTTAAAAGATTTTTTTGATGCTTCTCACCTAAAAGCAGCCGAGCAGGAACTAAATTTTATTGAAAAGAACAATATTGAAACGCTTTATTTTAAGGATGAAAACTATCCTGAAAAATTAAAACATTGTATAGACGGCCCGGTATTGCTATTTCAACGTGGAAATATCAACTTAAAGAATCAAAGAATAATTAGTGTGGTGGGAACCCGTAAGATTACACAAAGCGGGATCGCATTTTGTGAAAAATTCATCGAAGAGTTGAGTCCGTTAAACCCGGTAATCGTTTCGGGTTTTGCGTATGGAGTAGATATTACCGCTCAAAAAGCAGCCATTGCTAATAATTTACAAACAATTGGTTGTTTGGCGCATGGGTTCGATCAGATTTACCCTAGAGTTCATCATAAATATGTAGCTTCGGTAGAAGAAAACGGAGGCTTTTTTACCGATTTTTGGAGCAGTGATAACTTCGACAGGAATAATTTCTTAAAACGAAACAGAATAATCGCAGGTTTAAGCGAAGCAACCGTGGTTATAGAAAGTGCCGAAAAAGGCGGCTCACTGGTTACTGCAGATATTGCGAATTCTTATAACCGGGAAGTTTTTGCGGTGCCGGGAAGACCTTCAGATAAATTGAGTAAAGGCTGCAATAATTTAATAAAATCCCAAAGAGCGCAATTATTAAATTCTGCGGCAGATTTGGTTTATCTCTTAAACTGGCAACCAGAGAAAGAGACAAAAGCCGTTCAAAAACAGCTTTTTGTAGACATGGATGATGAAGAAAATAGCGTATTTGCATTTTTACAAAAAGAAGGGAAAGCCCAGTTAGATAGCATTGCGCTTAACTGTAACTTTCCCTCATATAAAACTGCGGGTATTTTAATTAATATGGAATTAAAAGGCGTGGTACGCCCTTTACCCGGTAAACTATTTGAATTAATTTAGTAACCCACTTTTGTTCGTACTCTTTTTATAACTTCATTGGCTACATTTCCCGCTTTTTCAGCGCCAACTTCCAGGGCTTTGTCAAGCTCCTCAAGGTTATTCATGTAGTAATCATATTTTTTTCTGGGTTCTTCAAACTGTTCTAAAAGTACTTCGTATAAAGCCTGTTTGGCGTGTCCGTAACCAAATCCACCTGCTTCATAGTTCTTTCGCATTTCAGCGATTTGTTCTTCAGAAGCTACTAATTTGTATAATGCAAAAACATTGCAGGTATCAGGATTTTTAGGTTCTTCTAAAGGAGTACTATTGGTAGCGATTGCCATTATTTGTTTCCGAAGTTTTTTATCGGTTACAAATAAATTTATGGTATTACCTTTAGATTTACTCATTTTAGCGCCATCAGTGCCCGGAACATACATCGTATTTTCCTGGACTTTCGCTTCAGGAATTACAAAAGTTTCGCCCATTTTTGAATGAAAACGGGAAGCAACATCTCGCGTAATTTCCAAATGCTGAAGCTGGTCTTTTCCTACCGGCACAATTTCGGCATCGTAAAGTAAAATATCGGCCGCCATTAGCATTGGGTAAGTGAAAAGCCCCGCGTTTACATCTTCTAATCTATCAGATTTATCTTTAAAAGAATGCGCTAAGGTTAAACGTTGAAAAGGAAAAAAACAGCTTAAATACCAGGAAAGCTCTGCCGTTTGCGGAATATCACTTTGGCGGTAAAAAACCGTTTTTTCAATATCTATACCGCAAGCCAGCCAGCTTGCGGCCACAGAGTAAGTGTTGTTTCTTAAGGTTTCGGCATCTTTTATTTGGGTTAACGAATGCATATCTGCAATAAAAATAAAAGAATCGTTACCGGGTTTATTGGCCATTTCTATAGCCGGTAAAATTGCTCCCAATAAATTTCCCAAGTGTGGAGTTCCTGTACTTTGTACTCCTGTAAGAATTCTGGACATCTGCTTTTTCTGTTTTCTGCAAAGGTACTTTTTTTGCGGAATTCCCTCGGTTCAATTTAGTACTTTTGATTTCTATGAACATGCTACGCACAATACTTACTATTTTATGGAGAATTTGGTTTTATATTCTTCTTGTATTACCAATTTTAGTAATGTTTCCCGTGCTTGTAGTTTTCTCTTCTTCTGAAAGACTTTATCCTAAATATTATGTTTGCGCTCGTATTTGGGCAAAATGTATCTTATACGGAATGGGTTTTTATCCTGAAATTACCAGAATGCAACAGCTTGACCCCAGGAAGAATTATATGTTGGTTGCCAACCACACTTCTATGATAGATATTATGATGATGCTGGTTATTATTAAGCAACCATTTATTTTTGTGGGAAAAAGAGAGCTGGCAAAGATTCCTATTTTTGGCTTTTTCTACCGAAAAACAAATATTACCGTAGATAGAAATTGCGCTAAAAGTAAACAGGACGTAGTTACTGAGGCTCGCAGAAGATTAGATATGGGTGAAAGCATTTGTATTTTCCCTGAAGGAGGCGTGCCAGCAGATAGATCGCTGGTTTTAGACACTTTTAAAGATGGAGCATTTAGACTGGCAATTGCGCATCATATTCCCATTGTGCCCATTACTTTTTACGATAATAAAAAGCGTTTTTCGTATAAATTTATTTCAGGATCACCGGGGAAGCTTAGAGTAAAAATCCACCAATTTATTAATACCCAAGGAATGGAGCCTGGAGATAGAAGGGAATTAAGAAATAAAACCCGGCAGGTAATATTTGAAGAGCTTTCTAAAGATTTAAAGAATGAAAATCCTTCAGAATAAAATTTCTGAAGGATTCCACTCACTACATAGGTGTTAAAAACTAAAACTTATTCCAGAATACACGCCAAAGTAAAATGGGCGTACGCCGGGAGCATCATCAAAAGTATTAAGTTGATATTTAAAGATAGGTTCTACATTCAACTTAAAACTATCGGTTAATTTGTAATCTAATCCCACACCAACATTCGTGGTAAAACTTACTTTATTAATATTGTTGGCTTCACCAATCCTGGTGTTTTGATTGTTGGTATTTACCTGTATGCTGTTTTGGTCTAAAAACAAGCTGCTTCCTCCCGCTATTAAGTTAAGCCCAATTTTAC
Source organism: Salegentibacter sp. BDJ18 (assembly GCF_017579965.1). Classification (NCBI taxonomy): domain Bacteria; kingdom Pseudomonadati; phylum Bacteroidota; class Flavobacteriia; order Flavobacteriales; family Flavobacteriaceae; genus Salegentibacter; species Salegentibacter sp. BDJ18. The sequence goes on from NZ_JAFLQX010000003.1 coordinate 525,468, forward strand.
TGTCTATCAGGCTGTATTCTATTTCTAACGGAACTTCAATAAAACCAAATTGCTGATTTATCTCGCCGGGTAATGCCATATTATTGACAGATGTAAAGTTAGAATTGTTCCTATCACTATGGCCCGGTAGACCGCTTGGTGCCGCATTCTCTAACTGCACATTATTTCCCCCAGACTCATAATTTATAGAACTAATGGTATTTGGATTTATAGACGCGGAGAAGACGATATCTTCTACATTATAACTCATCGCAACTTTAGAAATTCCGCTTCTTATTTTAATTTTTTCTGAAATAGCATAAGCTAAATTCATCCCGTAAGCCATACTTACCTGCGAGCTGGTATTATTGCCGGCAAATTGCGGATCTATTGCATTCCCACTGCCAATATTGTCGTAAAAAACAGGAGCCGCAAAAGTGCTTAAGCGTAGTTTCTTTTTAGAAGCCTCTGCAATTAATTCTTCTTCCTTATCAAGGTTTTTTTCTTCTTCAATTTGGGCTAATTGCTCTGCAACTTCCAGGCTGTCTTTAAGGGAAATTGCTTCTTCTTTCTCAGTATTTTCGTTACTGTTTTCGGCAATTGCTTCAGGCTGTTCGTTTTTTGAATTTGGATTGATGAAATCCTGATTTTTATAATTTTCTTCTTCGGAATCCTGATGATCTTCTCCCGCTATTGCTGAATTTTGCTCATTTAATTTAGCTGCGGTATTTCCTGATTTTTGTTCTTCAGCTGAATCATTAGAAGTTTTTGTTGCTTCTGAATTAGTATTTTCTGAAGCTAAAGCCGAATTGTTATTAGCTGATGAGGTGTTGGCACCTTCAGAAGTTGAAAAAGTAGGTCCATTAACATTTTTGAGAATTTCTGAAGCATTTACAAACTGTTCATTTTTATTGATTTCGGGTAAATTTATTTGGGGTTTTGCAGTTTCTTCTATTTCAAAAACTACTTCGGTATTGGTAAAATTATTCTGACTAAAAAAATAGCCGCCCAGCATTAATGCTAAAACCGCGGCAACACCGCCAACTTTAAACCATAACGGAATTATAAAAGGCTTTTTCTTATCTTTCTCCTGCAGCTTGCCGGCAATATTATCCCATAACTCAGGTCGTGGTTCGGGGGCAAAATCCCTGAACTTTTCCTGGTAGAGCCGGTCTATGTTCTTTCTTTCTTTCATAGTGATTGCACCTTATTATCGTTGAGGTGGTTTTCTATTTTTTCTTTCAAAATATTTCTGGCGCGGGCCAAATTAGATTTTGAACTTCCAACACTTATGTTTAGCATTTCGGCAATTTCTTTGTGGGAAAATCCGTCTAACGCATAGAGGTTAAAAATTTGGCGATAACGTTCAGGTAATTCCTGAATGCTTTCTAATAGAAAATCGGTAGTAATTTCATCGTCATCAATTTCCACAACCGGATCTTCCAGGAGGTTTTCATTAATGATTTCAAAATATTTTTCTTTTCGGTGCTTTTGTAGGGTGGTATTTATCACAATTCGTTTCATCCAGCCTTCAAAAGATCCTTTATCTTCATATTGATCTATTTTATTGAATATGGTAATGAAACCATCCTGCAGGTTGTCTTCGGCCTGCTGGTAGTTATTAGAATATTTAAGGCACAGGCCAAAAAGTTTACCGGAGTACATACGGTAAAGCTTTTCCTGTGCCCTAATATCCTGTTTTTTACACTGAAGTATGAGTTTTTCTAAACTCACTCACTTAGATTGTTATTCGTTAGTATTCTCTTCTGGAGTTTCATCTTCCGGCTCTCCAATTGGCACATCTACTGTGATGTAATCACTTTCGTTAGTAGAAGATACACCTCTTAGTAACATAAACCTAACAGTAGTGTATTCTGTATTAGAAGCTACTCTAAAATCATTTCGGGCAAGTCGAGTTTCAGTGAGTTCGCCTTCTTCGTTGCATTCAATTAAGTTAGGGTCATATGAACTCAATGCGTGGATGTAATATAAGATAACATCCTCATCATCTTCATCCTCAGAAGGACCTTGTTCAAAACCTGCAAAAGTATGACATGCATCAGCTAGCTCATAGGTGACTTCAATCTCATAATCCTCTCCTGTTTCAAAATATTCGGGTAATTCATAGGCAGTAATTTCTGCAACTTCGTAAGCTACGTTAGGACCGTCATCATCTGTGTCACAACTGTAAAAGCTTAGCGCCAGGACCATTAATAAGGCAATTCTTTTCATTTTAAAATAATTATTTTAGGGTTATCTATTTCATAGATGCAGTATGAATGAAAAGGTTGCGTCCAGCATCAAAAAAATCCCTCATTTTAAGGGATCTTTAAGATTTGATTATTATTTGCTTTTAAAAATACAAAAAGCTAAGTGAACTTAATTGCTGATACTAAGCTTCTTTGGCTACTTTTATAGCATTTTTAATTTTTTCTTCAAGTTCTTCCATTAAATCTGGATTGTCTTTTAGCAAGATTTTTACCGCATCACGGCCCTGGCCTAATTTAGTGTCTTCGTAGCTAAACCATGAACCGCTTTTCTTCACGATCTCATAATCTACCCCAATATCTATAATCTCACCAATTTTAGAGATTCCTTCGCCATACATAATGTCAAATTCAGCCATTTTAAAAGGTGGGGCCACTTTGTTTTTTACAACTTTTACCCGGGTTTTATTACCCATTACATTGCTATTGCTATCTTTTATTTGCGTAGAACGTCTAATATCTAATCGAACCGAAGCATAAAATTTAAGGGCATTACCACCGGTAGTGGTTTCAGGATTTCCAAACATTACCCCAATCTTTTCCCTAAGCTGGTTAATAAAGATTACGGTACAATTGGTTTTACTAATTGAAGAGGTAAGTTTTCTAAGGGCCTGGGACATTAAACGGGCGTGTAATCCCATTTTAGAATCTCCCATTTCTCCTTCAATCTCACTTTTAGGAGTAAGCGCTGCAACCGAATCTATCACAATAATATCTATAGCTCCAGACCGAATTAAATTATCGGTGATCTCTAGAGCCTGCTCCCCGTTATCGGGTTGCGAAATAATTAGGTTTTCTATATCTACGCCAAGTTTTTCAGCATAAAAACGGTCAAAAGCATGTTCTGCATCAATAAAAGCAGCAATACCTCCTTTTTGTTGTGCCTCGGCAATTGCGTGTAAAGTTAAAGTGGTTTTACCCGAAGATTCCGGTCCATAAATTTCTATAACCCGTCCTCTTGGATACCCGCCTACACCCATAGCCAGGTCTAAGCCTAAAGAACCCGTAGAAATCGCATCTACATCAGATATGGCCTGGTCACTCATCTTCATAACGGTACCCTTTCCATAGGTTTTATCCATTTTGTCCAGGGTAAGCTTTAAGGCCTTTAATTTTGCTTCTTTTTCTTTATCGTTGCTCATAATTTGAATAATCTATTTAGAGAGTTGCTAAATTACTATAAGTTTTCCTTCATCACAATTTTATATGGGCAGCTTTTGTATATTTACTGTCTAACCTGAGGTTTAAAGCATATTTGAATTTGTAAAAAATGTTTTAAATCTCGATTTTCGAGTGAAAATTAAAAATTAACCCTGCCTATGAGATTTTTGAAAAAAAGTCTGATTATGCCTGGTGGTTGTAGTACTTCAGCAATTATTTTGTTGAACGTAAGTTGCCGGGTTGATGGTGGCTAGAATCTAAAAATCTAATTTATGAAACAAAGTAAAAAAGATTACAAACCGAATTAGCCACACAAAAAATGCCCTGGGAAATGACTTTTCAGGGCATTTTTTCTTCCTTCAATTTTAAGTATCTTTGCAAAAAATATCTTTAACCTTAACTAATTAGTATAGCATGCAACTGTACAATAAATTAAGCGCTAAAGAGAGGGAAGCACTTATAGACGAAGCGGGAGAAGACCGTTTAACGCTCTCTTTTTATGCCTACGCCAAAATTGGCAATCCACATTTATTTAGAAATCACCTTTTTATTGCCTGGGACCAAATGGATGTGCTTGGCCGTATTTATGTAGCCCACGAAGGGATTAATGCCCAACTCTCAGTTCCTGCAACACGTTTTGAAGAATTTAAAGAGTTTATAGATAATATCTACTTTTTGGAAGGTGTTAGGCTGAATATCGCCATAGAACACGACGCCAAAGCCTTTTTAAAACTGAAAGTGAAAGTGCGTAAAAAGATAGTTGCTGACGGATTGAACGACGCGACTTTTGACGTAACCAATAAAGGAGTTCATGTTGATGCTTTAAAATTCAACGAACTTATTAGCGATCCCAACACTGTTTTGGTAGATATGCGAAATCATTATGAAAGTGAAATTGGTCATTTTCAAGGAGCAATTACTCCAGATGTAGATACTTTTAGAGATTCTTTGCCCATTATTGAAAATGATCTAAAAGAGCATAAAGAAGATAAAAACCTGGTAATGTACTGCACCGGCGGAATTCGTTGTGAGAAGGCTAGCGCATATTATAAACACAAAGGTTTTAAAAATGTGTATCAGTTGGAAGGTGGAATTATTGAATATGCCCGCCAGGTTGAAAACCAAAAACTGGAAAATAAATTTATAGGAAAAAACTTCGTTTTTGATCATCGCCGCGCCGAGCAGATTTCAGAAGAAGTAATTGCGCACTGTCACCAGTGTGGAAAACCTTGCGATAAGCACGTGAACTGCGCAAATGAAGCCTGTCATTTACTTTTTATTCAGTGTGAAGAATGTGCAGAGAAAATGAATAATTGCTGTTCTAAAGATTGTATGGAAATTGCCGCTTTACCTTATGAGGAGCAAAAAGCTTTGCGAAAAGGAAAAGGCAACAGTAATAAAATATTCAAAAAGGGACGTTCAGAGGTTTTAAAATATAAAAGTTAACAAAGCGTTCTAAAAAGTGAGTGCCAATTAATATTGGTATATTTACTCGATAATCGAGATTTAATTGTACTGAGATTTGTCTTTAGTGAATTAATAAATTTTCGTTTCATAACTTGTGGATTGCCCCAAGGCTCTTGATTAGAAACTCAATATAAACCCAAAAAGTCTGCAAAGCAATTTGCAAGACTTACAACATATAAATATTTATGGCTTGTAGCAGTTGCTCAACCAAAGACGGTCAGCCAAAAGGATGTAAAAACAACGGAACCTGTGGTACAGATTCCTGTAATAAACTTTCTGTATTCGATTGGCTTTCAAATATGTCTATGCCTAATGGTGTAGAACCTTTTAATTATGTAGAAGTTCGTTTTAAAAACGGAAGAAAACACTTTTTTAAAAATACCGAAAACCTAAGCCTAAGTATGGGCGATGTAGTAGCTGTAGAAGCTTCTCCCGGCCACGATGTTGGTATGGTAAGCCTTACCGGAGAATTGGTTAGGGTACAAATGAAAAAGAAAAAAGTAAAAACCGATAGCGAAGAAGTTTTAAAGATTTACCGAAAAGCCACCCAAAAAGATATTGACGTTTGGGAGGAAGTTCGTGGTAGAGAAGAAGCGATAAAGAAAAGAGCCCGCGAAATTGCAATTCGCCTTAATCTTAGTATGAAGATTAGCGATATTGAGTTTCAGGGAGACGCTTCAAAAGCAACTTTTTATTATACAGCAGATGATCGCGTAGATTTCCGTCAGTTAATTAAAGAATTTGCGAGAGAATTCAATACCCGTATAGAAATGCGGCAAATTGGTTTGCGCCAGGAAGCTGCCCGCCTTGGCGGAATTGGCTCTTGTGGGCGTGAACTTTGTTGTTCTACCTGGCTTACAGATTTTAGATCGGTAAGTACTTCTGCAGCGAGATATCAGCAATTATCTTTAAATCCCCAAAAATTAGCGGGACAATGCGGAAAACTAAAATGCTGTCTTAATTACGAGCTTGATTCTTACCTTGAAGCTTTAAAAACCTTTCCACGAACCGATACCAAGCTTTTTACCAAAAAAGGAACAGCTGTTTGTCAAAAAATAGACATTTTTAAAGGAGTGTTATGGTATGCCTATGAAGGTGAGTGGATGAACTGGCATCAATTAACCGCAGAGCAGGCTAATAAAATAATTGCAGCTAATAGAAAGAAAGAAGACGTTGGCAGCCTTGAAGAGTTTGAAGTTCAGCTTCAGTTAGAAGAAAAACGAGATTTCAATAATGTGGTGGGGCAGGATAGCTTAACACGTTTTGATAAACCTAAAGGTCAACAGAAAAAACACAAGTCAAAGAAACGGAGAAAACGTAAAGGAAAACCTTCGAATAATGCGTAAAGCTGCGGTATTTTCAATTTTTATTGGTCTTTTTACCTTAATAGTTTCCTGTGATAAAAAGCGGGTTTATGATGAATATGAACCCATACAGGGAGGTTGGGAAAGAGATTCCACTTTAGTTTTTAATTTGGGTGAGCTTGATTCTTTGCAAAATTATAACCTGTTTATAAACGTTAGGAATAATAAAGATTATAATTACAGAAACCTGTTTTTAATAACCGAAATGCGATTTCCGCAGGGAAAAGTGGTAACCGATACCCTTGAATATGAAATGGCGGCGCCAGATGGAAGTTGGCTTGGTACGGGTTTTGGTGATGTAAAAGAAAGTAAGCTCTGGTATAAAGAAAATGTGAGTTTTACTGAACCCGGCGAATATAAAATTGCCATTAAACAGGCAATGCGTAAAAACGACCAGGTGGAAGGAATAAAAAATTTAGAAGGAATTACCCACATAGGTTTTAGAATAGAAGAAAACCTGCAATAATTTTTGAATAAATGGCCGCAACAAAAAAGAAGCAGCAAAAGTCCAAAACCAGCAAAAGATCTTATATAATTGGTTTTTGGACAATTTTTGGCATTGGTTTATTAGCTGTAGTTTTAATTTTCTTACTGGCCGGTTGGGGCGCATTTGGTAAGATGCCAGATTTTGAAGAGCTGGAAAATCCTGAAACCAATCTTGCAACCGAAATTTTCTCATCAGATGGGGAAACTTTAGGGAAATATTACAGTGAAAACCGAACTCCTATAAAGTATGACGATCTTCCCGATCATCTTATTGAAGCCCTTGTAGCTACTGAAGATGAGCGATTTTACAAACACGCCGGGATAGACCCAAAAGGAACCCTTAGAGCCGCTTTTTATCTGGGAACCCGTGGTGGTGCCAGTACCATAACCCAACAACTTTCCAAACTTTTGTTTACCGAGCAGGTTTCAAACAATCCTTTTGCCCGGATTTTACAAAAAGTTAAAGAATGGAATATTGCTACCCAGCTGGAAAGGCAATACACAAAAGAAGAAATTATTACCATGTATTTTAATAAATACGATTTTGTGTATCAGGCAGTAGGAATTCGTTCGGCTTCAAAAATTTACTTTGGGAAAGAAGCCAAAAACCTTAATATAGAAGAATCGGCAGTTTTGGTGGCGATGTTAAAAAATGCCGCTTTGTATAACCCGGTTCGTAGACCCGAATTGGTAAAACAACGCCGTAACCAGGTTTTTGTTCAAATGAATAAAAACGGATATCTCTCTGAACAGGAAAAAGATTCTCTTCAGAAGCTACCTTTAAACCTTGATTTCTCTCCAGAAGGACATGATGAGGGGATGGCGACATATTTCCGCGTTTACCTACAAGGATTTATGAAAGATTGGATTCAAAAAAATCCGAAACCAGATGGAAGTGAATATAGTCTCTACCGCGACGGATTAAAAATTTATACCAGTATAGATTCTAAAATGCAACAATATGCTGAGACTGCGGTAGAAAAGCATATTTCCCACCTTCAGAAAGAATTTGACCGGCAAAATAAAAATAACAAAACGGCCCCGTTTCGGGATATAGACCAGGGACAGGTTGATGGTATTGTGAAAAGTGCAATGCGCCGATCTGTAAGATGGAAGGAAATGAAAGACCAGGGAAAATCTGAAGAGGATATTTTAGCTTCTTTTGATAAAGAAACTAAAATGCGGGTGTTCTCCTGGGATGGAATAAAAGACACTATTATGACGCCCAAAGATTCTATTTTCTATTACAAAGGATTCTTACAGGCAGGTCTTATGTCTATGACGCCTCAAACCGGCGAAGTTAGAGCCTGGGTTGGTGGCACTAACTTTAAACATTTTAAATACGATCACGTAAAGCAGGGAAAACGCCAGGTTGGCTCTACCTTTAAGCCTTTTGTGTATGCTACAGCTATAGATCAGTTAAAGCTTTCTCCTTGTGATGTTATGCCTAAAAACAGGTTTACTATTGAGGCGGGGAAATATGGAAATATTAAAGATTGGACACCTTCAAATGCTAATGGAGAATATGAAGGGATGATAAGTTTAAAAAATGCGCTTGCCCAATCGGTGAATACAGTAACTGCAAGATTAATAGATAAAACAGGTCCGGGCCCGGTTTTAGACTTAGTAAAAAAATTAGGAGTTGATACTGAAAACTTTTCCGAAGGTCCCGCAATTGCTTTGGGTACCGAAGATATGAGCCTTTTTGAAATGGTTTCGGCTTACAGCACTTTTGTAAACGAAGGGGTTTATGTTAAACCGGTAATTGTAAACCGAATTGAAGATAAAAATGGAACGGTTCTTTACCAGCACGTACCAGAAACCCGTGATGTTTTAAATAAAGAGGCGGCTTACGTGACGGTAAATATTCTGGAAGGTGTAACTCAATATGGATCTGGGGTTCGCTTACGCGGAACTTACGCTAAAGATTTTGATCATTACAAACGCGGGGTAACCGGCTATCCTTACGATTTTAAAAATCCTATTGCCGGTAAAACCGGGACCACACAAAACCAAAGTGATGGCTGGTTTATGGGAATGGTTCCTAATCTTGTAACCGGCGTTTGGGTTGGTGCCGAAGATAGAGCGGTGCATTTTCCAAATTTAACATACGGGCAGGGTGCAACTATGGCGCTACCAATTTGGGGAATGTATATGAAAGATCTTTATGCCGATGAAGCACTGGATATTTCTCAGGATGCTTTTCCCAGACCAGATAATCTCTCTATTGAAATAAATTGCGACGAGTATAATCAGGAAAGTGATTCTGAAAATAATAGTGTTCCAGATGAACTTGACTTTTAGGATTTAGCAAAAATTCAGCTTTATTTTTCAGAAAAATATAATCTACAAGCCTAAAAGCATTGTAACAGCATTTTTATTTTCGTATTTTTCGGTAAAATTAAATACCGATGATTAGAAAAACTGTAGCAAATGTAGAAGATGCTTTGCAGGGCGTAGAAGATGGTATGACCTTTATGCTGGGTGGTTTTGGCCTTAGCGGTATTCCAGAAAATGCCATTTCAGAATTAGTACGTCTTAACGTAAAAAATCTTACCTGCATTTCCAATAACGCCGGGGTAGACGACTTTGGCCTCGGACTTTTACTTCAAAAGAAACAAATAGATAAAATGGTTTCTTCCTATGTGGGAGAAAACGACGAGTTTGAGCGCCAAATGCTTAGCGAAGAGCTGGAGGTAGAGCTTATTCCGCAGGGAACTTTAGCCGCGCGCTGCCAGGCTGCCCAACAAGGATATCCTGCAATGTACACGCCTGCCGGTTATGGTACCGAGGTTTCCCAGTTTAAGGAAACCCGAGAGTTTGATGGGAAAATGTACGTATTAGAAAAAGCTTTTAAAGCAGACTTTGCTTTTGTAAAAGCCTGGAAAGGCGATAAAGCCGGAAACCTTATTTTTAAAGGAACTGCTCGTAATTTTAATCCGTTAATGTGTGGTGCCGCTAAAGTAACCGTTGTTGAGGTGGAAGAACTGGTTGAACCGGGTGAACTGGATCCAAACCAGATTCATATTCCGGGAATATTTGTGCAACGCATTTTTGAAGGAAAAAATTACGAAAAGCGAATTGAGAAAAGAACAGTTCGAAAAGTGAGCTAAAGGTTAAAAGTGACTATTGAACAAATAACTAATAAAGGATGATTTGAAGATTTGAAAATGTGATAATTTGAAGATGATGATTTCTTGATTAAACATTTTTATAAAATTGCCACAGCTTATTAAAAATCGAAAGTTAAATTAATTAGTTACACTTTGGTTATGAGGGATGATAAGGATAATATTATAGTAAGCAAAACTTTTGATTTTGCATTGAAGATTATCGATTATTCAGAAAAATTGAGATCAAACCATAAATATGAAATGTGTTCTCAACTCTTTAAAAGTGGTACTTCAATTGGAGCAAATGTTTGGGAAGCCCAAAATGCTGAAAGCAATGCTGATTTTATTCATAAGTTTAAAATATCAGCTAAAGAAGCCGATGAAACTAACTATTGGTTAAAACTTTGCAAAGCATCAAAACATCTTCCAGATCCAGATGAAGAACTTTTTTCAGAATTAACCTCTATTATAAAGATAACTTCAAAGATTATAAGTTCGTCTAAAAGACGGTAAACAGAATTTTCAAATCAGCAAATAGTCAAATTTTCAAATTGAATTATGTTAGACAAAGAAGGAATAGCAAAACGTATTGCCAAAGAGGTGAAAGATGGGTATTATGTGAATTTGGGAATTGGAATTCCTACCCTCGTAGCCAATTTTGTACGCGATGATATAGAAGTAGAATTTCAGAGTGAAAACGGAATTTTAGGAATGGGACCATTTCCAATAGAAGGAGAGGAAGACGCCGATCTTATTAATGCTGGAAAACAAACCATAACGGCGCTTCCCGGTGCGAGTTTCTTTGATTCTGCAATGAGCTTTGGGATGATTAGAGGGCAGCACGTAGACCTTACTATTTTAGGAGCAATGGAAGTCGCTGAAAATGGCGATATCGCCAACTGGAAAATTCCGGGGAAAATGGTAAAAGGTATGGGCGGCGCCATGGATCTTGTTGCCAGTGCCGAAAATATTATCGTAGCGATGATGCATACCAACAAAGCGGGAGATTCTAAGTTGCTTAAAAAATGTTCGCTGCCTTTAACCGGCGTTGCCTGTGTGACTAAAATTGTTACTAACCTTGCGGTTATTGAAGTTACTAAAGATGGTTTTAAATTGTTGGAAAGAGCCCCCGGCGTAAGTGTAGAGGAGATTCAAAAAGCTACAGAAGGAAAGTTACTTGTAGAAGGTGATATTCCTGAAATGCAGTTATAAAAAAATCCGGCAGTAACTCTAAGCTACTGCCGGAAAATATTTCTGTTTTAATTCACATTAGGTGAGTGAAGTAGATTCTGCTTCAAGATTTACTAAAAAGTCTATAGCTTCTCCCTGGGAAATAATTTTTCCACGGGTATTGGCTTGAGAAAAATAGTCGTACCAACCTACTTTCTTTAAGTTTTCTTCTAATGTTTCAACATTATCTAAAGAGGGCATTTTCCAAACCGTAACGTAGCGATATTGACTTCGGTAATGCGTGTGCTCGTCGTTTAGAGCCCAACCAAGATTTTCTACTCCATTATCTTTTAAACCGGTAATTCTATCCTGCATATTTTCCATGAGTTCCCGCCTCTTATCTTTAGACAGGTCTATCCATTTCCCGGTTACATTCCACATTTCAATATACAAATACATAACTGTTGGTTTTATTGGTTATAACCTAAAGTTAGTAATAAAATGATAGTTAAATCTTTAGGGAAGGTTAAAATGCTTTATTGCTGATAAAACTCATATTTAAAAATAGGTTCTTAAACGCTTACTACTTCAGAAGCTTCCAGCAATTTTTCCTGCCGCAGTTTTAAAATAACCTGGGCAATGGCAAGTACATCTTTTTCACAGTAGTTTACAATTCTATCCAGGTCTTTATCATTGTAGAACACATTTCTAACATCACTACCCGAAATATCATCTTTTGGCGATGGGATTTTTAAAACATTGGTGAGTAATTTTAGCGAAGTAAAATGTTTATAATCACCAAACTTCCATAGTTCCAGCGTATCCAGGTGTGGAACTTCCCAGGGTTTTTTACCAAATAAATTGAGTTTTAAAGGAAGTGCCAGGTCGTGAATTAACATTCGGCGGGCTATGAAGGGGAAATCGAATTCTTTACCGTTGTGCGCGCAAAGCAGGTGATGCGGTTTTGAAAAATGTTCCTGTAATAAATTAGCAAATTCCTGTAACAGGGTTTTTTCTTTATCTCTAAAAGTGGTGAGTCTAAAAGTTCTTCCCCCATTTTTAAAGCTGAAAAAACCAACAGAGATACACACAATCTTACCGAATTCTGCCCAAATCCCGGCCCGGTCATAAAACTGTTCTGCAGTAAATTCATCTTTACGCTGGTATTGGGTTTTCTCTTCCCAAAGCAATTTTTTGTCTTCAGAAAGTTGGCCGTGATTTTCAAATTCGGGCACGGTTTCAATATCGAGAAATAGAATATTCTCCAGCTTAATTGTTTGCAGCATCGTTTAGCATTTTATAAGTCTCATCAATATACTTATAGAAATCGGGCGCGTGTTCTTCGTCTTCGTCTTTTTTAATAAGGTTTTCCCCCAATCTTACAATAATCAAATCGTCTTCGGGGATTACAATCACATATTGCCCGCAAATGCCGCGCATATAAAAAATATCTTTTTCTTTATAATCACTCAGCCAAAACCCATACCCATATTGCGGGCTATCTTCAAAACGCGGTTCGGTAGATCGTGCTACAAATTCTGAATCCAGGATTTGTTTTCCGTTCCATTTTCCTTTGTTCTTGTAGAGTTTGCCAAATCTTGCAAAATCGCGGGCATTGGAGGCAATACAGCAGTATGCTTTTTCCATTCCGCTTTCTTCGCTGTCTAATTGCCAAAGCGCATCTTCTTGCATTTCCAGCGGTTTCCAGAAACTTTTACTTAAATATTCTGAAAGATTTTCTCCTGTAGCTTTTTCTATCACCATCCCAAGAAGAATAGTGTTTCCGCTAAGGTATTTAAAGCTTTCTCCGGGGGTTTCGGTAACTTGAAGACGCAAAACCAGTTCCCGAATATTTTCATCAAAATAAGCTCTGGCAGTCATCCCAAATGGGTTGTAATAGTTCTCGTTCCAGTTTAACCCAGAAGCCATAGAAGCCAAATCTCCAACTTTTAATTCTTCTTTAAACTGCGGAAAAAAATCGGAAACCGGTTGTTCTAAACTGGTAATATGGCCATCCTTAATTGCTTTTCCCAGCATTGCTGAAACAATACTTTTAGCCATAGAAAACGAATTGGTCTTAGAATAGGGGCCATATTCCTGGTAATATTCTTCAAACCAAATACTATCATTTTTTATGATTAAAAAAGCCGCAGTTTCCAGTTCTTCATTTAATTCGGCAAGATCATCAGTGGGCGTGGCAGTGTTGTAATTTGAATGTTTGGGCCAGGTATCCACTTCAGTTCCCGCTTCAATAAGTCGGTTGTCAAAATGAGGATAATCGTCTATAAATGCTGTTTTTTCTCCCTGGAAATAAGTGGCCTGCATTCCGCGGAAAATATATCCAAAATCAAAAGTTATAAGAATAATTACAGCGATTAGAAGTACAAAAATTACGGTTCCGGAAATCTTTAAAAATCTATTCATAAAACTGAAATTTTAGAACATTGAGAGTTGCGACGTGTTATTTTCGTGATTTAAAAGCCACTGTTTTCTATGTAAACCGCCTGCATAGCCGGTTAAAGATCTATCACTTCCAATTACACGATGACAGGGAATTACCACCCAAAGCGGATTTTTTCCGTTTGCAGACGCAACCGCTCGCACCGCTTTTTCATCGCCTAATTTTCTTGAAAGTTCCAGGTAACTACAGGTTTTTCCAAAAGGGATTTCACTTAAAGCTTTCCATACTTTTTGCTGAAAATTGGTACCCTTAGGGTTTAATTTTAAACTGAATTCTTGCAGTTCCCCTTTAAAATAATCGTTTAATTGTTGTGCTGCAGGCTGAAGAAAATCGGGAATTTCCGTAGAAGTCGGGATCTGCTCATCCAGAATTTGAATGGCCCAAATTCCTTCTTCGTCTCCGCTAATCCTGGCTGTCCCCAGTGGAGTTTTCAGAAATATCTGATTTTGGTTCATCATTATCTTTCCTTTGAATTAATCCAAGACGTTTTGCGCGCTTTTCCCAGTTTTGACGGGCAAGCATTTGCATATCTTCAATACTATCGCTCTCGTCCATAATTTCAAGCCCCAGTAAAGTTTCAATAATATCTTCCATAGTTACCAGGCCTACGGTATTGCCAAATTCGTCTACGATCATGGAAATATGTCCTCTTTTTTGAACAAAATTTTCAAAGAGCTCTGGTATGGGAGTATCTTCAGCGCTCATAAAAATATCTCTTTTTAGAGTGCTCAAAGGTTCACCACCTTTATCATCTATCATTTCCTCCAACACATCATCTTTCAAAATAAAACCGGTAACATTGTTGGTTTGATTCTTATAAACTGGAATTCTGGAAAACTTAAGGTTTTTATGGGTTCGGTGAAATTCTTCAATACTGGTATCTTCATTTTCAATAATAGCCACAGAATATGGCGTCATTACATCTTTTGCTTTAACCGATTTAAATACCAGTAGATTTTTAATTACCGTAGTTTCACTTTCATCAAAAACGCCTTCTTCCTCTGCTGCATCTGTAATTGCCGCAAATTCTTCCCTGTTCATAGAAGAAACGTGAGCCGATTTCCCAATTAGTTTTGTGGTGAGCATCATAAGCCAAAGTATACCGGTATACTTCAGTGGGAAGATCATTATTTTAAGGGTTTTTGCAGTAAAATTCCCCAGGCCTTGCCAGTATGTGGCACCAATGGTTTTCGGAATAATTTCAGAAAGAACTAAAATAGCCACCGTCATAATCGCTGAAACAATTCCTACTGCATTGCCACCATCCCCGTATATCTTTTCGGCCTGTACTCCCACTAAAATAGCACCAACCGTATGCGCAATAGTATTAACGGTTAAAATTGCTATTAAAGGCTTGTCTATATCCTGCTTAAAATTAGCAAGGGTTTTAGCATATGCTTTTCCTTCCTTATTTTTTATTTTTATATAAGAAGGGGTTACACTCAATAAAGCGGCTTCCAGGATAGAACACATAAAAGAAAAGAAAATGGAAAGAGTAGCATATAAAATGAGTAATCCCATATTGGCTTTTGGTTGTTTGAATCACTAAATTAAAGATTATTATAACAATCCTTTGCAAAGAAATGGTAAATCCTAAAAAAAATAACCCCACCCGGTTAGGGGTGGGGCAGTTAAAACTGAATTTAATGAGATTTAAGCAGAAAGTTTTTCGCTAATTATTCGGTTCCATTTCTGGGCTATAACTAGCCTTTCTGAAGCATTATTACTCGAGTTATCATCCTCATCATAAAAAATAATTTCGGTAAGTTTTTTATTATTTCTGTTTTCAGAAAGGTCCAGGCTAATTCTTTTTATTAGCTCGGGTTTATCTGGAAATGGGTGTGAACTTACCTTAGCATTTTTTATATAACTAAGGTCCAATATCTGGTGTTGCATATTGTTGGTAGGCTCTATAACCAGTAATTTTTTAGCCTTGCTGTCTAATCCCAAAAGTAAAGTAGCCGAAATTTCTATCGTATCGGTGTTTAAATTGTTTTTTATACTTAATTCTTTAAGGTTTTTAAGTCTGTTTTTTTCTTTGGTGTTTTGTTGCCAGATTAAGAATAATATTGGCAGCACAAACACAGCTAAAAGCCCAAGGCCTATTAGCGTAGATGCGGTATCCATTTTTTTTGATTTTTTTAGGTGAAATTATTGTTATGCTTTTTTAAAGCCTTGTAAGCATGAAAAAGCTTATAGTTTTTTCAATAAAAACTCTATTTCACCAGAAAAAATGGAAGGGATAAATATGTTGAAGTATTAATTGCCGCCGATCTAAAAAGCTAAAAATTGAAGTTTTGCCAATCGGGATTAGGAATTCTTCCTTTGAAGAATATGCAGAAACTAAGTAACCCGCAGAGCCGGGAAAATTTTCTTCTGAAGAAATGTGTTCAGAAGAAATTATTTCAGAAAATATTACTGCCTGCTGATTTTGGTCAGCCTGCAGGTAATCATAATTTCGGGAATCAAGATTATGAGCAGGAAAACCAGAAAAAGCGAAGCCCTGTCCTGAAAAGGACATAAATAATATGGCAAACAGCGCATATAAAGCTTTCAAATTTTTCTGGTTTTTCACCCTGCAAATGTATATAAAAACCTGATTGGTTATCGCTAAATTTTAGTTATAAAATTAGGAAATCAATTTCACAGCATCTTTAGCAAAATAGCTGGCAATCATAGAAGCACCGGCTCGTTTTATGGCGGTTAATTGTTCTAAAACTACAGCATCGTGGTCTAACCAACCTTTTTCGGCTGCAGCTTTAATCATTGCATATTCGCCGCTAACCTGGTAAACTGCAACCGGCACATCTACTGCATTTCGAATATCACGAACAATATCTAAATAGCACAAGCCGGGTTTTACCATTACAATATCGGCGCCTTCCTCAATATCCATAAGGGTTTCTTTAACCGCTTCTTCGCGGTTTGCAGGATCCATTTGGTAGGTTTTTTTATCCTTCGGAATATTTTCGGCATCAACAGGTGCAGAATCCAGTGCATCCCGGAAAGGCCCATAAAATGCTGAAGCATATTTCGCGCTGTAACTCATAATTCCGGTTTCGTGAAAACCTTCATCTTCCAATAGACTGCGCATTTCAAAAATTCGGCCGTCCATCATATCGCTAGGGGCAAGAATATCGGCACCTGCTTTAGCGTGGGAAAGTCCCATTTCAGCTAAAATAGCGGTAGTGTCGTCATTGATCACTTTTCCATCGGCAATCACGCCATCGTGCCCATAAGCCGAATAAGGATCCAGCGCAACATCGGTCATGATCAGCATTTCGGGAACAGCATTTTTTACTGTTTTTATAGCGCGTTGCATTAGTCCGTCAGCATTTAAAGCTTCGGTTCCAGCATTGTCTTTTAGGTTGTCCGGTACTTTTACAAAAAGCAAAACCGATTTTATCCCTAAACTCCAAAGCTCTTTAATTTCCTTTTCCAGTAAATCCAGGCTAAACCTAAAATAATTAGGCATAGAAGCGATTTCTTCCTTCTTGTTTTTTTCTTCAACCACAAAAAGTGGCGCGATAAAATCGTTTGGAGTTATTGCGGTTTCCCTAACTAAGCTTCTCATCGCTTCGCTGGTTCTAAGTCTTCTATTTCTTCTTAGTGGATACATATTTTCAGTTTTCGGTTCTCAGTAAATCAGTTTTCAGTTAAACCCAATCTTTCGGTTTTTCCAAAACTTTTAATATTTTCTCTTCTTCGCTGCCGGGTTCGGGATGATGATCGTAAACCCATTGCACATGCGGAGGTAAACTCATTAAAATACTTTCTATTCTTCCGTTGGTTTTTAAACCGAAAAGGGTGCCTTTATCGTGTACCAAATTGAATTCTACATAACGGCCACGTCTTATTTCCTGCCAATTCCGATTTGCTTCAGAATATGATAGCTTTTTACGTTTTTCAACAATTGGGACATAAGCTTCCAGGAAGCTATCACCAACTTCGGTTACAAAATTGTACCAGTCTTCAATACTTTTTTCTTCGGAAGCTTTTAAATAATCAAAGAACAATCCTCCAATTCCACGGGCTTCGTTTCGATGGGAATTCCAGAAGTATTCATCACATTTCTTCTTGTATTCCGGGTAAAACTCCGGGGAATGTTTATCACAGGCTTCTTTTGAAACCTTATGAAAATGTTCGGCATCTTCTTCAAAAAGATAATAAGGCGTAAGGTCCTGCCCGCCGCCAAACCACTGGTCTAAAACGTTTCCTTCTTTATCATACATTTCAAAATAGCGCCAATTAGCGTGAACTGTTGGTACCATTGGATTTTTTGGATGGATCACCAAACTGAGTCCGCAGGCAAAAAAATCTACATCACCAACTTTGAAATATTGTTGCATTGCCGGAGCCAAAGGTCCGTGCACTGCCGAAATATTTACGCCGCCTTTTTCAAAAACAGCACCGTTTTCTATAACCCGGGTTCTGCCACCACCGCCTTCTTCCCGTTCCCAAAGGTCCTGTTGAAATTTGGCTGTGCCGTCTATCTCTTCCAGTTTTTCGCAAATGCAATCCTGTAAATCTTCAATATATTTATAAAATTCCGCTCTCATTTTCAATCTTCAATATAAACCAGTTTATCTATCGTTTTTCCTATTTCTTCTACTTTGGAAACCTTTGTGGCCACTTTCATTTTTTGCTGAAACAGATGAATAATTTCTTCAGTTGGAAGTTCATTTCCTTTAAATAAAGCCTGTCCAAACCGGTTGTTGTGTAAATCCATTGCTTTGGCCAGTTTTTGGTTTGGAGAAAGTTTTTCGTGTAAACCTGTAAAATGGTCGCTCCAAATCCTGGCAGCTTCAACCGATCCTGAAATTTTAAAACATTTCTGGCAAATTAAATAATTCCATAGGGCGTGTCTAAAGGCATTTTCTTTTCCATTTTTATGATGTTCCTTTTTATAAAGATCGTCACAAATTTTTATGGTTTTAATCGTTGCCCGGTAGGTTGGTAAAATATAGCGCGGTTTACTTATAAAAACTTTAGAGACCGCGAACAGTTCTTTAAAGTTCATATTTTTAATCCGCGCCCAGACTGCCACTAATTAGCTTTATATTCTTTTACCGCATCTACAAATGCTTGGGCATTTTCTACCGGAATATCAGGTAAAATACCGTGGCCAAGGTTTACAATATAGCTATCCTTTCCAAATTCATTGATCATTTGGGTCACCATTCTTTTGATCTCTGCAGGTGGAGAATATAATCTTGAAGGATCAAAATTACCCTGTAAGGTGATTCTTCCGCCACTTAAATAACGCGCATTCCTTGCGCTAAGCGTCCAGTCTACACCTAAAGCTGAAGCTCCTGAATTTGCCATCTCGTGAAGGGCAAACCAGCATCCTTTTCCAAAGGCGATAACCGGGATTTCATCTTTTAAAGCATCAATGATCTGCTGAATATATTTCCAGGAAAATTCCTGGTAATCTACCGGGCTTAACATTCCGCCCCAAGAATCAAAAATTTGTACCGCATCAACTCCGGCTTCAACTTTTGCTTTTAAGTAGGCGATAGTTGTGTCGGTGATTTTTTGTAATAATTGGTGCGCAGCCACCGGATTAGTAAAGCAAAACTTCTTCGCTTTATCAAAGTTTTTTGAACCTTGCCCTTGCACGGCATAGCATAGAATTGTCCAAGGGGAACCAGCAAAACCAATTAGCGGAACTTCATTATTTAATTCCTGTTTTGTCATTTTTATAGCATCCATCACGTAGCCTAATGTTTCCTCGATATCGGGAACTATTACATTGTCTACATCTTTAGAGGTACGAATTGGGTGTGGTAGCCAGGGACCAATACCGGGTTTCATTTCTACCTCAATATTCATTGCCTGCGGAATCACCAAAATGTCACTAAATAGAATTGCGGCATCAGTCCCTATTTGATGAATAGGCATCACGGTAATTTCGGTTGCTAATTCAGGGGTTCTGCAGCGTGTGAAAAAGTCGTATTTTTCTTTAAGCTTCATAAAATCGGGGAGGTAACGGCCTGCCTGGCGCATCATCCAAACCGGTGGACGTTCTACCGTTTCTCCTTTTAAAGCTTTTAGAAATAGATCGTTTTTTATCATTTTTATATTTTTCTAATGTTCTTGTTTTCCTACCAATCTACAAGGTTCTGTAAACCTTAGAGGAGTTAGGTTTATCCTGCAAGGTCTTTTTGACCTTGTAGGTATAAAATTTCACATAATTTATCATTCCAATTTAAACTTATCCTCTAATTCTAAACTTTTATTTCTATGCGAATATTTTAAATTTTCCACATCACTAAATAATCCAATTACTTCTTCTCTTCTTATTAAAGATTTGTTTTCAGAAATAATCGCCTTATAAGAAGAAAACCGAAAGTTTTCAAAATTATCATTAAAATGATGCTGAGGATTAAGATGTATGTAAAAAACCAACTTCCTTAAATATTCTTCATTATGTAAACGGATTCTCTTAAAATGTTTTTCAAATAGACTTCCAGTTCTATTTTGCTGCTTATTGAATGCCTTGGCATAAGCATTAAATAAGTTTGAAAAGGCTTGAATAACTTCTTTAGGTTCTTCCTCGATTCTAATTAAGAAATGGAAATGATTATTGAGTAAGCAATAGGCAAAAGTAGCAACTTTTGTAGTGAGATATTTCTTATAAAGCTTAAGAAAATAGACTTTGTTTGCATCATTAGTAAAGATGTTATCTCCATTTATTCCGCGGTTATAAATGTGGTAATAATAGTCTTTATCTAGCGTTTCTAATTTCATTATTGCTTGTAGTTTGAAGCAAACCTACAAGGTTTTAAAAACCTTGCAGGAGTATGCCTTATAACATACGGATTTTTTCCTTAAACTATTTATTTTTAAAATATTTCACTACCTGCACAATCACATTTTCAATAGAAGGTTTGGTAGCGGTTATTATATTGTTTGTATGTTTCCTGGCTTCTGCAGCAGTAGTGTTTCCTATGCAAAAAGCGGTAGTGTCGTTCAACTGATTTTTGGCCGTAAAACTCTGCACTGCACTGGGGCTAAAAAATAAAATTCCATCAAATTCCTGGGAAAATGCCCTTGGGCTTAATGTAGTTTTATAAACTTCAATTTCCTTAAAATCTATTCGATTCTTTTTGAGGATTTCCGGAATATCATCTCTTCTTTTATTTCCGCAGAAAAAAATAAAGTTTTCTTCAGAATATTTTTGAATAATTATTTCAGCTAAATCTTTCCCGTAATCTGCAATTTCCTGAATATGAAATCCGCTTTCATTGGCTAAATCTGCGGTTTTTTCTCCTACGCAGAAGCAATTTTTAACCTGAACCTTTCCTGAAACCGCATTTACCGAATTTTTACTGGTAAAAATGGCATTTTTTATATTTTCTGAAGGAAATTTAAAATTGGTAGTTTCAGTATTAATCGCATCATATTCCACCAAACTTAAGCCAGAATTTAGAAATAATTGTTTCTGGGAAGTGCTGAGTTTTTTGGTAGAGAGAATGCTCTTCATTCATAAGTTTTTAGATGAAAATTAGCCTTCGGTATTAATTTCAGCCTTAATTTCCTGCATCAATTTTGCGCCACCATTGCTAAGAATTTCTTCTGCACAACGCCTTCCAAAATTCTCAATTTCATTTATAGCAACTGTTTTTTCAACGCCTATCTTTTCTTTTCCGTCTAAACTAAAAAGTGCACCTTTAAAGTAAACAAGATCTTTGTCTACCGTGGCTAAAGCTCCAATTGGTGCGGTACAACCACCTTCCAGAACCTTTAAAAACTCACGTTCAATATGTACGGTAATTTCAGATTCTTTATGGTTTAATAATGCAAGTGCTTTACGGGTAAATTTATCTTCCTGCATTGCCACTACGAGCATTGCGCCCTGTGCGGGTGCGGGAATCATCCAGTTGAGATCTACAAAATTTTCTGGCTTTAATGCGATACGTTCCAACCCGGCGGCAGCGAAAATCGCTCCGTTCCAGTTATTATCGTCTAATTTTTTCATTCTGGTGTTTACGTTTCCACGTAAATCTACCACTTTATGAGTAGGATATTGGTTTAGCCACTGGGCTTTACGGCGTAAACTTCCGGTAGCGATAGTACCATCGTTTTCCAGGAAATCCAGGCCTTTATGAATAAGAATATCTTTGGTGTTGGCACGTTTTAAAACCGCAGCTTCAACAATGCCCTTAGGTAGTGCTGTGGGTACATCTTTCATAGAATGTACCGCAATATCAATTTTGCCTTTAACCATGGCTACATCCAGGGTTTTGGTAAAAATCCCGGTAATGCCCATTTCGTAAAGCGGCTGATCTAAATTTAGGTCTCCGGTAGATTTAACGGGAACTAGCTCGGTTTTATGACCGGCTTTTTCCAGTGCGTTTTGCACTGTTTTTGCCTGCCAAAGTGCGAGTTCGCTGTCCCTGGTGCCAATGCGAATTACTTTGCTCATTTTACCTGTTCTTCAAGCTGAAATACTTTCTGGATCAATTCCAGGCTTTCATCGGTAGTGGTGGAATCTCCTTTTAAATGATTGGCAAAGTGTTTCATAATTTTTTGAATAATCCTGTCGCTCACAATCTCTGCCTGCTCATCGTTGAAATCTGAAATTTTTCTACGCTGAAAATCAAGTTCGGCATCTTTCATACTTCTAAGCTTCTTCTTTAAAGCTTTTATGGTAGGCGCAAATTTTCGGGTTTCCAGCCATTTATTAAAATCGGTTTCTACCTCTTTAATAATAGCTTCGGCTTCCGGAATAAACTGTTTTCTGCGTTCTAAATTCTGATCGGTAATTTTTGAAAGCTGATCCAGATGTACCAATTTTACATTAAGCAAATGCGCTACATCTTCTGAAACATTCTTAGGTATAGAAAGGTCTAAAACCAACAAATTTTTGTTGGAATAGATTAATTCTTTAGAAATAGTAGGGTTTTGTGCTCCTGTGGCGACAATTAAAATGTCGGTATTTCTAATTTCTGCCTGTAAATCGGCGTAATCTTTTACAATAAGGTTGAATTTACCCGCAATTTTTTCCGCTTTGTCCTTGGTGCGATTAATAAGGGTAATATGTTCGTTTTGTGTGTGCTTTATAAGATTTTCACAGGTATTTCTTCCAATTTTACCTGTCCCAAAAAGCAAAATATTTTTATCTGAAACGTTTGGAACGTTATCTAAAATGTATTGAACCGAAGCAAAAGACACTGATGTGGCCCCTGTAGAAATTTCGGTTTCATTTTTAATACGTTTACTGGCTTGAATTACGGCATTTACCAGTCGTTCTAAAAAAGCATTTACCAGGCCGTGTTTCTTGGAACGGGCAAAAGCAACTTTTAACTGACTAATAATTTCAAAATCGCCAAGAATCTGACTATCTAAACCGGTACCCACCCTAAACATATGAGAGATTGCCTGCTTATTTTTATGCACATAAGCCACTTTTTCAAATTCTTCTACCGTGCCGTGGGTATGCTCGCAAAGTAATTTAATAAGTTGAAAAGGGTGTTGTGCAAAACCGTAGATTTCAGTGCGGTTACAGGTAGAGGTTACAAGAATGGCATCAATACCTTCCTCTTTAGCTTGTTTAAGCAAGCCTTGTTTAGCTTCTTCATTTAAACTAAAATGTCCTCTTATCTCTGCATCGGCCTTTTTGTAGCTAAGACCTATGGTGTAAAAATGTTTTCCGCTTGCAATATGATAATCTTCCATGAACCTATTTAGGGTATTCGGGGCAAAATTAAACTAATCCTAAACCAAAAAGTAACGCTCAAAGTACTTTTTGTATCGCTTTCAGTTATTTTAGGTTTTTTATAACTTTAAAAAATAGTAAATACTTACTTTTGCAGTAGTGATAGTCGGTTTAGAGCAAACAGTTTAGAATTGTTCTAAATAGACTTAAATTCAAAAAAATGATCTTAGAAGATAAAAATAACGCTGTAGGATTTATTGAAGAGCTGAAAATTGAAGATGGTTTTTATCTTTTAAAGTTTCAAAATGAAACCACTGAGAATCAGAGAATTATTAGGAATATAGATAGTAGCTTTATCCAGTTTCATTTCAATTTAAAAGGCGCCAGCAAGTTTTTGTTTAATAACAACAAATATGAACTTCCGCTTAATGGAGAAAGTTCTTTGCTATTGTACAATCCGCAGCAAGACCTGCCCCTAAATTTGGTATTGGAGCCAAATTCCTGGTTAATTTCGCTGGTAATTTCTATTAAAAAGTTCCATTCCCTCTTTTCACAGGAAGCTGGTTATATCACTTTTTTAAGTGCCGATAATAAAGATAAAAAGTATTATAAAGATGCGCCCATTTCTCCTTCTATGGCCATTGTGCTCAACCAGGTAATGAATTTTAATCTTACTCCAAGTATTAAAAATCTCTATTTTAAAGGAAAAGCTTATGAATTGTTGAGTCTATATTTTAACAGGACAGAAGACCCTAATGTAGAACAATGTCCTTTTCTTAGTGATGAAGAAAATATTATAAAAATAAGAAAAGCCAAGGATATTGTAATTTCCAGGATGGCCGAGCCGCCTTCGCTTCAGGAATTATCAGATGAAATTGGCCTAAGTCTTAAAAAACTTAAAGAAGGTTTTAAGCAAATTTATGGCGATTCGGTGTACAGTTTTCTTTTTGATTATAAAATGGAATATGCTAGGAAACTTTTAGATAGTGGCTATTTTAACGTGAACGAAGTTGGTTTAAAAGTTGGGTACAGCACCGCGAGTCATTTTATTGCTGCTTTTAAGAAAAAATTTGGCACTACGCCTAAGAAATATATTATGTCTTTAACTTCAAATTCTTAGCTCTATGTTTAAAAAATTTGTCGCCGTTTATATGCTCATCTTTTTCGGTTTACTTTCAGGAAATGCCCAGGAAACAAAAGATGAAGATGAAAAAGATAAAAAAGAAGTGCTTTTATTTTATAAAACCGAAGGTTTCTGGCATAATTCCATTCCAACCGGG
Organism: Salegentibacter sp. BDJ18; assembly: GCF_017579965.1. Taxonomy (NCBI): domain Bacteria; kingdom Pseudomonadati; phylum Bacteroidota; class Flavobacteriia; order Flavobacteriales; family Flavobacteriaceae; genus Salegentibacter; species Salegentibacter sp. BDJ18. The sequence continues at coordinate 549,877 of NZ_JAFLQX010000003.1, forward strand.
AGAACTTTTATTGAAGACCTCGGCGAAGACCATGATTTTGAAGTGACCTCTACTAAAGATGCCGATAATTTTCATAGCGAAGATCTTAAAAAGTACGATTTAGTGATTTTTTTGAATACTACCGGAAATGTTTTTGATGAAAAGGAACAGGAAGGCTTCAAAAATTATATAGAAAATGGCGGTAATTTCTTCGGAATTCACGCTGCAGCAGATACCGAAGGGGATTGGCCCTGGTTTGTAGAACTGGTTGGTGGCTTTTTTGATGGGCATCCAGAAGTTCAACAAGCTGATATAAAATTAAATATGCCTAAACATCCCGCGGTTTCTCACCTGCCAAAAGTATGGACCAGAACTGATGAATGGTATAATTACAGAAACCTAAACCCTAAAATGCAGGTACTTTTGTATCTTGATGAGAATTCGTACCGGGGTGGTACTAACGGTGAAGAACATCCTATTGCCTGGTTTAGGGAAACGGGTCACGGCGGCGTTTCAATTTATACTGGGTTGGGACATACCATTCAGTCTTATATTGAGCCGTTATTTCAGGAACATATTCTACAGAGTATTTTATTTGCGTTAGACAAAACAAAAAACTAAATCCTCTATTAAGGCATAAAAAAGTGTAATAATGTAATACTTAATTACACTTTTAATAAACCTATTTTTGAAGTTGAAAAAGAAAAATATGAGTAAAGGCGTACTATTGGTAAATTTGGGCTCTCCAAAAAGCACCGACCCGAAAGATGTAAAGGAATACCTGGACGAATTTTTAATGGATGAACGTGTAATTGACGTTCCCTATTGGGCCAGGGTACTTTTGGTAAGGGGAATTGTACTAAATACAAGACCCAAAAAATCGGCGGAAGCTTACCAAAAAATTTGGTGGGACGAGGGTTCACCCCTAATTGTTTTATCAGAACGCCTTCAGGATAAAATGGATAAAAACACTTCTGTGCCAATTGCTTTGGCAATGCGTTATGGAGAACCAAGTATAAAATCGGGCCTTCAGGAATTGCATGATAAAGGGGTAGACGAAGTTTTGCTATTTCCATTATATCCTCAATTCGCCATGGCTACTACCGAAACTATTTTAGTTTTAGCCGAAGAACTTAGAAAAGAATATTTTCCGGAAATGCAATTTACCACAATGCCGCCTTTTTATAATCACTCAGACTATATTCGGGTTTTAGCGGAAAGTATTTCAGAAAAATTAAAAGGGAAAGATTTTCAGCATTTATTGTTTTCTTATCACGGGGTGCCAGAGCGACATATTAGAAAAAGTGATGTAACTAAATCCCACTGTAAAATTGATGGAAGTTGTTGCCAAACCGCTTCAGCAGCGCATCAATTTTGCTATCGTCACCAGTGTTTTGAAACTACAAGGCTTGTAGCTGAATATTTAGAATTAAAAGAGAATTCATATAGCGTTTCCTTTCAATCGCGTTTAGGTTTCGACCCTTGGTTGCAACCTTATACCGATAGAACTATAGAACGATTCGGAAAACAGGGAATGAAAAAACTGGCTATTGTAACCCCCGCTTTTGTTTCAGATTGTTTGGAAACTTTAGAAGAAATAGCGATGGAAGGAGAAGAGATTTTTCACGAAGTTGGCGGGGAAGAATTTACAGTAGTTCCCTGTCTTAATGATAGGGACGATTGGGTGAACGTACTTTCTCGTTGGGTAGATGAGTGGGCGCATCAAAAGCCCGTTGAAGCGTAATGGCCTCGGTGAATTCTCGAAACCTCGGAGAAAAACCAATAGGTAAATTACTTGTACAGCAAGCGGCACCGGCTTCGGTAGGAATCCTGGTCATGTCGCTTAATATTTTAATCGATACCATTTTTGTAGGAAACTGGATTGGCTCTACCGCTATTGCAGCGATAAATGTAGTGCTTCCGGTTTCGTTTTTTATCGCCGCCCTGGGAATGGCTATTGGCATTGGTGGTTCTTCTATAATATCAAGAGCGCTGGGTGCCGATGATCGTAAAAAGGCCCTTAAAACTTTCGGAAACCAGATAAGTCTTACGCTAATTCTTACTATTGGGTTAGTAATTATAGGTCTTCTTTTTGTGGATTCGCTTATTCCTGCTTTTGGCGGAAAAGGCGATATTTTTGAACCGGCAAAAGTTTACTATACCATTGTGCTTTATGGAGTGCCTTTCCTGGCGCTTTGTATGATGGGCAATACGGTAATTCGTGCCGAAGGGAAACCAAAATTCGCTATGATTGCCATGATAATTCCCTCTGTGGCAAACTTAGTTCTAGATTATATTTTTATAAATCAAATGGAGCTTGGTATGTGGGGCGCGGCCTGGGCTACCACGGCTTCTTATCTTTTTTGTTTTGCCTATGTTTTTTGGTTTTTCCTTTCCAAAAATTCTGAACTTAGAATTAGTTTACCAGATTTTGGTCTTAATAAACGCATTCTTAGAGAAATTGGTTCCCTTGGCTTTGTTACCTTATCCCGGCAGGCGGTAGTAAGTGTAATCTACCTGCTTATGAATAATATTTTATTTGACCTTGGCGGGGAAGATGCCGTGGCGATTTATGCAATTATAGCCAGAATGCTCATGTTTGCACTCTTTCCGGTATTGGGGGTTACGCAGGGATTTTTGCCAATTGCCGGATTTAATTATGGTGCCGAAAAATATCAAAGGGTTCGCAAAAGTATAAATACTGCTATCTTATATGCTTGTGGTTTGGGTTTGCTGGTATTTGGGGGGATTATGTTTTTTTCTGAAGAAATTGTTCGCATTTTCACTAAAAATACAACGATTATTGCCGAAACTCCCAATGCGATGCGCTGGGTTTTTGCTGCCACGCCCATTGTAGCGATTCAGCTAATTGGTGCTGCTTATTTTCAAGCCGTGGGTAAAGCCGTACCGGCATTGTTGCTTACTTTGTCCAGGCAGGGTTTCTTTTTTATTCCGCTAATTTTAATTTTACCTAATTATTTTGGGAAAATAGGGGTGTGGATCTCCTTTCCTATTGCAGATTTACTTTCAACAGTGGTTACTGCCTATTTTTTAAACCGCGAAATGAGATTAAAATTAAAGCCTAAAACCTCCTGATATTTCTGCTGAAGAAAAATTCATAAATCCCTATCTTTGTTAGAAAGCCTGAAATAATGGATAAAGAAGCTCTAAAAATAGAATTGATTCAGAAGATTATTGCCTGTAACGATTTTGCTTTGTTAAAGCAAGTTGAAGAATTATTGCAGGGAGTAAATGCTCATGAACCTGGGGAAGATTACAAGGTAGAAAGCCTTCAAAACTTGCTTTCTAAAGAGCAGCTAGAAGAATTGGATCGTCGTTTGGAAGCGCATAAAAATGGTACGTCAAAGGCACTTCCGTGGGAGGAGGCGAGAGGAGAAATTGAAAAGAAATATGGGTTTTAGACTGAAAATAGACTCTTCAGCCCAATTGGATTTAGAACTTGCGATTGATTGGCATGAAGCCAGACAAATTGGGTTAGGAAAGCGTTTTTTAGATGATTTTGAACACACCTTGTTCCGAATTCAATCTAATCCTTATATGTTTCGATTGGAAGGTAATTATAGAAATGCTCTCCTTGATATTTTTCCTTACATAATTATTTTTGAAATTGACAATCAGGAAATTATAATCCTGGCCGTCTTCAACACCCATCAAAACCCAACCAAAAAACCTTAATCTGTGATAGAATATTACCAGTACATAAAAGCTTTGCACCTTATTTTTGTAATCACATGGTTTGCCGGGCTTTTTTATATTCCGCGTTTATTTATTTACCATATAGAAGCTACTCAAAAACCTGAACCCGATAAAAGCATTCTTGCCAACCAGTTTAAACTAATGACTAAAAGGTTATGGTTTATAATTACCTGGCCTTCGGCTGTTTTAGCGAGTTTATTTGCTTTTCTTTTACTTTATTTAGCACCGGGATGGCTTTCGCAAGATTGGATGTTGGTAAAACTGGGTTTCGTTGTGGTACTATACGCCTACCATATTAAATGTCATCTTATTTTTAAAGAACTTCAAAATGATGTGGTAAAATGGACATCCAATCAAATGAGGTTATGGAACGAAGGTTCAACTTTAATTCTCTTTGCAGTTATTTTTTTAGTGATTATAAAAGATGCTCTAAACTGGATCTACGGAGTTTTAGGAATATTTTTATTGGCGGGAATGCTTATGCTGGGAATTAAAATGTATAAGCGAATTAGAACTAAAAACCCCGATGCCTAATTGGTGTGATAATTGATTAATTTGCGCTAATAATTGTTTATGAAGCTTTCAAAACTTTCTTTAAGTACCCGCATATTTATCTCCATGATTTTATTGGTGTTGGGAGCTTCAATTTTAATTGTTGGGATCACAGTTTATCAATATAAGCTGGAAGCTGAAAACTACCACCGCGAACGCCTGGAAAGGAAGGAGCAGGCTATTAGGGAGAATATAAAGTTTATTCTCGCCAGTACAACCTACCTGATTAATACCGAGAATATTGATATGATCTTCGGGGAGCGGAATAAGATTCACGAAATGGCCCAGGTGCACGAGATGCAAATTAATATTTATGATTTTCAGGGTCAACTTTTAATAAAATCAGATCAATCTTTCTTTAGGGATACCACAGATAATCAACTGGATAAAGATATTCTACGAAAACTGGAACGCTCAGAAAACAAACGATATATTGAGAAAACCGAAATTAATGGGCAAAAATTTCAGTCTTCATATACTTATATTTTAGATAAAAAATTTAAACCCCTGGCCATACTTTACCTGCCCTATGTTCAGGATGATACGGTTTTAAATAGGGACTTGAATAATTTTCTCTTAAGAATGCTGGAGGTGTATTTGTTTATGCTTGTTTTGGCGATTATTATGTCTTATTTTCTTTCTAAATATATCACCAAATCTCTCAAGATTATTTCTGATAAAATTACTGAAACCCGCCTGGATAAACGCAACCAGAAAATAGATATAAATAACGCTTCCGAAGAGATTTATACGCTCGTAGCTGCGTATAATAGTATGATAGACGAGTTGGAAGAAAGCGCGGTAAAACTTGCCGCCGGCGAAAGGGAACAGGCGTGGCGGGAGATGGCCAAACAGGTAGCTCATGAGATTAAAAATCCGTTAACTCCAATGCGCTTAAGCGTACAAAGTTTTGAACGGAATTTTGATAAAAACGATCCCGAAATTGAAGCAAAAGTAGCCGAATATTCTACCACACTTATTAATCAAATAGATACGATGAGTTCTATTGCTGAAGCTTTTTCGAATTTTGCGAAAATGCCCGCTCAACAAAACGAAATGTTGAATGTTCCCAAAATTGTAAAACTTGCACTGGATATTTTTAATGAAGATTATATTCAGTTTTCCAGCGAAAAAGAAGAAATTCTCGCAAAATTTGATAGAACGCAACTCATTCGGGTAATTACCAATTTGGTAAAAAACGCCATTCAGGCAATGGATAAGCAGAAAAATCCGCGTATAATGGTAAGTATTCACGAGGAAGAAAAGAATGTTTGCGTGATCATTTCAGATAACGGTGCAGGTATTTCCGAAGAAAATATAGAGAAAGTTTTTGAACCTAAATTTACTACTAAATCTAGCGGAATGGGGCTTGGCCTTGCTATGGTAAAGAATATTGTGGAAACTTATAATGGAAGTATTAACTTTACTTCTAAGCCAGGAAGGGGTACTACTTTTAAGTTACGTTTTCCTAAATAATAAAGAACGAACCAAAAATTTTAAATATGGAATTCGAAAATATTTTAACCGAAAATAACGACGGTATTTTACAAATTACAATTAACCGTCCTAAAAAATTAAACGCTTTAAACCGCGATACCATTGAAGAATTGCACCAGGCTTTTACTGAAGCAAAAGAAGATAAAGAAGTAAAAGTGATCATTCTAACCGGAACGGGAGAAAAGGCTTTTGTTGCCGGTGCAGATATTAGTGAATTTGCCGATTTCTCTCCTGAAGAAGGTCGCGAACTTGCAGCTGAAGGTCAGGCGAAATTATTCGATTTTGTAGCAAATTTTCCTAAACCGGTTATTGCCGCGGTAAACGGTTTTGCCCTTGGTGGCGGACTCGAATTAGCAATGGCTGCTCATTTCAGGATTGCTAGCGATAATGCCAAAATGGGACTTCCTGAGACTTCACTTGGGGTGGTTCCCGGTTATGGCGGCACACAAAGACTTCCGCAATTAGTAGGAAAAGGTCGTGCAATGGAAATGATTATGACCGCGGGAATGATAGATGCCAATCAGGCGCTTCAGTATAATCTTGTGAATCACGTTTGTGAACCTGAAGAATTGATAGAATTTACCGAAAAGATTGCAGGAAAAATTATGAAGAATTCCTTAGTGGCAATAAGCGCGGCAATTCGAGCTATAAATTCAAATTACGAAGATGGCGTAAATGGTTTTGAAGTGGAAATTAGTGAATTTGGAAACTCTTTTGGAACCGAAGATTTTGAGGAGGGCACTTCGGCATTTTTAAACAAACGTAAAGCCGATTTTCCGGGTAACTAAAATAAAAGCTTTAGCGTTCAGAATTTAATTTTTGGATGTTAAAGCTTATTTTTTATTCTATAAATAGGATATATTCCATAAATTTGTAATATGTCCAATAATAAAGATTTTATCTACGGAAGAGGTGCACAGCTAAATGTGCATAACCGATTTGACGCACACGATCATGAATTTCGTGATGATTTTCTCAACCATTGCGCTACTGAAGGCGATGAGGTTCAAAATTCTAAAACGGTTTTAATAGATACTTTTCCAAAAACTATTGTAAATAAAGTGAACAGTCCGGATGTTGGGATGGGATTTTCGTTAAATCCTTATCAGGGCTGTGAACACGGTTGTATTTATTGTTACGCCCGTAATTCTCATGAATATTGGGGCTATAGTGCGGGACTTGATTTTGAACAAAAAATCCTGGTAAAAAAAAATGCGGTAGAACTGCTGCAAAAGAAGATTAGTAGCAAAAATTGGGAAGCTACCCCTATTGTGCTATCTGGAAATACAGATTGTTATCAGCCAATCGAAAAAAAACTAAAAATTACGAGACAGCTGCTTCAAACCTTTTTAAAGTATAAACATCCGGTTGGTATTATCACTAAAAACGCCCTGGTACAGCGGGATATAGATATTTTAAAAGACCTGGCTGCAGATAATTTGGTTCAGGTTAGCTTATCGGTCACTTCCCTCGAGGAAGAAACCCGAAGAATTTTGGAACCCAGAACGGCTAGTATAAAAAAACGGCTGGAAACTATAGAAAAGCTTTCTGTAGCTGGTATTCCTGTGAACGTGATGATGGCGCCAATAATTCCCTCAATAAATTCCCACGAAATTATGCCGCTGGTGAAAGAAGTAGCCGAGAGGGGCGCACTGGGTGTTGGCTATACCATTGTAAGGTTAAACGGAGCTATTGGAGGCATTTTTACCGATTGGATTAGGAAAGCGATGCCAGACAGGGCCGATAAAGTTTTGCATCAAATAGAAAATGTTCACGGTGGAAGTTTAAACGATAGCAGGTTTGGAACAAGAATGAAAGGCGAAGGTGAATTTGCCAGCCAGGTGGCACAGCAGTTTAAAATAGCTAAGGCAAAATATCTTAAGGAAAGAGAAAGGCCGGTTTTAAATTGCGATCTACACGAACAATACAAAGACGGACAAATGAAGCTTTTTTGAATGACTGTCTTGAAGTTTAAGATGAATTTATAAGCCTAAAGCTGAAATCATTAATATTTTAGAGAACAGAGAACAGAGAACAGAGAACAGAGAACAGAGAACAGAGAACAGAGAACAGAGAACAGAGAACAGAGAACAGAGAACAGAGAACAGAGAACAGAGAACAGAGAACAGAGAACAGAGAACAGAGAATATGCCAGAACTACCCGAAGTTGCCTATCAGAAAAAATATGCCGATGCTACTATTCTGCATAAGAAGATCGTAAAAGTTGAGACCGGTGATAAGAAAATATACCAGTCGGATAAAAATGAATTTGAGGAAACCCTAAAAGACAATCAATTTATTGGGAGTGAACGTTTAGGAAAATATCTTTTCCTGAATTTAAAAAATAAAGGAGTTTTGGTGGTACATTTTGGGATGACCGGAAAACTGGAGTATTATCAGCACGAAGAAATACCTAAATATGCACAACTCACACTTACTTTTGAAGACCATTCCCGGGTTTCTTTTACCTGTCCGCGTAAATTTGGAAAACTTTATTTAGCAGAAAGTCTGGTTAAATTTCAGAAAGAGAACGGTCTGGGAGTTGATGCGCTTGCCCTTACAAAAGAACAGTTTTTTGAAATTTTAAAGGGTAAAACCGGGACGATAAAAGCTCTGCTAATGAATCAAAAACTCATCGCCGGAATTGGGAATTTATATGCCGATGAAATATTATTTCAGGTTAAAATTCATCCGGCCACGAAGGTTAACGAACTCTCTGAAAAAGATAAATTAAAGATTTACAATAAAATTAAAGAAGTACTGGAGGTAGTTAAAAAAGTCAGGGAAGAAGGGCAAAAACTACCCGAAAGCTATATCACTACCGTTCGTAAAAAAGATGCAGATTGAGGACTATCTCATAAACTGTGTAAATAGAAAAATAACAGGGGTCGCGACCCCTGTTATTTTTTTGTCTAATTTTAAATTTTACACAGTATGAAAAAAGAGGATTTATTTAACGATGAATTTTTGAAG